>JAKEER010000271.1 GCA_022616615.1 Acidobacteriota bacterium
CCCCCAGCCTCCACCACCCGGCATAATGTGTCGAAACAGATCGCCCTTTTGCAGGATCACGCCCTCCATGGGTAAGACTGGTAATACCCGCCCGTTACCCAGTCCCGGATTAACGACATTCAAGGAACCAGTTCCGCATTTTCCACCGTGAAGGCCATAGGGTGGAAAGCGGCGCTTATCAGATCGCATGGCCAACACTGCGTCATCTGCCAGAATGCGCCACTCACGGATCAGGGCCAACCCACCACGGAATTTCCCTGGCCCCCCCGAATCGGGAACCAGTCCGTATCGCTCAATGCGCAGCGGCAAAGTAGCTTCAATCATCTCGATGGGTTGATTGGTTTGGTTCGCCGCTGGGTGGGGCGCACCGTCGCACCCGTCCCGGTTGGGACGCCCACCCCACGTGCCCATCATCGATTCCACGTAAACAAAAGGCTCATGGTCGTGATAGCCTCCGATGGTAATCAGTGAGGAACCTCCTTCACCATCAGCGGGTATCCGGTCGGGTGCGACGTGGGCCAATGCTCCAAGGACTGCATCCGTGATGCGAAAACCCGTGATGCCTCTAACGGCGCAGGCAGCGTGATCCCTAGGATTGACAATCGTTCCTTTGGGCGCCCTAATCACAATGGGTCGAAAGCAACCAGAATTGTTCGGAAGGTCCGCGCCCAGGACGCAACGGATCGCTACATATGCTGCCGACTTGGTAAAGGGCAGGGGCGAGTTAATGCCGGCCTTCACCTGACCAGAGGTACCTTCGAAATCGACGATCATGGTCTCTCCACAGATCGTCAGGGCTACCTGGATGCGGATAGGTTCTGGGTCTTCACCGAGCCCGTCTATGTAATCGGTGAATTGGTAGACCCCGTCAGGCATTGCCAGAATTTCGGAGCGTACCTGACGTTCGGTCTGGCTAATCAGCCCATTTAGGTAGTACTTCAGTTCGTCGACTCCATACTCCTCCAACAAACCGAGAAAGGATTTTTCGCCCACAGCCGTTGCTGCTAGCTGCGCACGCAGGTCTCCCATCACTAACTCCGGGACCCGCACATTCTTGCGGATGATTGCCCAGATCGATTCGTTAAGCCTGCCGCGATCGTAGAGCTTCAAAGTTGGCAGACAGAGACCCTCTTGGAAGATCTCGCTTGAGTGGATGGAGTTGCTGCCTGGCACCAGCCCGCCTATGTCTGTCTGGTGAGCTACCGTGCAAGCAAAGCCTTGCAGGGCTGCTTGCACAAAAACGGGCTTAATGACATAGATGTCCGGCAAGTGTATCCCGCCTGACCCATAGGGATCGTTGAAGATAAAGACGTCTTCGGGATCTATCCTCCCTTGATAGGTCGTTAGCAGATTGGCCAGCGCATCCGGGAAGGAACCCAGATGCAAAGGCGTAGTGACACCCTGAGACAGGATCTGCCCCTGGTCATCGCAAAGAGCCGTCGAAAAATCCAATCCGTCGCGAATAATACCCGAATAAGCACTTCGCACGACGGTTAGAGCCATCTCGTCTCCAATGGAGTCGAGGGCATTCTTGATCACTTCAAGGGTAATCGGATCAAGTTCTCGAATCATGAATCTCACCTAGTTGATGTTGAGAACAATGTTGCCACATTGGTCCAGCACAACCCGGCAATCCGGTGGCACCAACGTCGTTGAGTCATACTCTTCGACAATTAGCGGCCCCGGTTGCTCCTTCTCGGTCAGGTCCCAGCGAGAGAGCACTGCGGTGTCCTGCGATCCGTAGCTGGGCCCATAATAGACCTGGCGGGTTCGATGGTTCCCGTTGTTGCCGTTACCCAAAGGCCGGACTGAGAAGTCAAGCCCGTTTGTAGTCCTTGGAATTCGCAATGCAACCCTAAGGTTTACGATTTCCACAGGCTCATTGTCGGACGCTCTGTGCCCGTATTCCCGGTCGTGAGCTTGCCCAAACAATTCCTCCAACCCTAGAAGATCCCTTTGGTGCGAAAGCTGATGCGGGAGAGATACTGTTAGTTCGAAGGCTTGTCCCTGATAACGAAGGTCGGCATATCTTTCCACGAGGATCCCTTGGTTTTTGTGCCCTCCCTTTGCCAGTTGACTTCTACCTTCGTTTTCCATCTCTGATAGGAGGGCATTAAGTTCATCCATGGAAACGTCAGGGATTCGGCGCAGAAAAGTCCGTACAGAGTGGTGCTGGACATCGGCCAGCAATAGACCCAAGGCACTGAACAATCCCGGCAGAACCGGAACAATCACTCGTCTTATTCCAAGGGAACGCGCCATATGCGCAGCATGAACCGGCCCGCTTCCTCCGAAGGCAACCAGACTGAAATCCCTCGGGTCTCTCCCCCGATAGGTCGTTACTGCCTTGACTGCCCGAATCATCCTGGCATTGGCAACAACGTGGATTCCATAAGCAGCCTCCAGCAAATCCTTGCCAAGCGGAGCAGCGATTTTCTTCTCAAACACTTTCCGTGCTTTGTCCGCATTTAACGGAACGGATCCGCCAGCCAAATATTCTGGGTTGATATACCCTAGTATTACATTTACGTCGGACACTGTAATCTCATCACCGCCACGGTCGTAGCAGACGGGGCCCGGAAAGGCTCCCGCGCTGTCTGGTCCGACCTCAATGGCCATTCCTCGTTTAATGCGCGCAATACTGCCACCACCCGCACCAACTTCGGAAAGATCGATCATTGGCAGCTTCAGAGTATAGCCGCGGCCCATTGTGAGTTTGCTGCTCAAGTTAATTCCGCCCCCAACCTCGGCTTCAGAGGTTAAGGACAGCTTGCCCTTTTCAATCAAAGCGGCCTTTGCGGTCGTCCCTCCCATATCGAAGCTGATCACATCCAGATACCCAGCCATCTGCATCAGTTGAGATGTCGCGACCACTCCCGCCGCGGGCCCTGATTCGATCATATGGGCAGGAGCTTGGCTAGCTGCCTGCGCCGTCATAATGCCCCCGCTCGACTGCATGATTAAGAGGGGACAAAGCATCTTGAGCGAGGCGAGCTCCAGAGTCAGGGAATCCAGGTATTGCTTCACAATCGGACCGACATAGCTATTGATGCAGGTAGTGCTCATGCGCTCGTACTCCCGGATTTCTGGAAGAACGTCAGAGGACAGGCTTAGATAAACATCCGGAAGCGACTGTCGAATCAACTCTCCAGCACGGCGCTCGTGAATAGGTTGGGCAAAAGAATTGAGAAAGCAAACAGCAACCGCTTCGACTTTGGCGGCTCGAAGCTTGACAATGCATTGATGTAGATCTTCCTCGTTGAGCGGTGTTAAAACCGAACCCCGCGCGTCGATGCGCTCTTGGACCTCTAAACGATAATGACGAGGCACCAAGGGATTTGGTCTTTCATAGAAAAGGTCGTAGAGGCGCGGAATACGGATCCGGCGCAATTCCAGGACATCACGGAAGCCTTTTGTAGTAAGCAAGGCCGTTCTTGCGCCTTTGCCTTCTAATATCAGATTGGTGGCTACTGTTGTTCCGTGCACAAGTTTGTTGATTTCCGACAGCGGAAGCGACAGCTCTTTTCCTAGCTGGGTCATTGCATTCACAATTCCCAGTGCATAGTCGGGTGGAGTGGAGAGAACTTTTTTGCTGTTAACGGTGCCGTCCTCCCAGAGGAGGACAATGTCCGTGAATGTTCCGCCAATGTCGACACCCGCGTTACACAATTTTTTCTCGACCATATCCAGAATTGTCCCTAGGCTAAGGGCTCCCCTGTCAAAAACAGATCATGGAAACCTGGTTGTCTTGGAACCCGAGGTTGGCCCGATCGAAGCTTGAAGCGAAGTCAAACAATTTTTGACTTGTACTATACAATTAATCATCTGTCAAGCGCTTGTATTTAGAATACTTCTAGACATATTATATTTAACTAGTATACACAGTACATGAATGTTTGCATGGTTGCGGGAACAATTGCCGTTGAGATCCCCATCGGGAACAAACTTCGTCAGATGGCGTTCAGTAGCGATGTATTCGATGCGGAGGGCTCAGTCAAGGATTCTGGGGGGTTGCTTTGCGTTATGCAGAAACAGCCGCCGAAATCGGGCCAACGGCTCACTTGGTGGCAGTGAGGTTCACGCGGTGAAGATCCAACTGCGAAGAGGCGCTACCGACCCAGAGATCAGCCGTAACTCTTAACAGCGCCGATCCTTCAGTCGGATCCGAACTCTTGCCCTTTGGCCGCCCGGGATCGATCCATCCCGGCGTTCTTCGCGTCCGGCAACCAGTAGCGAGCCAAGAGCTCAGTAACGACTTCAAGCTGAAGACAGTGGCGAAATCAACAGCCCAACCGCTTCTATCTCTCGCGAACAGTAACCTCGTTCGGGCTGTGATTTCCGCCGATGTATTGGTTGTCGAGGGGCTGACCAAGTGAGGAACTTAGATAGTCAATGATCCTTTCGCGGAACGTCTTTATGTGTTCGACGGACACTCCCAGAATTCGAGCTTGGTCACGTGACTCTAAACACTTGATCAGATCTTGGTGCTGGCGTGAAATCTTACGATAGTACTCGTCAAAATCTGTGACTGAGGTCATGGAACCGCTGACGGCTAAATAACCAAGCCTTTCCGACTGATTCCTCACGTTCTGGTAGATCTGATAGATCAACTCGTTGTCAGAGCTCTCGGCGATCAATCGGTGGAACTCGTAATTGTGAGATGCAATCGACCAGGCATTCTTTTGTGCGATGGCTTGATCGATCTCAACCGCACACTGCTTTACTCGTTCCAAGTGGGAGCGGCTAATTCTCTGAGCGGCGAGATAGTTGGCATTTTTTTCCACGACAACGAGAGCCTCGAACAGATCGCGGACCCATTTCAGAGTCAGGTCTTTGACATAGGAGGACTTGTTGGGTTGCCCGACGACCAGATTCTCAGCTTTCAATCGGGACACGGCCTCCCTCAGAGGTGTGCGCCCAACGGCTAGTTCCCCGGCCAATTCCTGCTCGTTTAGGTACTCTCCAGGCTTAAGCTCCAACGTGATGATTTTTCTACGCAATGCCTCATAAGCTTGGAAAACAGACCTGCCTTTTCTGGAGCCCTTTTTGGCCATGATATGAAGCCCTCCTCCTTCATCGAAGCTAATCCCCGGATAAGGTCTAGGCGTTTTCGGCGGCGGAGCGCCGAAAACGTGGCCCTTCGGGCAGTAAAAAACAAACGGCGTCTGACAAACAGGTGACGGCATTTCTGAACAAACAGCGTTGGATTTTCCATTTTCCATTTTCCACTTGCGGCACTCTAATTAATTCATTCTTCAGGCAGTTTCACAACTTGAAAAACATTTTTTTCAAGTTTGCGCCTAAGCGCCTATTCGTGCCGTAGTCTTATATCCTAATCCTAAGTATGCAAGTAATATAATTCATTCTGAATAAAATGACAATTGGCAAAAACTGGACCTAACCGCGAATCGGGGTCGAACCTGAGTCGACATAGTAAGGCCCCGGGCTGGCCGTTAAAATTGCAAAAGCGAAATGCTGAGCGAACCTGCCCAACGCTCACGGTGAGAATCTATCCTCCGCCACTGCCACTGGGTATTATCCCGATGGCGGATTGCTTCGGCGTTGGTAGCGTGTAATGCGTTAGTTATGGGGGCACCCGCCAACCGCTGGCGTGAGCCAGTGGCAGCCTGCTCACTCATCACCGCCACCTCCCTCCTGCGCCAAGCTGCCTGCGCCGCGAGCGGCGCAGGCAGCTTTGCGCAAGAGCAAGGGAACTTGTTGGGATGCCCTGACCACTGGCTTACGCCAGGGGTTGGGGACCCCATAACTAACGCATTACGGCAGCGTCTACAATTTTTATTGACATTTGAATATTCTTACAATATAAGAAAAGAACATTTAACTCCGTCTAAATATGATCATTGTGTTCTTCAAACACTCGTTCAGTTGAGTTTCTATCACACTCTGGAGGTGATTTATGATTTCACGTCTCAGTCTTGCGCCATTTCTGATTTTTCTGCTCCCCGTTTACGCCTTGGCCCAAAAGCCGGTGGGAGAGTTTTTGGGTCGGGTGACAGACCAAACCGGGGCTGTCATTGTCGGTGGAAAAATTTCGGTCACTCACGTCGGTACTGGACAAGAAAGGACATTGATCACCGACGACACCGGAACTTACCATGCCACTCTATTGCCGATTGGGGAGTACAGGATTACGGCGGAAGTGTCTGGGTTTAAGAGAAAAGGAATTGCGAATGTCATACTTCACGTAAATGAGGTGGTTCGCGTCGATATCCAGATGGAAGTTGGGGAAATCAGCGAGGTTGTTGAGGTGAAAGGTACGGCGCCGCTGACCAAAACTGATGCAGTGGACGTGGGGCAGGTCGTAGAGGAGCGACAAATTACGCGGTTACCGTTTCGCGGCGAGAACTCCTTCACCGACATCGTCACTCTGGATGCAGGCGTGGTGAAGCCCGTAAATTTTCAAGCCACAGTCTTCCACGAATTGTTCGGTGGGACAGCCAATGCTTATGGCTCGCAGGGAGACGCCTCCAGCTTCACCATTGACGGGGTTGACGTGAAGGACGCAGCCTATTCCCGCATAGACATCCGTCCCAGCAAGAATGCCGTCACTGAACTCAAGTCTCAAAGTAATTCGTCCACCCTAGAAGGCTTTGGTCGCGGCGGACTGGAGGTCAACATTGTAACCAAGTCAGGAACCAACGAATTTCACGGGGACTATTATTGGGACCACAGGAATGCCGCTACCAATGCCCGCAAATTCTTTGACCCCACGAAACAGTTTTTTCTCTTCAATCAATTTGGAGGATCAATCGGGGGACCCATTAAGAAGGACAAGCTTTTGTTCTTCTTCAACTACCAAGGGACCCGCGAGAGGAAAGCGGAAAGTCGATTTGCTACCGTTGCGCCCGTCCCGATGAGAACGGGTGATTTCTCCAGCCTCCTGGCTCAGGGTATCCAGATTTTTGACCCGCTTACCTTCGATCCCGCTACAGGACGTCGCCAACCTTTTGCGGGGAACATCATTCCTCCAGGGCGTATTCATCCTGTGGCTCGCAATATGTTGTTCGGGACTTCCGACGGGAGGCAACCCGCCTTGTTTCCCTTGCCCGACCGGCCTGGGCTGGCGAATAACCTGTTCGGCTCCAGGGTCAGACGACAGGACTTTGACCAGTTCATCGGGCGTATCGACTTCAAGCTGTCACAAAGCGACACGATTTTTGGGCGCTACATCCTTGACGACCAGGATCGTGTTCTCCCCTTCAACCGCTTCCTCCATCAGTTGCCCAACTTCACCGACCTTTGGAACACACAGGCGAACAGCGCCCGCATTGGCTGGACGCGAGTGGTTTCCACGCGATTCATTAATGAAGTTAAGCTGGGGTTCATGAGGAGCACGCAGTTCCTCCAGGAGTCGGTCTGTTGTAACACTCCAGTCGCCGAGCGTCTGGGCATTCAGGGAACCTCCAAGCTGTTTCAGTATAATCCCTGGGTGATTATCAGTGGTTTTAGCAGGTCCGGCGGTATCCTCAATGGGCCCAATAACCGATCGGACAATACTTATATCATCGGGGACACAGCCTCCTATACAGCGGGGCCTCACGCCCTTTCTTTCGGGGCTGAAGCAAAGAGAAGAGAGATGAACGGGGGTGCTCAGCCTACACCTAACGGAAGCTATGTCTTTACATCTCGCTTTACGACCCAGCCAGGTGTGCCCAACACCGGTTTTGCTCTCGCGGATTTCCTGCTCGGCTATCCGACATCGGCGGCGGTCGGCCGGGAAAACGGCTTCGCGAATTTCCGGCAGAACATTCTGGGATTCTTCGTTCAAGATACCTGGAAGGCCACTCCCAGGCTGACCCTGAACTTGGGCCTTGGTTGGGACTACTATTCTCCCTGGTCTGACACAGATGACCGGATGAGCAATTTCAACCCGGCAATAGGCAAGCTCCAACTGATAGGAGACGATCCTAACCCTGGAGGGGTTCCGCGCGAAGTACTGCTCAGGGATCCGCTCGTATCGGGTGACCCTTACCCCCACGGGAGGCGAATTTTTGGACGGGATCTGAACAATTTTGCTCCTAGAGTCGGCTTTGCCTACCGCCCCTTCGGCAACAACGATACGGTGATTCGGGCTGGCTACGGACTCTACTACACTTCAATTGACGCCTTCCACATGACGCGCGCCCGGCAAAATCGGCCGTTTGTTAACAATCTCTCGTTTTTCGCGGATCCTCTCGTTCCCAATTTCGATATCGCCAATCCCTTCCCGGAAGATCGAGGTATTCCTTCTGCAGCCGGAAGGGCGTTCCCGCTGGACTGGCGAGATCCGTACAGTCAGCAGTGGAACCTGTTCATTGAAAGAGCCCTAACGCGCGATGTCGCTTTCAGCATCGGTTATATAGGCAACAAAGGAACTAAACTCAAAACCGACGAAGTGGATATCAATGATGCGAGACCTGGACCCGGTCCTGTGGCGCCTCGAAGGCCTTTCCCCAGCTTTACGAGCATTGGAGCTCTCTACAACAACGGATCCTCGAGCTATCACGGCCTGAGAGTTGGAGCAAAACGGCAGTTCGCCCAGGGTTTCCAGGGGGAGCTTTCCTATGTGTGGTCAAAGTGGCTGGATTGTGGAGGAAACGGATTTTTGGGCGAAATAAACGACAAGTTGCGAAGAGACCAGGAAAATTGTCGTCTGGAATGGGGCCGCTCCATCTTCGACGCGCGGCACCGATTCGTATACAACACAATCTGGATGATCCCCTACCGTGGCAAGGGTGCTCCTGGCGCGATCTTCGGTTATTGGGGCGTCTCTAGCATCGGTACCTTCTCCACAGGTGGGGGATTGGATGTAGTGCTTCCCTTCGACAACAGTAATCGAGGAACTACTCTGGATCGACCGGATCTGATAGGGGACCCGAATAAGGGTGCGCCTCACACGCCGCAGGAGTGGTTCAATACAAAAGCCTTTGCGGCTCCGCAACCTTTCAGCATGGGAACCGCCGGGCGGAACATTGTGGAATCCCCCGGCTTCGCGAGTGTGGACTTCTCGATCTTCAAAGACTGGCGCCTCGACGAACGAAAGTACCTCGGCTTCCGCGTGGACTTCTTCAATGCCTTTAACCGGGTCAATTTCGACGTCCCCGACACAACGGCTCTGACCCCCGTGTTCGGGAGGATTTCAAATACGGCCGATCCTCGAATCCTGCAGTGGTCTCTACGATTTGGATTCTGACGACAAGTGCATTCGCGACCTGCGCACCGTTCCGTCAAAGTCGCGAGCCCTCCCTTACGGTCGGGCTACTGAACAGGTGCGAGACTCAAGTCAGTAGCCCGCGCGTCAGCAAGGGCTCTGCCTCGCCTCAACGACTTACGCGACTTTGACGGGACCCTGGGGACCTACGCAACCGGAGGTCAGGGGACAATGATTTTCTGCGAGAGAAACAACAGGCTTATGACGTAACCAAGAGAGGGCTGACAAGTATGAGTAACTGCATTCCTAGAAAAGCCAAAAGAGTCCTCGTTGTCACAATTGGCGTCGGACTTCTTGCGGTGCCTGGCGCCTTGGCTCAGATCACCACAGGCACGGTGAGCGGCACGGTGTTTGATGAGACGGGCGCGGTGCTGCCGAGTGTCAGCTTAGAGTTGACCAGCGTGCGGACTCAAAATGTTCGCACCGCCGTAACCGGGGACACGGGCTCCTATCGGTTCACCCTCCTCCAGCCCGGAGAATATACTCTTCAGGCTGAACTGGCGGGATTTGAGAAGCTGATACGGCGCGACATCATTGTCCAGACAAACCAGATTGTGCGGGTGGACCTCACGTTGAAACCAGGACTCATCGAAAAAGTGGTCGAAGTCAGCGGTTCCCCATCCGAGCTCCAAAGCGAGTCGGGAGAGGTTGGAGACGTGGTCGACCGCAAAACTATTGTCGAACTTCCGCTCAATGGGAGAAATTTCATCCAGCTGATAGCGCTGCAACCAGGTGCGGCTTCAGGGTCGAAGACACCGGGAGGCGGTTTTAGCACGGCTGGTCTTTTTGGCGGACAGTTTGTCGTTCACGGCACTCCCCTCGAGTCAACGGCTTTCCTGCTTGATGGAATTGAGCTGAGAGATGTGGTCGATTCCCGCATCTCGTTTCAGGTGACGATTGATGCCTTGCAGGAATTCAAGTTCCAAGCGACCAACTATTCTGCGGCCTTTGCCAGGGCGGCTGGAGGAGTTATTAACGTCAGCTCACAGTCCGGTGCGCGGGAGTTTCACGGGTCTGCTTGGGAGTTTTTGAGAAACGACAATCTGGATGCCAGGAACTTCTTCGATCCTCCAACCATTCCTGAGTTCCGTCGCAATCAGTTCGGAGGTGCCCTCGGAGGACCTCTCTCGCGAGGCGGAGGAGTTCGCTTCTTCACCGCCTACGAAGGACTTCGCGAAGCAAAAGGCGTTAGCCAGGCGGTTACTGTGCCCACTCTGAGACAGCGTCAGGGTGATTTCACCGAAGGCAATCCCATCTTCAATCCTTTTGAGGTCGATCCGCAGACAGGTCTGCGACAAACGTTTCCAGGGAACAGGATTCCAGAAAGTCTGCAGTCGCCGATTGCGCGCAACGCGCTGCAGAGGCTTTTCCCGCTACCGGGCCGGCCCGGGCTGGTAAATAATCTGATTGGCACACGGCAACGGGTGATTGATTCGGATCAAGTCAATGTCCGCTTCGATGGGGACGTTGGTAACAAGACAAGGATCTTTGGGCGCTACACTTATTCGGAAACGGAGCGAGTATTGCCGTTTCAGTTGAGTGTGCTTCCCAATTTTCTAACGGATTGGAACTCGATTGGTCATAACACGTTTGTCGCCATGACCACTATCTTCAGTTCCACGGTCATCAATGAAGTGAAGCTTGGGTTCAATCGCCACACCCAGATTTTGCAGGACGCCGACTCGGGTACACCTGTGGGTGAGCAGCTTGGCATTCAGGGACTGAGCAAGCGATTTACGGGAAATCCCATCATGAGCATTGCTGGGTTGGGCCGCACGGGGTCGATCTCAAATTCGCCCAACAACAGAGCGGATAATTCGTATCACCTGATCGACAATTTGAGCCTCACGGCCGGGGCGCACAACATTTCGACGGGCTTCAATGTTGATTGGAACCAGATGAATGGCGGGGCCAATGCGAACGCGGTGGGGAGCTTTTCTTTCAACGGAGCTCTCACTTCTCAGCTGACTCCAACAGGCGCGCTCCAAGGTGGGACCGGGAATGCAGTGGCCGATTTCCTCCTAGGACTTGCTCAATCGACAAGTCGATGTTGCACCGAGGGAGACGGCTTTCGGAACTATCGCTCAATCAGCTTCGGAGCCTACCTCCAAGACGACTGGAAAATCTCGCCCCGCTTAACCTTAAATTTGGGTGTTCGCTACGAGGTTTTCGAACCGCCGTACGAGCGAAGGGGCCGTGCCGCGCAGCCGAACTTGGCTGGCAGGCCCAACCTGGTGCTGGACTTTGCCGGTCAGGGTAATGTGCCGCGTGGTTTTGCGAAAACTGATCTGAACAATTGGGCGCCCCGAGTCGGATTTGCGTGGACGCCCGCTGACAAGACGGTGCTTAGAGGTGGGTATGGAATTTTCTACCAGTTCAATGACTTTCGCCCCGTTTTTGCTCAGGCCCAGACTCCGCCTTTTGTCGTGGTGGAAAACTTCATATCCAGTCAAACCCGGCCAGAACTGACCCTTGCCGATCCCTTTCCCTCTGGCCGGGGAATACCCGGTTTGAGTTTCGCCTCAATCGATTTCAACTTCGTCGCACCTTACATCCAGAGTTGGAACCTTGCCGTGTCTCGCGAGATCGACACTCTGTCCAATACGGTTCTTAGTTTGACATATGTTGGCAATAAGGGGACCAAGTTGATTCTATTCGAGGATATCAATATGCCGCCTCTGCCCGGCCTGGGCGCAATCGGCCCGCGCCGCCCGATTCCCTCTATCGGAACCGATATTCGGACCACCAATCGGGGCAAGTCCACTTACCACGCACTCGAAGTGAGAGGGGAGAAACGATTCGCCCAAGATTTCGGATTCCTCGGATCGTACACCTGGTCGCATTGCATCGATGTCGGAGGCATCATGAGGCTGGGAGACTCCCCCGGCGCCATTCGTGATCCTAAGAACAACAACGCGAACCGAGGCAATTGTGAAAACGATATCCGGAACCGCGCCGCTGCGAACTTTATGTACGACTTGCCGTTTAAAAGCAGCGGCTCGCCCGTCTTGAATGCGCTTTTCGCAGGCTGGGGCGTTCGCTCCATCATCACGCTCGAGGACGGACAGCCCTTTACCGTTTTCCTCCCCTTCGACAACAGTGGTACCGGACGCGTCCTGGACACACCCGACCCAGTTCCGGGTCAGAACCCCAATGCTGGGCCTCGCACGGTCGAGCAGTTTTTTAACATCGCTGCTTTCCAGCGCCCAGCGCCCTTAACTTTTGGTACCGTGGGCCGCGGGACTGTCGTGGGACCTGGCGTTGCCAATGTCGACTTCTCACTTCACAGGACTTTCCCCTTGCGCGAGAATCATCGGGTCGATTTGCGCGTGGAAATCTTTAACCTGTTCAATCGGCCATCCTTTTTTCAACCCGGTAATAGATTCGGCACTCCCACCTTCGGTGTGATTAGCAGAGCCGACGAAGCCAGAGAAATCCAGTTTGGGATCAAGTACCAGTTCTAGCGGGGCCAACTAGCCGAGGGCTTCGCTCTTCTGGAGATTGGACATTTTGAAAGCCCGAAGCGCCAGCGAGGGTAATTGCGACTGGCCCTCGCTGGCGCTTCGGGCTCTCAGACCTCGGGGATGCCCGGGCCCTACTACCAGGGCTTGCTGGCTACAAGCGAACCGTCATACGCAACGATATTGACGCCGTGTTCGTCACGGCTCCTACGGTATGGCACGGCGGGCCCTATGACGCCGTCAAAGTCGCGAGCCCTCCCTTACGGTCGGGCTACTGAACGGATCCGAGGCTCAAGTCGGTAGGCCGCGCGGCAGCAAGGGCTCTGCCTCGACTCGACGAATTATGTGACTTTGAGGGGACTGTGAGCGCGGGCCCCCATGGCCCTTGACAGCTTTCGCGGCCACAATCGGGTCTTTAGCGAAGTCCCCGCCTGTAATACCCTTTCTTACAACGCTTCAAGGGATTTGACGAAAAACCGTCATGCGAATTGGTAGCCGGGACCGGCAATACGAGGTTTGGGTGGAATACGACGTGAAGATCCCATTGACCGACGGGATCAACCTTTCGGCGGATGTTTACAGACCTCTCACCCGGGGCCCTTTCCCAGCGATCTACCACAGCACGGCTTACGACAACAGTTCCGAACGGTTCGTGCAGTACGCCGTCTATTTCGCCAGCCGGGGCTACGCGTGGGTGCAGGTAGACTGCCGCGGCAGATTCGATTCCGAGGGCGATTTCATGGCTTTCCGCTACGAGGCCAGTGACAACACTGAGGCCTTGGCATGGCTGTGCGAGCAACCCTGGTGCGACGGGAACGTCGGAATGTGGGGCCGCTCCTTCGCTGGAATCAGCCAGGGCCTCACAGCTCCCCGGCGCCCGCAGGGGCTGAAATGTCTCTTGCCCGAAGTTTGCTGGTCCAACATGTGGCGGGACGGCCAATTGATCCACGGGGCATTGCAACTGGCCTTGACCATGTTGTGGCTTCCCACCACATCGGGCGGACTCCACTCCGCAATGAATCGGGATCTCTACGACTGGTCGAAGATCTTCCGGCATCTGCCCGTACGGACTATGGACCGGCTGATTCTTGGGCGTTCATCTCCCTTCGTTCAGGAGTGGCTGGATCATCCGAGCTACGATGATTACTGGCGAGGATATTCCGCAGACGAAAGATTTGAGGAGATCGATGTTCCGAGTCTCAACGTGGGTGGCTGGTTTGACGCCTATCCATTGGCGGCCTTCAATTTTTTCAACGGCATGCGCCAGCGCGGCCGAACGGCGACGGCCCGCCAGGCCCAGCGCATACTGATGGGTCCCTGGACCCATGGGCTCGTCTATGATCCTCCGGGACTGTGGCCCATAGATTTCGGAAATGAAATCGATTTGAAGGCCCAGGAACTGAGGTGGTTCGATGCATGGCTTCGCGGCGAGGACAACGGTTTGTTGGATGAGCCAACCGTGCGCATCTTTGTAATGGGTGACAATGTGTGGCGCTTCGAGAGGGAATGGCCTCTGGCGCGAACCGAGTTTAGCGCCCTTTATCTGCACAGCAGAGGCCGGGCGAACTCCCTTTTGGGGGATGGAAGCCTGAGTTTCCAGCCGCCTGGGGATGAGCCCACCGACGCCTACGATTACGATCCGCAATTCCCCGTACCGACACTGGGGGGCAATCACAGCCTGGCAGGCTGGTGTGGCCCGGCAGGCGATCCTGTCAGCGTGGGTCCTCAGGACACGAGACCCGTCGAGCGGCGTGATGACGTTCTCGTCTATAGCAGTGAACCGCTGGCCGAGGATGTGGAAGTAACTGGGCCCCTCATTCTGAAGCTGTATGTAGCTTCCTCTGCGCCCGATACCGATTTTACGGCCCGCCTGGCCGACGCGCTTCCCAGCGGCTATGCGATGCACGTCTCGGAGGGGATCCTGCGAGCGCGCTTCCGTGATTCCTGGTCTGAGCCCAAATTGATGGAGAGGGGGACGGTCTACCTCCTCACTCTTGAACTTCAACCCACGGCGATCGTTTTCAAGCGCGGCCATCGCCTGCGACTCGACATCAGCAGCAGCAATTTCCCGCGTTTTGACCGCAACACCAACACGGGAAATGTCCCCTGGGAAGATACGCGTTGGGAGCTCGCTAAGCAAACGATCCTGCATGATCGGAACCATCCTTCCCATCTCTTGCTACCCATTATTCCGAGATGAGCCTTCGGCAGTTGACGGGTGAGTCGACCTATGCATTTCCCACGCATGTCCATTCTTCATTGCCTGCTCTCTTCTCTGTTCGTCATGAGCGTCGCAAAAGAGGAACCGAACAGTTCAGCAACGGCTTCACGACCCCTCTTCACCGATGCCACGTCAACCGCAGGGATTGAATTCCAGCATGAGAACGGCCTCTCAGAGGAAAAACTGATAGTGGAAAGCGTGGGTTCAGGAGTGGCCTGGCTGGACTACGATAACGATGGCTGGCTCGATCTCTACTTTGTCAACGGGGCGGAGCTCGCTAGCGGAAAGCGTTCCCCAGGAAACGTTCTGCTGCGAAACACAGGCCAGGGAAAATTCGTTGATGTGACGCGGCAGGCTGGAGTGCAGGGAGCGGGCGATTATGGGATGGGGGTTGCCGTTGGAGACTACGACAATGATGGCTGGCTTGATCTCTATGTCACCAACTATGGACCCAACCTGCTTTTTCGCAACAACAGGGACGGCACCTTTAAAGATGTGACTTCCGCAGCAGGTGTTCGAGGAGGCAGGTGGGGTAGTAGCGCTGGATTTTTTGACTACGATTTGGATGGAGACCTTGATCTCTACGTCGTCAACTACCTGGACTATAACTTAAAGGAGAATCCCTATTGCGGTCTGCGCAAGCCAGGCTATCGTCTTTACTGCGACATCCGGATCTTCGACGGAGCGCCCGATCAGCTTTACCGTAACAACGGAAACGGGACGTTTACGGACGTTTCCTCTGCCGCCGGAATCGCCAATCCGGCGGGTAAAGGCCTTGGACTTAGCTTTGGGGATTTTGATCAGGACCGCCACGTTGATATCTACGTCGCAAACGACACGGTGCGCAATTTTCTGTACCGCAACAGAGGAGACGGGACCTTTGAGGATGTGACTTACCGCTCAGGCGCCGGTTTCGATCGAAACGGCAAGCCTCAGGCAGGCATGGGGGTCGATTGTGCCGACGTCAACGGCGACGGCTTGCTGGATCTTTTTGTCACCAATTTTTCCTATGAGCTCAACACGCTCTATCGAAATCAGGGAGATCTTTTGTTCGAGGACGTGTCAGAAAGCATTGGCCTTGGTTCCAGCCTTCTTCCCCTGGGATTTGGAACGAAGCTGTTTGACTACGACAACGATGGCGACACAGATATTTTCGTTGCTAACGGACATATAGAAGACAACATTCGGCTCTACTTTCCCGAGCTCTCCTATGAACAGAGTAATCTCCTTTACGAGAACGTCGGCGGAAGTTTTCGAGACGTGTCATCCATCAGCGGGCCCGTTTTTAAGGCGCGCCGCGTAGGTCGAGGAGCTGCGGCAGGCGATTACGACAATGACGGAGACCTTGACCTCGTGGTCTCCAACAGCGGCCAGCGTGCGACTCTAATCAGGAACGAAGGAGGCAATAGGAACCATTGGATTGCGGTCGTCGCGCGGGGGAGGAAAAATAACTTTTACGGGTTGGGAGCCAAAGTGCGGGTTGTGACTCGCGGCAGTACTCAGCTGAAGGAAATCAATAACGTGGCGAGCTACTGCAGCAGCAATGATATCCGCCTTTATTTTGGATTGGGTCGAGAGGATCGAGCTAGTCTCATCGAAATCACATGGCCCGGCGGCAGAAAGCAAATCTTGAAGGATGTAGTTGCCGGCCAGATTGTGCGGGTGGAAGAACCGTGAGGAAATTACTTCCTAGCCTTCTCCACGATTGCTTTGAAAAGGGAGTGCTCGATTGCAACTCCCAGCTCCTTGGCTTTCAAGGCGTGCTCAAGGGAACGATCATAGTCTCCCTTCCGGTAGTAAGCTTCTGACAATCCCTGGTGCGACTGAGCGTGTTCCGGGCTGACCGCCAGGGCTTGCCGAAAAGCTTCAATGGCTTCCACCAGCTGGCCCTTCGCCCGAAAGGCGAGGCCCGTCTCATAGTAAAGCTCCGTCTGGAATTCCGCGTAGTGCGCTGAAGCGGAAAATGGCTTTGCCTGACTGAGAGCCACCTTTAGCTGCTCCAGGGCGGAATCAATCGACCCCTTCAGCCGATAGGCTCTGGCCAGCTTCAAATGAGCTTCGGGCAGGGTTGGATTCAACTCGACTGCTTTTCCCAGCAGGCTCACGCCGACATCAAGATTTCCCTGCTCGAGATGCGCCAGCCCCGCTGTCAGGTACATATCGGAACTCGCGTTTTTGGAGACAACCGCAATGTCCAGGTGGTGAATGGCCTCTTTCTTTTGTTTTAGGTCCAGGTAGGCTCGCCCCAGATTGTGGTGAGCCATTGCGAGGGAAGGGCTCATTTCAAGCGCTTTCTTGTTTTGCTCTACCGACAGTGAAGCGTCGCCTAGTTGCCGGCTGACATCGCCGAGAAGCGCGAGAAGTTCAGGCGTACGATCAGTCACTTCCAGCCTCGCCTCCAGCAGTTCCTTGGCTTTTCTGGGCAGTCCCAAATCGATATAAATCTCAGCCAGATGCATACGTGCTGCTGCTGAACCTGGATCGAACGCCAACGCCTGCTGAAATTCTGCCTTGGCTTCGCCCAGCATTTCGTATGAGGCCAGCAAGCGATAGGCATAACCTAAATTCAGATGAGCCTCAGACGATTGCGGATCGCGCGCCAGCGCTCTCTTGAACTCACTGATCGCCTGGCTAATCCTATTTTCTCGAAGGTGACCTATGCCACGGCGGACAGCCTGCTTTGCGTACTCCTGGTTTGCGCTTCCTGGCTCGAGCTTCCGCAGAATCGTGTAGCCAAGTTCAGGGTCGAAAAAATCGACGACTGCCCCTTCTGCAAGATTTTCGGTTTCTCGCCTTAGCCGGTGGTTCAGTTGTCCCGGGCCGAGCTCGCCCAAATAGCCTCCGTTCGCGGACGTTGGGTCAGTTGAATACCTTCGGGCCAGTTCTGAAAACGATACCCCCGATCGCAACTGCGAAAGGACCTGGATCGAGTCATTCTGTGTGCGGACGGTAATGATTTGCAGATGGATCTTATCCCGGTCGTTGAACCCAAAGACGGGATTCAACATGAAGAGACTCGCTGTTGAGACCAGAAACCTGTGAATCATATATGTATTCTAAATCAACCTTTCATTGAATCCCGTACCGCACCTTCAGGTAGGCTTCAGCCGACCGCCGCTCATCATGGGATAGGGCTCGCTGGTAGAGGAGAATCTCTGCAATTTCTCCGTTGAGATGGTGTGAAACCCTGGGGTGCTCCAGTTTCCCGAGGATGTAGTTGCCGTTAAGCCGGACACTGGAGGGACTGTCAAGCACCTCCTGCTTTTCACCGTTCAGGTACAAACTGTGTCTGGGTGGCTGCTCGTCATGTACGACTGTAATTAATTGGTAAACCTGGCCCGGCAGCACTGGACCAACCAGATCGACGTGATTTAAAGAATCGTACACCGAATAGAAACGATTCCGATTGGGGTCATCTGGCTTCTTGGTGCCCCAGCGGGAAATGCTCACATGTCCTCCGGCCTCGAGGATCGAACCAATACTGATGATGTAATCGAAGTCGGTGTCCGGCTGGCTGGCGCGGCTAAATCGTGCAACCGCAAACAAAGTAATTGGGGCTGTTAAGGAATCCAACCTTCCGATCAGAAAGTCGTCAGACCCATCAAAACGCACCGCGGGCTTTCCGCTGACAGCGTCCGGGATCAGCCTTGGACGTGCGTTTAGGGTTGGCTGAGTCGCATTGACCTGAGTGGGATAAGCGATACGACTAGCCCATGAAGAAACAGTGCCCTCTTCGTCAAGAGCTATTCCCTCGTCCGCTCGAAGCCACAGACGCAAGCCACTGGTAACCGCTAAAGACGAACTGGAATGAGGGACCAAAGTGACGGCCACCCGGATCTTCATGGGATAGTATCTTTTGTCCGTGATGGGAATGTTGGGTTTCCCTCCCAACTTGGGCACACCAATGAAATGGGCTGCATGCATGATTTGCACGTTGTCTCCAGGGTTGCTCCAGTCGATCAGTTGGCGTTTTCCCTCCCACGCCTGATGTTCGACAAAGGGCATCACGCTTTCAAACACCCCCTTTTTCTCGGTTACTCTGAACCAATTCGAGATCCTGCGGTGGCCATAAGACTTGTGATCATTGACAAAAATGGTGAACTCGTAGGGAGCAGCGCTCGGCCGTTCCAAGATTTCCACGCGAACACGCAAGGACCCACCCCTGTTGACGTAGGAGGTGAAATCATTGTTGAGGGGGCGATTCGTGAAAGCCCAGTTGAAATGGTTTTCCGGATGCTCGTTCTCACTCAATTCGACAATCCCCGTGTCCAGAACCATGAGCTCTTCGGCATTGAGCGTGACTGTCATTCCGGCCAGCAGGGCAATGACAGCACAAGACAACAGTCCTCTTTTCATAACCAACCTCATTTCATGGAAAGTATCTACAGTCATTTGAGTATTGCCGCGGCGCCACTTAGTAGTAAGTGCAAAGGTAAGAGGGCACCCATTGCTCGTAGTACCGGCTTCAGCCGGCCGCCGAGGGGCGACACGCTCGTGCCACGTGGCATGGGCATCTTGCCGAGCCCGCCTAAAGGCGGTACTACAAACCAGACTGGGTGGTGTGCTCTTACTTATGCTCCTACTAATACCAAGGGGCAAGCCCCGTGGAACTCAAGGCGCCAGCAGCCACCTTGATGTCCAACTCGTCGCCGCCCCGGTTCCCCGAGCCCGGCTCCTTCTGCATGATGCACTGCGGCGATCTCGACCTTGCTCCTCTGCATGTCCTGCCTCAGGGCTTAGCCGGTTATGTACGTTAGAACGAGAGTTTTGTTCTCGTTTCCGCGAGGTCTGAGAGCCCGAAGCGCCAGCGAGGGCCAGTCGCAATTACCCTCGCTGGCGCTTCGGGCTTTCAAGGTTCCTTGGTGATATCAGGGGCGAAGCCCGGGCTGCGCCCTTGGTTAGTTCGTCCGCTGGCACCGGGGTGTCCGGTGTCGTCGTAGACTTCACCCTTGGGTACCAAGGTAACAGTCAACCGAATCTTCATCGGATAGTACCTCTGGTCCGTAATGGGAATGTTGGGCTTCTCCTCGAACTTATACCTCCCCATGTAGTGGGCGGCATGCATGATCTGCACGTTCTGCCCGGGGTTCCTCCAGTCGATCGATTGCCTCTTCCCGGCTTCCCATACTGGCTTTTCCTCAAAGGGCATCCTGCTCTCAAAGACTCCTTTCTTGATGTCGATGACTTTCAGGAAAGGCGTTATCCGGCGGTGCCCGTAGGGCTTATGATCATTGATGAAAATGGCGAATTCGTAGGGAGCTGTACTTGGCCGCTCAACAATCTCGAGGCGAACATGCACGCTCCCACCTTTGTTAAGGCCAAAGGGAGTAAAGTCATTGTTGGGGGGCTTGTTGGTGAACGCCCAGTTGAAGTGAGTTTCTGGATGGTCGTTTTCACTCAGTTGGACGATCCCCGTATCCAGTATCACCAATTGGTTGGCCTGGATTGATGGAGCCAGTGGCAGCACCAGTGGCACAAGTAGATAACCGAAAAGCGTTCTGTTCATCACCAATCCCCCATCATGACAAAACTGCCCGGCTCTGAGTGGCTGGCCTGCAACGAAAGCTCCTCCCTGGCGGGGTTCTCATCTTACCTCACGTCGAATTGCGGCGGTCCTCGAGCGGGAAGGAACTACAAAGGTGCAGGTCACGTCTCCCTGAAAGGAAATGTCGACCCATGGGTTTACTTGACGCAGAGTAAGACTAGAAGCATAGCTGACTGTGTACCAAGACGGCTTGTAGGCGCCCGCGTCACCGGTAACGAGCCTCTGCAGCACGGCCTGTACCGTACGCTCACAGAATGGCCTTTCCGTTGGAGCCCCAGGGTAATTTCCCGGGTTGAGGCCCCCGCCCCAGGACTTCGGCCACCAATGGGGTGTGCGCTGGTAGGTTCGAGGGAGCTGGATGAGCAGGCGACTGAGACCCTGCTGATGCCAGACGCCCACGGACACATCCTGCCCATCGGCCGCGAGCGTATGCAATCCGCTTCGAACTGGCAGTTTCTGGGGCGTATCGAGTGTTATGTACATCGTCTCGTTTCTTCCGCCTTCCATAGAGCGGAACTGGCTGGTGCATGCCAGTTCGCGAGTCGTGACGACACTCAACCCGAGCGGACCCACGCGGGCGTCGATCTCCTCGCTCCGATCTCCCCGGGAGCTCTGCTGGGGAGAGACTCCGAACATCACTGCTGAAATATCTTCAAGGTGTCTGTGCTGCAATCTCCGGCCCTTGGATACGGGCTGAAACTTCAGCGGGACTACCACACCCGCCAGGCCTTCGTACATCACCACGTAGTAATCAGGACGGTATTTACCAGAGTCTCCCGTCAATGCACTGAGAACTGCGTCCAGCGTCCGACCGCAAAAAGGGTGTTCGGTCTCGTAACCCTGATAACCGCCCGGATTGGTTGGCCCTCCCCAAGCGCTCGGAATCCACCTAGGGGGGCGATTGAAACGCCGGTCCAAGGCGATGGCCAGACTACTGTAATCTCCGCGATCAATGATGGTGACGGTGAGGTTCTGGCCGTCGGCCTCAAGGCTTCTAGTCCCGCCTGTGACTGGAAGTCTGGGTGTGTCCGCATAGAGCGTCATGCTTGTCTCTAGGGACCTCCCTGTGACGTCGCTTGGGCCAACAAAGTCCTCGCTTTGGAAATCCGTACCGCGAGGAATATAGATGAACTCCTGGTTCGTGTTTAGGTAGATCCCCTGCTTGTCCGCCAGAACCTTGGTCTCATCAGGCTGCTGCAGTTTCGAGACCCCAACGACGATCACTTCCACGCCGGAATAGGGTCTTACCATGCGAAACCGTCGATTCTTCGGAATATCGTTAGGGGCGGCGGTACCGGAGAGCATCGCGAATGTGCACAGATATACAACTAACTGCCACCGATTATCCTTCATGGGACTCCTCCTTAGCCCGTACCTCACGTGCCAAGCCGATCTCGGAACACTTAGCCTTCACCATCTGCTCCGAGGGAATAAGAGGCAGCAGGATGTGCTTCGATACCAAGGCATCTGGTCGTTGTGGCCCTTTGGATCCGGCTCGTAGTTCGGTCAGCGCAAGAGTGAGAACCCTCGTTCCATCCCGTTGTTTGGTATATTCCATCAGCGAGGGGTGTTCTCTTTGCCTGCTAACCCGAAGAACAAATTCGACGGCCTTCCTATGCAATAAAGCCCTGAAAGCCCGGTGTGTCTTTTGCGGCTCTGCCAAGGCGGCGGACACCCTCCCTTAGCGTCTCCAGGTTTGAGGCGGTAGATAGACGAATACAGTGCTGACCGTCACTGCCGATTTGTCCGAAAGAGCGGCGATCCAAAACAGCGACTCGGTGGACATAGAGAGCAAACATCTGAAACAAGGTCGAAGGACTCGTCCCGCCGCGGAGTTCCGGCGGCAGCTCGGGGAAGCCCCGGATCGCACCTAAGTTCTCGCAAACCCCTTCTATGTTGGGAAAGAGGTAGAAGGCTCCGGCCGGTTTCGAACAGCGAAATCCGGGAATCTCCCGGAGCAGAGAAAGCACCTCGTTTCGGCGGCTCTCAAAGAGCTGCCTCACGGCAGCACCGGCAGCACAATGTGAGATGGACGACGCTGGTCGTGGTAAATCCGCTGGTGAGCCGCGCGCACTGCGGCATCGCGCCCCTGCGGCGACCCAGTGTTCGGGTTCCGGTCGATCAAAGGCCAGTTGCTGCTCGTTACGTGAACGCGAATGCGATGACCCTTGAGGAATACGTTGCTCGTCGGCAACAGTGAGATGCGGTACTCGTAGATCGAACCAGGTTCAAGGAGAGAAGGCGGGGCGTAGATCGATTGGCGGAACCGGGCGCGTAGCACACCCTCAGTTAAGTTGTATGAGGCGCCGTCCGGATGAACGTCGAGCAGGCGGACAACCCAATCCGTGTCCTTACTATCCGTGGCCGCATACAGCTTTACCTCAACTGGACCGGTTACTTCCGTATCCTTGTCCAATAGCGGCGTCGTGAAAACGAGCACATCATCCCGTCGTTCATTCGGACGCTGGTCAAACGAACCCGCCCGAAGGTTAACGCCTGGGATAGCATCCAAATGCCAAGGGCGTGAGTCCGCAGAGTGGTTTCCACCAATCGAGCGAACCGG
>JAKEER010000272.1 GCA_022616615.1 Acidobacteriota bacterium
AGAGGTCACAATTCACCTTTTGCATCACTAAAAATCCTTCGCTTCCCTGATCTGGCGTGCCTTTTGGAGGATTCTTGCCGTTTCTTAACTTAACACCGATGCCCCTCACCCCCAACCCCTCTCCCGCGTTGGGGCGAGGGGAGCCGAATCCAGCCTACGACCGCAACGAACATGCACACACAGGAGTTGTCACTATGATTCGCGATGGTCAGTAAAACTAAAGAACTAGCCCGAATCTCCGATAAGCGGGTTATCTCACCGGTATTTGAGACGGAAACTTTATCATTCTTGAATTTATGCTAGTTGCCACGATCATTGCGGTTCTGCTTTCCATCTTTGCGTTTGCCTTGTCGGTGTACACGCTATGGGTTGTCCGCGTGTCACCCTACCGGCTGCTGGCGTATCCGCCGGCGCTCTCCTATCTGAACCGGAAAGAGTCTTCGCTGGTCCTGGACATGACCTTCTTCAATCCAGGAAGGGTTCGAGTCGCCATTTTGGACATGGAGATTACTTTGCTAAGCAAGAGCGGGCGGAAGATTGCAGGCTGTCTTAAGCCCCAGGCTTATCATCAAACGTTGTTTCCACAGGCCGGCAACAAAGACCGGCATTCCATCATTTCGCGCTTCACGCCGTTTCTGATCAGCAAAGAAGAAACCATTAGTAAGACGGTTTACTTCTCGGCTCGAGCCGAAGAGCGCAAGGCCAGCGACTGGTGCGATGAAGACATCGATTGTCTCCGGATTGCGTTCAAAGTCAACAGCCGCTGGAACAAGAAGACTTTCAGCTTGGACTACGCCCAGTTTCAATCCTTCCAGAAGGAGAAACAGAATTCGGCGCTACTAAAGCTTCCCTTTGCCCCCTCCTTTTTTCCAGATGCACAGCCACTGGACCTGCGCGGTTCGATTTTCGATCCGGTGTACTAATTCGTGGCAGGCGGGGCCCATCTGCCCGAGAATACCCATCGTCGATTTTATCGATTCATTCGCGTCCATTCAGGGTTGGCTTTTCTCTGCGAATCGCCGCGGCTCCGGGTTCCTCCCTGACCGGTTAGAGCCTTTTTGGCGGTTTGAAGAGAAAGGTCTCCGCCAATCGGCTACAGCCGGCATGGGGCCGGGATACAGCCAATGCAGACCCCTGCCATCTATAGCCTTTGTGCGTCATTCCCGCGGAAGCGGGAATCCAGTCCCCGTCGAGAAACACTGGATTCCGGCTTCCGCGGGAATGACGCAGGCCTTTCTGGTTCCGGCTTGTCCGCTTAGCTGCTTACTTTTTTAGCAACTTGAAAAACACGTTTTCGTTGTGGCGATTATTAGAGAACCGCACTTCCCACTCCTTCGAGTGGACGTGCAGATGTTTGACGTGCTGCATCACTTCCAGCGGTGGGATTCCCAGCGCTCGAGCCACTTCGGTGTAGGAAGCATGTCCTAGTGACGATTTCAGACGGCTGTAGGCTTCCAGGAAGAGCTCCGCTTGGGCGGCATTAAGGGGAAGGGACCGGGTTTCTGCATACTTGAGGATGTCGAGATAGAATCCCCGGCGCTGAACCAGTTGAGGAGCTTCTTGAGTTTTGTCTTGCCGAGGTTTCATAATTTCCTTCGCCGTTCTGGATCAAACACTTTCAATGTATCGACTCTTGGCTTGGAGAAATTATGCGCGAGATCGGGCGCCGCGTAAATCCTTTTTCAACAATGCCCGCTCAAGGCGCGCGCTTCTGTCCAGTTTGCCCCGGAGCTGGCAGTGTCCTGAAACGCTTATGCAGCGCTGGTTCCCAGCGAATGGATTTTCTCTGGTCTTCCATCTGGGTTGCCACTAGAATGAGCGGGCCAGGGCTTTATGATTCCGCTGAAAGACATCAACCGTTCTCACAGCTTCCCTTTCATCACTATCGTTCTCATTCTTTTGAATGGTTTGGTTTTTCTTTACGAACTCTCGCTTGGGCAGCGATCCCTGTCGCGATTTTTCTACGCCTTTGGCGTGGTGCCTTCGTTCTACCTGGATGCAGGTTACTGGCAATCGTCCGGCCTGCTTGCCGGAACCCTGCCACTGCTGACCTCGATGTTTCTTCATGGAGGCTGGTTGCACTTCCTCGGCAACATGCTCTACCTCTGGGTGTTTGGCGACAACATCGAGGACCGGGTCGGGCACTTCCGCTTTATACTTTTCTACTTCACTTGCGGTTTGGCAGCTGCTTTTCTGCACATCTTCACCAATCCCGCTTCCATGGTGCCGACGGTGGGCGCCAGCGGCGCCATTGCCGGCGTTCTGGGCGCTTATCTGATTCTGTTTCCAGGCGCGCGCGTGCTCACCTTAGTGCCCATCTTCTTCTTCTTCCAGCTCATTGAGCTTCCGGCTTTGATTTTCCTCGGCTTCTGGTTTGTGATGCAGTTCTTCAGCGGGGCTATGTCGCTGGCTGCGGGAGAGCAACAATTGGGAGGCACAGCTTGGTGGGCGCACATTGGCGGGTTTGTGGCAGGAATAGGCCTGGTTTGGAAGCGGCGGGGCATGCGGCAGCGGCGCGTCTACGACTATTGAGTTGTGCGCGCTTACCCACCTGCTGCGCATCTGTCTTCCTTATGGACAGGATTTACAGGGCTAACAAGATGGAATCTGCCTCCTGTTCATCTTGTAAATCCTGTCTATTAATTTTCAGTGATTGACGCGAGAATGCAGTTGTCGATGCTCTACGAACCACGATACAGTTGACTCTCGGAGGAAGCATGCGTATTGCTGTCGGTGCTGACCACGCGGGCTATCCCCTAAAAGTGGATGTCGTTCGCTTCCTGGAACAACAGGGGTACGAGGTTGTGGACTTAGGGACCCATGGCGCCGATCCGGTCGATTACCCCGACTATGCCAAACAGGTCGGGCAAGCGGTGCGGGACGGGCAGGCCTACCGTGGCATTCTGGTCTGCGGCAGCGGGGTTGGCGCCTGTGTCGCAGCCAACAAGATGCGTGGCATTCGGGCCGCGCTTTGCCACGACACCTATACGGCGCATCAAGGCGTCGAACATGACGACATCAACGTCTTGTGCCTTGGAGGACGGGTGGTGGGGCCGGCTTTGGCTTGCGATATTCTTCGCAGCTGGCTGACTGCACGTTACATCGGCGCCGGCCGACACAAGCGTCGCGTGGAGAAGATTCTGGAGATTGAACGCGCAGAAATGGCGCGGACGGATGCGGGAATCCTCTAAAAATCGTGCTTGTCGTCATCCTTGTGCTCGTCCTCGATGAAAAGCCGAGTATGACGATGAGCACGGGAACGGGAACGACACCGTTCATTCTTGGCGCCGACGCGGCTCATGGGCAACTTCCTTCGAGGAGACCGAGAGCGGCGCGGCACTCTAACTCAACTTTGGAGCCTCTTATGCACCCAAATTTGACAGATACCAGGCTGGCGAATTCTCTGCTCGAACTGCAGGCTTTCGGCCAGAGTGTTTGGCTAGACAATATCTCTAAAGCCATTCTGGATTCCGGAGAGCTCAAGAAGCTCATTGACGACGACGGTCTGCGGGGCGTCACCTCGAATCCCACCATCTTTGAGAAAGCCATCAACGGCAGTCAAGATTACGATGCGGCGCTGAAACAACTGGCGCAGGCAGGCCGTACCGTTGACGAGATTTACGAGGCACTGGTGATCGACGATATTCGGAGAGCCACTGACCTCTTTCGCCCGCTGTTTCGCGCGAGCGGCGGAGTGGACGGTTATGTGAGCTTGGAAGTTTCACCCAAGCTCGCCAACGAGACGCAGCGAACCCTGGAAGAAGCGCGCCGTCTGTGGAAGCAAGTGGACCGCCCCAACGTGATGATCAAGGTGCCGGGCACACCGGCCGGCATTCCCGCCTTCGAGCAGCTCATTTCGGAAGGCATCAATGTCAACGTGACACTCATGTTCTCGATGGAACACTACGTTCGCGTGGCGGAAGCCTACGTGCGCGGCCTGCAAGCTCGCGCTCGAAACGGCCAGCCGCTGGCTGTGGCCTCCGTGGCAAGCTTCTTCGTCAGTCGGGTTGACACTCTGGTTGACAAGCAAATTGAAGAACGAATCGCCCAGGCGGCAACCGCAGGAGAGAGACAAGAGCTGGAATCGTTGCTGGGCAAGACGGCCGTCGCCAACTCGCGGTTGGTGTATCAGAAGTTCAAAGAGATTTTCAGCCGCCGGGCATTTCTGGAGCTCAAAGACAAGGGAGCTCAGGTTCAGCGTCCGCTTTGGGCAAGCACGAGCGCGAAGAATCCGAAGTATCGAGACGTGCTCTACGCCGAAGAACTGATCGGGCCGGACACCGTTGACACGATGCCCCCCGCCACCATCGACGCCTTTCGTGAACACGGGCGAGTACGCGCCAGCCTTGAGGAAGGGCTGGCGGAAGCAAAGGACGTCTTCGGCCGCCTTGCGGGTGCCTGCGTTGACATGGATGCCGCCACGGAAAAGCTTCAGGTAGACGGAGTCAAACTGTTCGCCGATTCGTTCGATACGCTGATGAAGTCCCTCGACTCCAAGCGACAGGGTCTTGCGAAGTAGAAAACCAGGAAGAGGCCCTGCCAGCGATGCGGGCTCCCTGGTCTCCCACTTATCCGGGCGTCACTGGTTTCAGCGGAGCTGTGAAAAAATGAAATTCACAAAAAAGCTGGCTCCCCTCTCCTCCTCACGGGAGGCAAGGTCAAGCAGATCGGCCTACTCGTCCTTCAATAACGCGTTGACTCCTGGCCCGGGAGCATCCAGCCCCGCCGTCTGCTACCGGAATATGGCGATCTCGACGGCGGCTCCAACGCCTACAAGGGCTCGTACACTTAGCTTCGCAGGCAGCCTCTGACCTATCGAGAAGTAGAATCCAAGTTGCCTTTGGGTTCATTGGCGGTTTCATCATCGAGCCAGAGCGCCGAAGCGGAGGCGGAGCCACACTTCCCCGGCCCTGCCCGGTGTTTCTCAACCCAAGCTCGAACTAGACACCTCGAAGCGTCACCGAAACTGCTGAAGAAACGTCAGCGTCTGCTCGCGAACGAGTTTAGAATCCGGCTCGTCAGCTTCCAGACCAAACACGTCGGGCATGTTGGGCGCCGATGGCGCAAAGGTCAAGAACTGCTGCACGGCTTAGTCCTCACTCAAAGAATGAGAAGCACATTGCTTAATCTCCTCCAGGCAGCAGCAGTCATTTCGACTGTTGGGGTGATCCTAGCGCCGGAGTCGGCTCCAGCGCAGAACAAGCGCGCACGACCAGAATTTGAGTCAAGACGCCCCAACATTCTGCTCATCATCACCGACGATCAAGGCTATGGCGATCTTGGTGCGCACGGCAACCCGAAGCTGCGCACACCCAATCTTGACAGGCTTGCGGGCGAAAGCGTCGCTTTTCAATCCTTTTACGTGTCACCCGTGTGCAGCCCGACGAGGGCCAGCCTGTTGACTGGCCGCTACAACTACCGCACCGGCGTGGTGGATACCTACCTGGGACGCTCTCTGATGCACCCCGATGAAGTGACGCTGGCGGAGATGCTAGCAACGGCGGGTTATCGAACGGGCATTTTCGGCAAATGGCACCTCGGCGACAACTATCCGATGCGCGCCATGGATCAGGGCTTTCAGGAAGCGCTCACGCTCAACGGCGGCGGCATCGGCCAGCCTTCCGACCCGCCTGGCGGCGAAAGTTATTTTGATCCGATCCTGTTTGGCACCGGCAAACCGCAAGAGACCAGCGGCTATGTGAGCGACGTGATCACCAGCGCGGCGCTGAGTTTCATCGAGAAGAACCGCGATCGGCCATTCTTCACCTACCTCGCTTTCAATGCGCCGCATACGCCGCTCGAAGTGCCGGAAAAAGACCACCGGACCTACCAGCAGATGAACCTTAAGCGGGAAGATTTTCCGAGTGCGGGCCATCCGATTCCACAGAATTTTGATCCTGAGACCACGGCCAGGATCTACGGGATGGTGGAAAACATTGACCAGAACGTGGGACGGTTGTTGCAGAAGCTGGATGAACTCAAACTGAGCGAGCACACGATCGTCATCTTTCTGACCGACAACGGGCCACAGCAGCCGCGCTACAACGCCGGGATGTTTCAGCGCAAAGGCAGCACGCACGAAGGCGGCATCCGCGTCCCCTGCTTCGTGCGCTGGGCGGGCAAGTTTGCTGCCGGGCGCAAAGTGGATCGCGTCGCCGCGCACATTGACGTGACTCCAACACTATTGGAAATCTGCGCAGTCACGAAACCGGTGGGCGTGAAATTCGACGGCGTCAGCCTGCTGCGGCTGCTCAAGGGCGAGCCAGCGAGCTGGCATGAGCGCACGTTGTTTTTCCAGTGGCATCGCGGCGACGTCCCGGAGCGGTATCGCGCCTTTGCAGCGCGCTCGCAGACCTACAAGCTCGTCCAGCCGAAGGGCTCCGGCGAGGGCCAAACGCCAATGGCGTGGCAGCCGGTTTTCAAACTCTACGACATGATGCGCGACCCGCTCGAAATGCACGACGTCGCGGCGACTCAACCAGAAGTGGTCGCACGCATGAAGCGAGACTACGACGAGTGGTTCAAAGACGTGACGAGCGGGCGCGATTACGCCAGTCCATCGCGCATCCTGCTCGGCGCCTCGCAGGCCAACCCGGTGCGGCTGACACGGCAGGACTGGCGAGGTCCCCAGGCGGGATGGACGCCACGGAGTCTTGGGCATTGGGAAGTGGATGTCACACAGCTTGGCATGTATGAAATCACCGCCCGGTTGAATGAGATCGACAAACCAGCGGTCGTTCATTTCGCGCTGGGCCAAGTGAAGATGAAACAAGAAGTGCCGTCGAAAGCTACTCGCGTGGTGTTCAACAACGTGCGCCTGCCCTCAGGAGCGGGGCGGCTCGAATGCGCTGTTGAACAAACTGGCGTGAAAACCGGTGTGCGTGACGTCGAGATCAAGCGCATCAGATACTAATTGGTGCGGAAGTATGCGGCTCTACGTTAGCGAGCGGGGGAGAGCGGCAATTCATTGGGTTAGAGGACCCAGACGGGCCGAAAGCCGCAGACCTCCCTGGAAAACAGAAGGTCTGCGCCGTTAACTTCTTAGAAATCCCGGTCATGGTGAACCGCCTCGAAATCTGCGTTCATCTGCGCAATCTGCGTCCAATGCCCAGAGCCTCGGTGCTTCACAGCGGCTTCTGAGCCGCCAGGCGCGAGACGCTGCCGAAGGATAGCCCCTCCCGGTTCAGGAAGAATAGACCTATCAGGATGACAGGAATCATCGAGACTAGGTAGCTGCCATTGCTGATGCCGGCGGCCTGCGACTGCGGGTCGGCAGTAGACAGATAACGGGCAAAGAAATTCACCAGGGCTAGATCCATGAAGAACTGAAATCCGCCCGCGCCTCCAGGCGTCGGGATGGCCACGCCCACCACGGTGATCGCCATCAGGAAGAGGGAGCCTACAAAAGGAAACTCGTCGAGGTAGGCATGCATAAAGCACCACAGTTGCACGGTGATTACCAGCCAGATGGCGATGGAGAGAACAACGGCCTGAAACAAGACGCCCCCCTGTTGCAGCCCACGAAACCCGTCGAGAAAGGGCAACAGGATGTTGCGCAGCCGGCCGGGAAGACGGTTCTGCCACTGATTGCTTCGCAGCAAGAAAGCCAGCACTACGAAGCCCAGACACAGGACAATAAACCCTTTTAAGGAGTAGGACTGAATGGCGAGCATGATCGTTTGTCCACGTTCCGAGCTGGGCGCGTACCAGTGGGAAAAAAAGGCCATGTAGAATCCGAAGATGACGACGACGGTCATCATGTCCAGGATTCGTTCCAACAGGGAACCTGCAATCACCGAAGCGGCGGAAACCCGCTCCTTGCCCGCGAGTAACAAAGACGCCGCCACTTCTCCGGCGCGCGGAGGAATGATATTGACGGTGTATTTGATGAGGGTGAGTGAGAAAAGATTCTTGAGGGAAATGCCGCGCTTGACCGGCGAAAGTAGAACACCCCAGCGGACAGCCCGCAGCACCATGTGCAGCATGACGAAGGCGAACCCGGCCAGCAGAAACTGGGGGCGGCCCTGAATCATGACGCGCCAGGCACGTCCCCAATCAGGCACGCCCCGGTAAATCAGATAGCCCACCAGAACTGACAACGCCAGGCTGATGCCAAGCTGGAAAAGTCTTTTCATTCGCTGGTGGTTGAAGGCCCCATGCGGGTGGAACCCGCGCTCCGCCGCGTTCCGCAGTCCGATGCTTCGTCAGAAGCGTTACATGATGTTGCGATCTAGGCAAACGACCGGCGGAACAACTCCTCCACCGCCTTGCGTCCGCTCTCCTCCAGAAAGCGCGTGCCGGCGCCGGTGAAGTGCACGTGCTGGATGACCGGCTCATCTCCCTTCTTCCTTCCGGTCCAACTGCCTTCGTTCCATGCGAACCATTGGCTGCGATCCTGGTCGAAAACATGCAGCGGCTTATTGCACAGCTTGGCAAACTCAGCGCCCCATCCCGTGCCGCCCTTCACCGTTTTGTCTTCGAGAATCTTGCCGATGACGTAAATCTCCTGACCGTTGTTAATCTGGTGCCAGATGCTCTGGAGGATCTTTCGAAACACCGGACTATCGGTATAGCGCCGGTTCATCAGTCGGGACAGATACTCCATGCTGACATCTCCCGCTTTGAGTTCTTCATGGTTGAGCACCCGCAAACCGCGATGTCGCAGAATCTTGTGGCCTTCAAACGTAAAGTTTACCTCTTCGATTCCGAACCGCTCCGCGTTGATGCCGAACTCGGCTTCCGCTCCCTGAGCGCCCCCGCTGAACAGGATGCAATCTTCCTTTCTCATGTGCGGTCCTTTCGACAGTGATGTGACAGAAGTCTCAACGATCCCCGCAGCTCCAGCGGTCTTTTCGAGGGTGAGAACGTATCATGCCGGAATGAATTTCTCAAGAAGCGGAACGCTGGGTGGGGCGCAGACTCTCCAGGCCGTCCAATATCGGGTCAGCATTGGCCGTGGAGCGCCCATCGACCCGAACGTGTGGAAGATTGGTAAGCTCTATCTGAATTACAACGCGAGCGTGGGAGAGAAGCGGCCGAATGGATACTCCCGGCGACCTCGTACCGTCGTGGAATACAGAGGTTGGCGACAAGGATGAAGGCAGTCGCAGGCACCGGTAAGTGCGACGTCGCACACTTCGTTCCCCGTGAAATTTGGGATCTCTTCTCGGGGGGTCTGGATTCCGGCTTTCGCGGGACTGACGGAGATGAGGCAAGGGCAGGATGAACTATTGCCTGAATCTCCGTTACAGATTGAAATGGGAGACTCGTCTTTCTCCCTTTACAAACTGAGAGGGGTTCTTGCGCCGTTCGTGGACGAGTCGGTGTTGAATGAGTGCTTCGATGACGTTCCCGTAGGATTCATCGAGCAACCGCCGGATTTCTGCAACTGAGAGCTTCTGGTTTGCAAATAGATTGCAAATGGTCAGCTTTCTTTTCTCAGCAGGGGGCAACTGAGAGGTCTCCTCCGGCATGGCGAAGGCCCGCCGGGTCAGCCGCAGAGCCTTTTCTCCCACAGACCACCCCAAAAACAACACGCGAAGGCAATCACCCGCGCGATGGCTTGAGCGGAAAGATCGCGCGTCCTCTCACTAGCCGGATCGACATTGCAATGCTCCCGAAGTCTCCATCTCTTGCGCGACCAGTGGGAATCATACCTCTTGGCAGAGCCGCGGTCTAGAGGCGGTTCAATGACTTCATGCCGCCGAACAGCCTTTTAGCCGGCCTACCTCACCTGGACCTGAATCTGGTTCGAGTACGACGGGACTTTCCCTGTCGTGAGGTTGAACGCGCGAACCCGACAGAAATAGGCTCCGCTGGCGACGCTCTGTGAGTAGCCGGTCGCATTGGGCCGCTCCCTGGCCGACTGGACAGAAGGCTCGTGATCCTTTTTCCTTCGGTGCGCGCTCGACGGTGAAGCCCTCTTCGTTATTCGAGTTGTCCTACGAGGTGTGATCTTCTTGGGAGGAAAGCATGATTAGGGCCAGCGATTCACCCGGCACCTGATGCCTTTTTTGAAAGGAGTTTTCATGCCGCTGCGGCGGCAAAAGGACCTATGAAACATGATTCCTCGTCCTCGTCGTCGTACTCGGCTTTTCTTCGAGGACGAGAACAAGGACGAGGATGACGACGATTTTCAAGAGGAACTTCTAGACAAAGCTCCGAGGAAGGCGTTCCAACAACCGCAAAGCTACTTCTTCAAATACTTCTGCGGATTGGCAGCGAAGGTTTTGCGATTGGCGTCCGACGCAAAATAGTAGGCCGTGCCATCGACGCTGTAAATGAAGGAAACCGCTTTGTCCACGGGCTTGCGTGAAACAAGGTCGGTGGCCCTGGTGTACTTCTGCGGTTCGTTCTTGATCTTCTCCTTACACATCTCACAACAACCGTAATAGGTCTTTCCCTCAAACTGAATCGGGATACCGGCTTTGCCGAGCACCATGTCCTGCATCATGCAGACGTATTCTTTCTTATCCACATTGCCCGTTGCGGCCAAAGCCACTGTTACGGCGACCACAAGCATCAAGAGAGCGGGAAAGACGATTTTCTTCAGACGCATTTGAGGCATCTCCTTTGATGAATTTTCAAACCATTGAAATCTTAGCACAATTCGAGGGCGCCAACCGAGCTAAGCAAGGATCTACTCAGGGCCCCGTCAAAGTCGCGAGCCCTCCCTTACGGTCGGGCTGCTGAACAGATCCGAGGCCCAACTCAGTAGCCCGCGCGTCAGCAAGGGCTCTGCCTCGACTCAACAACTTATTATGGGACTTTGACGGGGCCCTGAGGATCACTGCGGACTCTGAGGGAATGGGCCTTTCCAAATGCGAAACCAGGAAGCGTCGTCCTCACTGAGCGCGTTCCACCATAGGTCGAGCATTCCACGGTCGAGCCGTAGGATACCATCGCGCGTCACTTCTGCGGGAGCCGCAACGAGCACGGCCAGGCGCTCGTAAACACTCGAGCGGTCTGCCTCGGTGACACGCGACAAGAGATGCCAAAGTGTAAATGCATCTTCCTTGCGCGCCTGGGACAGAACAGTTTCCAACATCCTGCTGCCACCGTTTTCGAAATCAAACTTCTCTAACGACTCAATGAGCGCCGCCGGAGCATCTTCGTAGTAAGGTGTTCCTGGTCCAACGCGGGGCCGCGTTTCACAGATGGCGCCTGCAGGTACAAAAGACTCGCGACCGTTCAATTCGAACGCAACCCATCCCGCAGTAACCTGCAGCCGGCCGGCTCCAGCATCGTCGACTTCCAGCGTATACATACAACCAAGGTCGGTTGCCACGGCGGAGGGCGTGTCAACGATAAAGTAACGCGGCGGCGCCGAGATCGTCACGTGCAGCGTGCCGCGCGCCAGCCTCAACCGATGTTCGGTCTCGCGAGTTCCCACGAGACGCACACGAGTGTTGGGATCGATCTCCACCTCGCCGATGTCACCGACGTTGATCAGAGCACGGGAAGCGTGATCGGTCTCGAGCCAATCGCCCACAGCCCACCGTCCCGTCTCTCCCAGGACGCTCCGGCCGACCCGGGGCGTGCCTTCCAGCCGGGCCACTTCCCAGGAGGGACGCGTCAATCGCCGGTAGTACCAACCTGCGCCCAGTGCGGAAAGCAGAAACAGGGCCGTTACGGCAATCGCCCAGCGCGGCCAGCCAAAGACTCTGAAGGTTGACTCTCTCTTCGGAAACCGGCCAGGCGGGCGATGCAATGCTTCTGCGACCTCATCCCATAGCGACTCTGGAGCGGCATGGAGCTTGATCTGGCTGGCCAGTTCAACGCCAAACCGTATCTCCTCATGCGTCCGGCGGCACCGCTGGCACACTTCGAGATGCTGCTGCACTCGCTTAGATTCGGCTGCGGTCAGCTCGAGATGACAATACGCCGAAAGCTGCCTGACAACGTGCTTTTGAAACATCCTCCATCTCCTCAAAGTGTGAAAACTGCGCAACTCAGGATGAAACATTGACAAAGCTTCATGGCCTACAATGCATCCGCCTTGCGGAAATGAGCCAGCTTCTTGGCCAGCAGCTTATGGCCGCGGTTCAGGCGGGATGCCACCGTCCCCACTGAACAGCCCAGCACGCTGGCGATCTCCTCATAAGAGAGCTCCTCAAAATACTTCAAAAGAATGGCGATGCGCAGCTTCGGCTTGAGTGACGCAATCGCCGACTTCACTGAGCTCGCCACCTCCCGCTGCAGTTGCAGCATCTCCAGCGATTGCCTGACAACCATGTGTCCGACCTCAACCGAATCTTCCAAGGAAAACCAGCGCCGCCCCTTGCGCCGCTCGTCCAGGCAGGCATTGGCGACGACGCGATAGAGCCAGGTCGAGAACTCAGCATCTCCGCGGAACTGTTCCATCCGTGTCAACAACTTTACGAAGACCTCTTGAGTGAGATCCTTGGCCGCAGTGGTGTCACCATTGAAATAATAGAGAGCCATGGAGTACACCTTGTCCTTATAGGTTTCGAATATCACCCGAAAGGCCTCACGATCCCCCTGGCGGCAGGACTCAATGATGCCATGATCCACCTTGTGCATCGTCATGACCACGCTGGCTCTGTGCGCCCCCTGCCCTGGCAAAAGTCACCTCTTAGACGCTGACCGTTCGGAGTTTCTTTCATTTATTGTGGACGGCTACGTCCTCATAGGTTCTGCACCAAGGCGGCAAGGACCTGTTCTCCTGGCTCGATTGCCGTTCCCTCGAGGAGGGCGCACAACAAAAAGCGATTGCAGCAACACCGATCTTCACGCCGCCACGTGATTCTCGTCGCCGGGTAGCGACAATGGCCGGAGGCTGCCACTCCCGCGCGTCTCAGGGATTATCGTGGGACCTGATAAACGACCATCTTCCCGGGCAGAATATCCGCCCGGTCAATGTTGTACGGCAGAGGGAAGGGCGTGTTAGGTTTTGCGGCGGGGTAATTAGGAACCACATATTTCTGAATCAGCAAGTCGACCAGCGGCTTCGGGATCTCACGCTGGTCGAGCAACACCTTCGACACCTCATAGGCGCCTGTGCGATTCTGGGTTTTTACGCTGGCCACCACGTCTAGCCTGTGTTCGCCACGCAACAGCGCGCTGAGCAGAGGATTCGGCTTGCCATCGCCGGTTTCCAGGGTATCGAAATTGATCCGCGAAGTTCCAGAGATGAGCCCCTGATGTAGTTGGATTTCCACCTGCTCCAATCCTTTGGGAAACAATGGCGCCAGTTCGTGCTCAACATAGGCGTTCAGTTCCGACTGCCGCAACTCCACCGAGTTTGCAGATCGTCCCTTCTCTGCAGCAGCCAGTTGCTCCAGCTTCCTGGAAAACGAATCGGCCTCAGCCCGGCTCGGGCGGGCCCCTAGACTCGCAGCCTGTTCGCGCGGATAGAACAAATACCAGCCGAGGCTGCAAACGATGAGCAGGAGGACGAGAAATAAAAGGTTCTTGAACACCGAGATTGCTCCTATAAACCCCTCACCTTGAACTGGCAGGGTTCCGTCACAGTCAGAATCAGAGCCTTGAGCCAACCGCTGGCGCAAGCCAGTGGTTGGAGGAGTTGCCCAGTCCCCGCTCCCGCTGCCGCAGCCAGCGCGCCTATCGCGCGCTGGCTGCGGCAGCGGGAAGATCGTAGTGGAAGCTTTGCCCACCGGCTCACGCCGGTGGGTGGCTCAAAGCGACGATCTTGACGGGGCCCTGCTTGACCTGGACAAGCCAGGACCAACGGGGCAGCACACCGTAATTCGAGCAGAGGCGCAGAGTATCAAGTTGGGAGGCAGTTCGTACTTCTAATTCCCGTTTCCCGTGACGGTTCCATGCCCCTCTACGCAGCGCCCGAGGATTCTGTTGGTAGTGCTCTCCAGAGCGCGTTGCCTTTCTCTCACCGCACGAGGCGAAACGTCCGGCTCCACCGGGTCTTGGTGAAGAAATTCACGAAGACGTCGGCAAACTGTTGCACGCGTTCCACGAACGAATCGCGCAGATGCTCATCGGAAGGGGTGTCATAAGACCAATAGATGATCAAGGCGCGGCCAACGATGTTCTTTCTCGGAACGAAACCCCAGTAACGGCTGTCAGCGCTATTATCCCGATTATCGCCCATCGCGAAGTAATAGCCTGGAGGAATAACGATCTCCTCGCTTCGTGTATGCCACCTGTAGAAGGCATAGCTGTCAAAGACGTCCTTGTTCTGAAGGTAGTCTGGAAAACGTGCCATCTGTTCCTTCAGCATGGGGAAGTTGTCTCTGACCGGCCGGTTCCGGACATCCGGCTCTTTGTGGAAAGTATAAGGCTCAACTAGCGGCTGGCCGTTCAGGTAAACCTGCTGGTTCGCAATCCGCAAACGGTCTCCAGGCAAGCCAATGGCCCGCTTCACATAGTTCTTGGTAAGGTCTTCGGGATATTTGAAGACGATAATGTCACCCTGCTTGATCTCGCGGAATGGCAACACTTTACCGATCACCAGATCCGGTCTCCCGAAAAGAAACTTGTTGACCAGCAGATGGTCACCCACCAACAGATTGTCTTCCATCGAGGGCGTCGGGATCTTGAAGGCCTGTACGACAAAAGTCGTGCCGAAGAGAGCCAGGATCACCGTGACCACGAGGCTTTCGAAATACTCACGAAGCGTCGATTGCATATTGAGTCGTCGCGGGCAGAGCTTCCAGGGCCAGCCGGGCGGCTTCCTGCTCGGCACGTTTCTTGGTGCCGCCGTGTCCTTCGGTCATGCGCCGCCCGTTGATCTTCAGCTCCACGGAAAAATACTTGCGATGGTCCGGTCCGGTTTCTTTCACCAGGCAATACTCAGCGGGCGGAAAATGCAGGGCTTGCAGCTTCTCCTGGAGCTGTGACTTGAAATCTCTGAGGCGAAAGCCGCCGCTGCCCACGGCGTCCAGGTCGGGCTTGAAAATTCGCAACAGAAAGTTCCGGGCCTGTTCCAGTCCGCCATCGATGTAGATCGCGGCGACCAGGGCTTCGAAAGTATCGGCCAGCAGCGCCTGCTTCCGGCGGCCTCCTGTTTTCTCTTCCCCCTTTCCTAGCACCAAGAACTCACCGAGCTCAAGCTGGCAACTCAGCTTGGACAGGTTGGCAGCGCTGACCAGGTGCGCGCGAACCTTGGACAGTTCACCTTCGCTGAGGCTGGTGTGTTCTCGAAAGAGGAAGTCGCTGACGAAGAATCCGATTATCGAGTCGCCCAGAAATTCCATCTGCTCGTTGTCATGCCCGGCAGCAAATTTCCTTTCATTGGCCGCTGAGCTGTGGGTCACCGCCCGCTCCAGAATCTCTGGCCTGCGAAACGAGTAGCCCAAGATGGATTCAAGTTTGCTGGCGTTCTCAAGCATCAGAGAAACATTCTCGGAAAGACCTGCCGTCCGCCTCGGAGACTTGAAGAATCTCTCTGATGAAAATTGTCCTCGTCGACAATCTTCATCGGTCGTGGCGCCGCACCGCGGCATGGGAACTCCTTTGAAAATCCCCCTTAGAAAAGGGGGAAGGAAGGCGAAGCGACAGCGGTCGCGCAGCCTTCAGGGGGTTGTCGTGACGAGTTTGGGAAGGCCGACCGGACAACCCCCTGTCGTTTCGCGACCGCTGTCGTTTCGCGACCGCTGGCGCTTCGCGACCGCTGGCGTTTCGCGACCGCTGGCGTTTCGCGACCGCTG
>JAKEER010000273.1 GCA_022616615.1 Acidobacteriota bacterium
ACCGTCTCTGGCTGAGTTAATTCAGCAAAAAGCCCACGCGCTCAATCTTGGTGCATCCTGGGACTCCTCATAACATCCCCCAGATTATTGAGAAGATACGCTGCGGCGACCCCCTGGCCAAGACAAACAATTTAAGGTCTGTGGACGAGCCGAGAGAACTGTTTGCCTTTATTTCCTGCCGGAATTTCCAGGGCGGCTGTGGGTTGTGTTGTTCCCGCAATCCCAGGCGGTGGCGACGCGCTTCGTTTTCAATGCTGATGAACTCTGAGGTGTACGGCCCTTCAGGTATTCCCATAAGCCCATCCTTCCTGAACCATTTGGCGGTTGATGCTCTGGGGACCGCTTCGCAAAATTCCGACGATCCGCCGGTGCCGGTCCACTTCGATCACTTCCAAAGTCACCGCTTTGCCGAGAAGCTTCGTCTCTAACGCCTGCTGCGCCTGTTCTGCGAAGGGCTGACTAGGTTTTCGGCCGTGTGAGACTTCAGGAGCGTCGATGCCGAATAAGCGGACTCGGAGTTTGGTCCCCTCAGGTGTAAAGACAGTAACGGTGTCACCACCGTGAACCACACCGCTCAGAGTTCGGTTGGCTGGAAGGCTGGAAACTCGGAAAAGCAAGACGAGCAGGATCAGTAGAACGTGCCAGGAAGATCTAACTTTGAAGAGAGGTTGCTGCAATTTAGGGACTCGCTTGTTTCAGAGTGAGACTCCGAGTTGACCGTGGCTGAGGTCGTCTCCGAATTACTCACCGTTAGAAACCAGGCTGCGGTCCACTGGTCCTCCCAAGAATTTGCTCATTTCTGCCAACCACAAGTTGCGGTTTCTTCCATGAATAACCCTTCCCAGATACCCAAGCCGCTCCGCATAGTTGTCTTGGTTGCGGCGAATGGCTTCCTTGGTTGTTTGGGTATAGATACGCAGGAATGCTTCAAGATCTCCGGAGAACAGATAGGTCGCATGACCCGCCTGTGGGGTCTCGACGACGATCGCGGTGGCTGTCTCAAACAGGTATTCGTTCTTGAAAAGGAACAGCCGCCTGGAGCCCTTCAAGAGCTGCTCGTAGTAGTAACGATCATAGTCAGGCTTCCAGTTGATGAGTGCCACTTCGAAGTCGCTTGGAATTCCTTCGGCAGCGCCAAGCCGCTCCAGTCTGCTCTTCTCCATCGGTTCCCGCTCAATTCTCTGGCGCATCTCTTCGATCCAGCTCGAGTACTGGCCAAAGCGCCGATAGGTATGCTTTGCCGTGTTCACGGCCTCTTCCAGGTTATCGGGAAGATTGATCTCTATCCGGCTTGCCCAAGGCTGTTTCCCAGGTGACTAGTTTCCACTGGTTTCCTTTGCGAAGATACTTTCCGGTCTTGACGAACTCTGCATGGACATCGAGAGACGTTTCGAGCAGGTGTTTCCAGCGGTTCCAGGAGGGCTCGAATCCAAGCGGCAGAAGCAGCGGATCCAGGGTGACTTCAAGCTTGACTCTCGAATCGCGATAGACCGCCTTGTCGGCGGAGTAGTCAAGTTTGCGCAACGGCAGCTTGAAGTGCCGGCCGTGCCGCTCAGGAATGAAGGAAAGAATCTGCCGGACGAAGAAGCGGTCGTCGATGGGAGTCCCTGAAACCAGGATCAGCCCGAACCCGGCGAAGGGAAACAGCACCGGAGATTTCGGATCGTTTAACGAAGCATTATAACAGGCGCGCAATTCGGGCATTGACAGAATGTTGAACGCCCGAGCCAGAGCAGCTCGATGGGCAGAGGGAGCGCCGATTGACAGTAGTTCCAACTCGCGAAGCTTCCAGGCCAGCCGTAGCTCTTTAAGAGACGCATTTGGACGAGCTCTGATGAGATCGTAAAGGGAAGTTTGGCTGGCTGAGCCGTGGCCGCGATTCCCTGAGTAGAAGTAACTCTGGATGGCGGAGCAAGGAAGATGCAGGCAGGTAAGACCCAAGCGGCCATCTCTGATCGCCGCCAAAGCAAAGGTTTGCTCGAACCTGCCGCTCTTGGGTCGGGCGACATAGCCGATGGAGGTCTGGTAAAGATATTCCCTCGCTCCCCGCCTGATCAAGAGCTCTGGCGCCTGAGCAGAGTCGCCGTCAGGGAGTGAAAACTGAATTTCATCACCAGGATTGACGTGCGCCCCCAGAGAGGCTGAGATCCGAAGACTGCCTCCGCCGGCGAAGGTGCACTCCACACTTCCCGCTTCGTACCTCTTACCGACAACCACTTCTCTTTTTCTTACCAGAATCGGTGCTGGTGCGTTCATCGTTCCTCGTTTCAAGCCGGGGAAGCCTAGCACCAGATCGAGATCGTCACAAATTGGAACGGGCTCTCATGAATTTCCCTGACATGCAGGCCAAACTGGAGTTTCTACATTTGCTTGGCAAGTGGCGGCTCCTTTGTCCCCCTTTACAAGGGGGACGCCGCGCTTTTTTTGCGGCAGGGGGTCTCGAATTCCCCGCTTAAGACCTATGGCCTCGCCCTCACAAGGGTAACAAATGTCAGCCAGAGCAACGGTCTGTCCAGCGTGCCCCTTAAGAAGCAGCTAACTCTGCATTCATCCACGTTGATTCGCGGCTAGGAATCCCCGTGTCCTCCGTGGTTTCTTCTGTCGTTGCGGATTACCCGCGTTGGGTCGCGGTGCGTCTGCGGCTGGTTTCCTTGAGGTGACAAAGGAGATTCGACATGACTGAAAGAGAACGTTGGCTGGCCGAACGGCGCAAAGGCATCGGCAGCAGTGATGCCGCGGCCATTCTTGGTGTTCATCCTTACAAGTCTGCGTATACGGTGTGGGCAGAGAAGACGGGTTTGATTGTTGAAGACACGGAACAAATCGGTGAGGCGGCACTGTGGGGGAACGTTCTGGAGCCAGTGATTGCCCAGCAATATTCCTTGCGAACGGGTCGCATCCTCAAGGACTACGGGCGCCATCTTATTCAACGCAATCCGAAATACCCTTTCGCTTTGGCAACGATCGACAGGGAGATCCAACCGCTTGACGACAGAGGCCCGGGTATTCTGGAGATCAAGACTGTAGGCCTGCGGCTGGCTCAC
>JAKEER010000274.1 GCA_022616615.1 Acidobacteriota bacterium
AAACTTTCCAAACCTAAACCTGAAAAGAAAGACATCAGCCAGTACTGTCCACAGTGTGGCGTAGAATTGCAGGTCAACCACTGCAAGTTGCTTTGCCCGCGCTGCGGCTATTACATGTCCTGTTCCGATTACTATTGACGGAACCTCGCAAACCCGATCGCTTTGAATTGATCTCTCCTCTCCCGGCGGCCATCACAAGATTTAAGCTGCTGGTCGTCCTATCAATTCTTCTTTTTTGTTACTTGCAGTTGTTTCATCAGCTCGGCGGGTTGGGCCTCGTCGGCCCCGACGAACCTCGCTACGCGCAAGTGGCCCGTGAGATGGCCGCTTCCGGTGACTTTGTCACACCGCGACTTCACGGAGAACCCTGGTTTGAGAAACCCATCCTTTATTATTGGCTGGCAGCGCTAGCCTACAAGGCGCTGGGGGTTTCTGAGCTGGCCGCCCGCCTGCCTTCTGCACTGGCTGGGCTGTTGGGAGTTTTCGCTGTCTTTTTCGTGGGCAGGCATTGGGTTTCGGCGCGCTGCGGAATTGCTGCCGCGCTCATCCTGGCTGCGTCGCCGCTGTATTTTTCCTTGGCGCGGGCAGCCTCGACAGACATGCTGCTGACCAGCGCGCTAACGATGTGCCTGTCCTGTCTTTACTTCGGGCTATTGCTGGATGGGCGGAGGATAAATGAAAACACTGCGTTACCCGCCCGATCTTCCCCTTGGATTTACGGGGTCTACATCTTCCTTGCTCTGGCGGTATTGGCGAAGGGACCCGTAGGACTAGTGCTTGCGGGCGCCAGCGTCGCCTTGTTCTTATTGGTCGCCAGGCGATGGGACCAGCTTCGAAGGCTCCTGCGGCCAAGCCCTATACTTTTAGGCCTGGCCGGGGCGTTGCCTTGGTATCTGCTCTGTTATCGTGCCAACGGATGGCCTTTCGTTCAGGAGTTTCTGCTCCATCACAATCTGGCGCGGTTCGCCACCGATCGCTATCAGCACGCCCAGCCTTTCTGGTTCTATCTTCCGGTCGTGTGTGCCACCTTTCTTCCGTGGACATTTCAGATCGCCGGCCCGGCGTGGCAGTGGATGCGGGGCGGATGGCGAGAATCCAAGGGCGATCCTGCCTCGGCGCTCTTTTGGGCCTGGGTGTTATTTCCATTGTTATTCTTCTCACTTTCGCGATCCAAGCTGCCAGGTTACGTGTTGCCAATATTTCCTGCTCTGGCGTTGCTGGCGGCCAAAGAATGGGAACGGCTTTGGAGTTTGGAATCGAGCCAAGGTCCAGGGTGCCGTTTGACCCTTCTCTCTCAAGCCGTTCTTATGCTGGCTCTCTGCTTCGCGTTGCCGGTGGGAGCAGACGCGTTGGCTCGCGAGCTGAGCGCCTTCCTCTCGCCGTTCAGGGTGCTTTTAGGCGCTATCGGGGGTTGTGCCATTCTTCTGGTGTGGCGATGGAAGCCAGGCGCGGTATTTGGAGTCTATTTGGCAGGGATGGGGCTTGGGGTGCTGCTGGCTACCGAACGCGTTGTCCCTCAGGTTGAGCCGCTAGAATCGTCGCGGCAACTGGCGGCTATTCTGCGACAGCAGGGATTCAGCGGAGAGCCCGTCTTCGTCTATCGGCTTTCGAGGCGCGTCGAGTACGGACTGAACTTCTATCTCAACACCCGCACCCGGATGATCTATTCCGAGAGCGATGCGGTCTATCCGGATAAGGGGGATCTGTTTCTAGTCACAGAACCAGAAGTGGACGCAGAGTCGCTACTGCTGCGGGCCCGGACGAAGTCGCAGACTCAGTTTTTCAACCAGAAAGTTGTGAGGATGGCCAAGAAGTGAGGACCAGGAGCAACACTGAGTGACGACAGCGGCACGTGTCTTCATTTGCCGCCGCGCACCGGCAGATGCTCCCTGAAGAACTCCACGATCGTGTTTTCGTAGTTCTTGCGATCGACGTCGTAAAGAATGCTGGTTTTCGAGCGCTTGAGGCGGAGGAGTTCTTTGGGCTCGGGAGTGTGGTTGAAGAGATTCAAAGTCTGGGTTTCGAGCGTTGGCGCTTCTTCGCTGGTAATGAAAAGCTTGTCGCGACCTTTCAGAGAGGTCAGGCTCTGGATCAAGGCTTCACCGCTGGGAGCGGTCTTGGGAAGGTTTACCAGGAAAAATCCAAATCGCGCCAACTTGTTGAACACGAAGTTGTCGACGCCCAAAATCTCCGGTGTCTGCATCTCGATAAATCGTGCCGGGCTTTCGAAAGGAGAGTCCAGAACTAACGTCTTGACCTTCTCGGTCAGGACAGCAGTTGAAAGGGCCACATACGCTCCGAGGCTGACTCCCCAGATTCCGGCGCGATTCGAATCCACATCGGGTCGAGCCGACACAGTGTGGATGGCTGACAGCAGATCTTCCGTTTCCCGTATCCCCAGTGAGCAGAGAGAGGCAGGACTCGTGCCGTGGGCGCGAAAATCGAAGAGGAACAGGTTGTAGCCGTTCTCTTGGAACGTGGAAGCCAGCGTGAGCAGCTCGGAACGGTTGGACTTATAACCATGACAAAGGAACACCACGGGGCCGCCCCGTACTGAGGGAATGAACCAGCCTTCGAGGTTTCGGCCTCCCGAACCTTGGAACGGGAGCGATTGAAAGTTTCTGAGCAGAAAGCTGCTGGGATCGATAGTTTCAGCGAGGCGAGTCGGAGCGACGATTCGGTACGTGGCAAATCCGCTGAGGCCGAACAATACCAGAATCATCAACAGGACGATGGGAACGATGCGCTGAAGGGTTTTCCCGAGAGCTGATTCCGGGTAGCGGATCGAGGCGATGATTCTGGTGAACAGATTCATTCGTGTGCGCGCAAGCCTTCTCTAAGCGGGTTCAGCGAAACGCGCCACACTATAGCACAACCCATTTTGGACCAATAGAAACGAATTCGCCGCGGCCCGTCAGTCTTCCAAGCGCTTGAGATCGTCTGCCGAGTTGACGTTTGTAAAGATTTTCCTGGAAAGCCCGCTCTGCCGGAGCTCTTCTTCGCCAATGTATGTCACCGCAAGTTGGGAAAGAAGGTCGGTAATCTTCAGCCATCCCCTGGCGAGGTTTTGCTCAATCGCTGGCAGGCATGCGGACGAGTAAATACCGCACAGGGGCTCCACAGCTCCGTCTCTGAAGCGCATCACAACCGCGTCCGGACCAGGAAGTTTCTGCAACATCAGCCGGAAAAACTCGCCAGGCATCAAAGGCATGTCGCAGGCGGCAATGGAGCTGTGGCGCGTGGGAGAATGCTTCAGCGCTGTGTAGATGCCGCTTAGGGGTCCTTGCGAGTCTACACAGTCGGGAATCACTGGAAGAGCAAAACAGGAATACCGTGCCGGGTCTCCTATGATGCGGACATCGCGCGTGAAGCTCTGGCACATCCGGATAGGGTATTGAATGAGAGGCTCGTTGCGGTAGCAGAGAAGGGCTTTGTCTGTTCCCATGCGGCGGCTCTGGCCGCCAGCCAGGACGAAAGCTGTGATTTCTTGGGAAGCCTCGATGAGTTGTATGTGCATAACTTGTTCTGGAAGCAGCCACGGCAGGCAGTCCTCAACCCGCTGCCCAAGTTTTCGAGTGCAGCCTTTAGGCTGCCCACCGTTTCAGGCAAGCTAAAGCTTAAACTCCAAACTTCATTTTCGGAGGAGCACCCACACCGCTTCGCGCTGTATGATCCGGGTTAAAAGATCGCAGCCGAATCTCCTCCTGGGAGAGGAAGTGGCCTTCAGGACCTGGGGTGGGTTGTGACTTCGACGCGACCACCTACCCCGTCTGGCTGCGCGACCGCCGTCGCTTCGCCTTCTTTCCCCCTTTTCTAAGGGCTTCTAAGGGAACGGGGATTTTCATCGGAGACTAATACCAACCGTCAGCTTTGTCGAAAGGTATTGACGGGTTAGCGTCCTGGCCGCCGCTGAGACTCTTGAAAATTGAAGAGCCTTTGGCTCTTCTGCTATACTCTTAAGCGCTATCGAGTTTGAGCCTCAATATCCAGCTCAGATCCAGTTTATCAACAACATTGCTTTTTCTACGAGGATATCGATTGAGCAGTATGAGAAACGATGCCATTTTGACTTTCTTTTCGGAACGGTGTCGCAAAGCCTGCAAGAACGCGCTTTCTGCCGTGCTAGCGGGGCTCCTGTCGATTAGCTGGAGCGCCGAAGGCTGGGCTCAGGCGGGGAGGCGCGACTTCATGCCGCTTTCCGAGCTTAAGCCCGGCATGAAAGGTGTCGGTCGAACAGTCTTCGAGGGCGACAAGGTAGATGAGTTTCAGGTCGAGATTCTGGGAGTGCTCGAGAACATTGCGCCCAAGCAAAGCGCCATTTTGGCGAAGCTCTCGGGAGGACCTCTGGAAAGAACGGGCGTCCTGGGCGGCATGAGCGGCAGCCCGGTCTACGTTGACGGCAGGATGATTGGCGCTGTGGCGTTCTCGTTTCCATTCTCAAAAGAAGCCATCGCTGGCATTACGCCCATCCAGCAGATGGTGAATATTTTCGACAAGCCTGCAGAGCCGATTCGTATCGACCCCATCAAAATAGATGCCTCTGTCGTCGCGCCTTATCGTGCCGTGGGGTTCACCCCATCGATTGACTTCTCAAGCTTGAACCCGCTGGGGCAGCGAACCTTTGCGGTCTCTTCGAATTCAGCTCCAAACCTGCAGTCGCTTGCCGGCCAGTTCTTCAACTATATTGACACGCCGATCTCTCTTTCGGGATTCACGCCCAAGGCCGCTCAGCTTTTCAAGGATACGTTTCAGCACTTGGGAATGCCTGTGATTCCGGCCGGCGGGATGACGGTCGGCAGCAGCTCAACCCGGCTCGCAGACAATACGGCGGACATTCAGCCGGGCTCGGCGCTGGCTGTGCAGTTGATCCGCGGCGACCTAGGTGTGGGAGCGAGCGCTACGGGAACGGTGACCTATCGAGAGGACGACAAGGTTTACGCTTTCGGGCACCCCTGGCTTTCGGTGGGACCGGTGCAGTTGCCTTTTTCAAAAGCGAAGGTTATTTCGCTGCTTCCGAATTTGAACAACTCTTTCAAGATTGCGGTTCCAACAGAACTGGCTGGCGCCATCACTCAGGATCGCTCCCAGGGGCTTTACGGCGCCGTCGGTGTCTTGCCCAAGCTGATTCCACTAACCATCAACCTGAAATCGAGCCGCAACAAACTTGAGACGTTCAAGTTTGAAGTGGTCAACGACCGGTTCCTGACGCCATTCCTGATGAACTATACGGTGTTCAACACGATTACCTCGAACGAGCGGGCGCTGGGAGAGGCGACGCTTCAGGTTGCCGGGAAGATCAGTGTGAAAGGCCAGCCTGAGGTGAAATTCGAGAATCGGTTCTCGGGCGAGGCCAATTCGCACGTCTTCGCCTCGCTTGCCGTGGTGCAGCCGCTCAGTTTTATTTTAGGCAGTGGGTTCGACAACGTAGCTGTGGAGAGCGTCACGGTGGATATAACCTCGATTGACGAGAAGCGGACCGCCACGCTCGACCGGGTGTGGGCCGACCGGGAAAACGTCAAAGCGGGTGAAACCGTCATCCTCTCAGCTTTCCTCCGCGCGGCTAACGGAGGCGAGCACGTCGAAAAGTTTCCCATCGACATTCCCGCCGACATGCCCAGCGGCACCCTGCAGTTGACGGTGGCCGACGGCTCAACGCTGACGGCTGTGGAGAACCGCGCCCTGCGCCAAACGTTCTCGCCTCGCGACCTCGACCAGTTGATTCGGGCCATCAACAACATCCGCAAAAACGACCGAGTGTATGTGCGGCTGCAGCGGCCTGAGCCTTCCGTCTTGATTCGTGGCGAAGAGTTCTCCAGCTTGCCGCCCTCCTTCAGTAGTGTCATCACATCGGACAGGACCTCTAGCAGCAGTCTCACAACTCTGAGATCCTCAAACCTCTACGAGTACGAGTTGCCCTCGACGCCCTTCGTCATCAGCGGCCAAAGGAGCCTTACCATCGAGGTCGTGGATTGAAGCAGCTCTCGGTGGTTGCTGCCGTTGTGTCGAGAACGGGTTTCTCTGCCGGGCGGTCAAGCGGCGTGATTGAATTCCATTGTGGCGCAGTCCCCGCTGCTGCCTCGGGCGACGGCACAGAACGAATGTAGCGCAGACCGTGCTGCTAGCGGTCTGCGGCTTTTCCTCTCGGCATCGCCAACTGCCGCAGACCTGCCACAAGACGGCAGGTCTGCGCTACACGGTTCTATTCTCGGAGGAGTCTGCATGATTCAACAGAGAAGCCTTGCTGCCATTCTTCTGGTCAGCGCCGCCTTCGGCCTGCCGCGAACCTGCCTCGCGGTAAATACTATCTTTTGGAACACGGCTTCATTTGCCGATTTCTCCAAGGGTACGTTGAAAGGCCTTTCGCTGAGCGCTGATGGCCAGTTATCGCTCGCGCCAAAGTTCGACTCCGTGTTCGACTCGGATCAGGCTCTGATTTGGTCGGCGGTCGTGGATAACAAAGGGAACGTGTTTGTTGGAACGGGACACGACGGCAAAGTTTTCAAAGTGGACGGAAATGGCTCCTCATCGCTTTTCTTCGATGCGGCTGAACTTGACGTGCTGGCGTTGGCTCTGGATGCCGACCAGACGTTATACGTTGCGACATCGCCGGACGGCAAGATTTACAAAGTGACTTCTGAAGGCAAAGCCAGCGTCTTCTTCGATCCCGAGGACAAATTCATTTGGGATATGTCATTTGATCGCAAAGGCAATCTGCTCGCAGCAACCGGAAACAAAGGCAAGATCTACAAGGTGAGCAAGGAAGGAAAAGGAGACGTCTTCTACGACAGCGGACAGTCCAACATCATTTGTCTTGCCATCGATGAAGCCGGCAACGTTGTCGCCGGGAGTGATCCTGATGGCTATGTTTACCGAATTTCTTCCGACGGCAAGCCCTTCGTGGTTTACGACTCCACGATGCGTGAGATTCATGAAGTTGAGATAGACTCCAAAGGGTCCATCTATTTTGTCGCTATCAATGGAGGCGCTGGCGGTTCTGTCTCTGAGTCGAAGGGATCAGGGGCTGAACTGATCTCGGGCGATTCGGTTACGGTGTCTCTGTCCCTTTCCAGTCAGACAGACAAGAAGACGCAGGTTGTCGAAGAGACCCCTGCGTTCAAGCCAACCCTGGGCCGCTCGTCGCGCCGTGATTCCGGAGGCCTGAAGAGTGGCATCTTTCGCATTGCTGCCGACAACAGTGTGGAAGCACTGTGGACTTCAGCCACTGAGACGATTTATGGCCTTCAGCTCCGGCCGGACAACAGCGTCTTATTCTCCACCGGCAACAAAGGCCGTATCTATCTGTTGAAGCCGAACAAGAAATTCAACCTGCTGCTAGAAACGACGGAAGAGCAGACGACGAAACTTGTTCCCTCTGGTTCCGACGTCTTCGCCTGCACGAGCAATCTGGCGAAAATCTACCGGCTGGGCAGCGTGGTGAACACCCAAGGCAGCTACGAGTCGGAGGTGAAGGACAGTCAGGGGGTTTCCACCTGGGGCAGCATCCACTGGCGCGCCGCCGTGCCAGAGGGGGCTTCACTGAAAATCCACACGCGGTCAGGAAATACGAAAAAGCCAGACAAGTCGTGGAGCGATTGGTCCAAGGCCTACACGGTGGCGGATGGTGAGCCGATCCAGAGCCCACGGGCACGCTATGTCCAGTACAAAGTGGCATTCACGACGACGAACCAAAATTCTCCCCGCCTGGAACAGCTCTCAGTGCCGTATTTGCAGCAAAACCTGGCGCCGGAAATAAAGGCGATCAGCATTTTGCCGCCCGGAGTCGCTTTCCAGCGGGTGCCCGGCCTTTCCACGCCACGCTCGCCGGTTTCTATGGTCGACCAGGGATCAGCCGAGGCTTCGGGCGCGAGCGATGCTATCCCTCAGGCGGCCGCGGCCTCCATTCCGCCGAGACGGGCGTTCCAGAAGGGTGCCCAGTCATTTTCCTGGGATGCGGAAGACGACAATGGCGACGAATTGACCTATTCGATTTACTTCAGGGGCGAAACGGAATCGGAGTGGAGATTGCTGAAGAAAGACGTGGATGATAAGTTTTATACGCTCGAAGCAGACACGCTGCCCGATGGTAAGTATCTGGTGAAGGTTGTAGCTTCCGACAGCCCATCCAATCCCCAGCCAGTTTCCCTCTCAGCTGACTTCGTGAGTACCCTGTTTCACCTCGACAACACGCCACCACAGATTCAGGTGGCCAATCAGGCGATGCAGAGCCGGTCGGCCGTGGTCAGGTTCAAGGCCTCCGATTCGGTTTCGGCCCTTCGAAAAGCCGAAGTTTCTCTCGATGGCAAAGATTGGGAAATGGTCTTCTCTGCCGACGGAATTGTCGATTCAAAGACTGAAGAGTTCGAAATCAAGACTGGAAACCTGGAAGCCGGCGAGCACGCAGTCGCACTGCGCGTGTACGACGCGACCGGCAATGTCGCCATCGGCAAGGCGACACTGGTGGTTAAATGAATTACGGATTGCCGATTTCGGATTGCGGATTTGGAGTATGAATCGAGTTGACAGCGTGCGATGCGCTGGCTGTCTGCCATTTCGGCTAGATTAGGGCGCTGCATTTCGTTCTGAAATCGGCAATCGAAAATCCCCATCCGCAATGCCATGCACGTGGTGCTGGTTGAACCCGAAATCCCACAAAACACCGGCAACATTGCCCGCCTTTGTGTTCTCACTGAATGTTCCCTGCACTTGGTAGGGAAGCTCGGCTTCTCCACTTCTAACTATTACCTGCGCCGCGCAGGTCTCGACTATTGGGAGTTCCTGAACGTCAGTTACCATGAAAACCTGGAGACGCTGCACCAGGCGGTGCCCTGCCGTCGATTCTTCTACGTCAGCACCAAGGCCCCGCGCCTCTATACAGAAGTGAGTTACACTCTGGATGATTACCTGGTTTTCGGAAGCGAAAGCCGCGGTTTGCCTCGCGAGGTGATCGACGCACATCGAGACACGGCCATCAAGATTCCGATGTGGGGTGCGCAACCGCGCAGCCACAACCTAAGCAATGCTGCAGCGATTGTAGTTTACGAAGCCTTGCGGCAGATCAAGGGATTCTGATGGCAAAGGCTGTTAGAGCGCCGAAGAACTGCTACTGGAAAGGAAACCGCTGAGACGGGGAGAGATTCAAGAACGTCAACTGTTTCTGGCGCATATCTTGAAGCCGGTCGTCTAATGGGGGGCGCCATCACTTTTGTAAATATGGGACATTGCTTCCATCGTCGTTCATCTGAGTTAGCTGGGTCCTAAGGTTGTGCCGCGTCTCCGCGGTTAGTTGTTGCAGTGTTCTGCTTTCTGGGCTCTTATGGATTCTTGGAAAATTTCAGCGCGGCGGAGTTCATGCAGTATCGCAGGCCTGTCGGAGCCGGTCCATCCTCGAATACATGGCCGAGGTGGGCGTCGCAGCGTGCGCATAGGACTTCCACCCGTTTCATGAAGAGGCTCGTGTCCGTTTCGGTGCGGATATTCTCCTTGGCCACGGGCTCCCAGAAGCTCGGCCAGCCAGTACGCGAATCGAACTTAGTTTGAGACTTAAACAGGTCGTTGCCGCAGCAAACGCACTGGTAGACGCCCTTCTCCTTTGTCTTGTCATACTCCCCCGTAAAAGCCCTCTCGGTGCCTTTCTGCCGCGTCACATGAAACTGCTGTGGCGTAAGCAGTTCTTTCCATTCAGCGTCGGTCTTGATGACTTTATTTGTCATGATGAATCCTTTCGTTTTGGTGGAATAGAGTTTGATTGTGACACCGTTGCCCGAAACACCGGGCACCTTTTTCTTCTGCGCCCACAAAGGCTGCTCCAACCCTTTTGTGCCGCTGCATGCGGCCAGTGACAGCACCAGCGCGCCTCCCGCCAGTAGATTCAGGATGTTCATCGGTAGATCCTCTTCCTGGGCGAGCCACAATCCCGGTCGCCCTCTTTTGACAGTCCTTCTCTATTTTCCTATCATGCCGCAAAGTTGTCGACTTATTCCGGTCAGCAGGAGGAAGGCTCATGCCCGCAGACGATCCAGCTGAGCTGGAAGACGAAATCCGGCGATTTAACGTTGAGATGATAAAGAAGGAAGTGGCTGAGCTTAGCGGGGCGAAATGATGACCGCTTCGGTATCAGGAGGCTCTCCGCTTTACTTGTTGCGGCCAAGAAATGCATTGTCAATCAGGCGCGTCTTGCCAATGAAAACCGCTAACGCGAGCAGGGCATTATCGCCAACCTGTTCCACAGGCGACAAATCGGCCGCGTTTACAATTTCTGCATAGTCTAGCCGGGCCAGCGGTTCCGACCCGATGAGTTGACGCACACCACTCACCAAGACATCTGTCTTGCTTTCCCCCTGAGTCAAAGCCTGCTGGGCAAATTCTAAACTGCGAAACAAAATGGTTGCTGCCTTTCTTTCCGCGACATTCAGGTATTGGTTTCTTGAACTCAAGGCCAAACCGTCAATCTCCCGCACAATGGGTTGCACGATCACCTCCACGTCGAGATTCAGATCTTGAACCATGCGGCGAAGGATGACGGTTTGCTGCGCATCCTTCTGGCCGAAGACAGCCCACTGAGGTTGGATAATGTTGAAGAGCTTGAGAACAACTGTTGCCACGCCGCGAAAGTGCGATGGACGCGAGACTCCGCACAGCCTGGAACTCAGCTCATCCACCGCAACAAGAGTACGGTATCCTGCTGGATAGATTTCTGATGCCGCCGGAAGAAAAACTGCATCGACTCCATTTCGCTCGAGCAACGAAAGATCCTGCTCCAGTGGCCTGGGATAGTGAAGAAGGTCTTCGTTGGGTCCGAACTGCGTGGGATTGACGAAGATAGAAACCACTAGGCGATCGGCCATCCTGGCCGGACCCAGGAGGCTAAGGTGGCCGGCATGAAGCGCACCCATCGTGGGCACCAAAGATACTGTCAGATTCTGATCAGCCCAGTCGGAGCGCAAGACCTTGAACTCGGCAATGGTTCTAACGATCTGCATGCTGGTTCACCGCCAGGACCGGATCGAGCGTATTGTCCGCGTGGTAAGCCTCTTCGGTAGATGGAAAACGTTCCGCGGCACAGTCTTCCTTAAACTGGCGCACCGCGTTCGAAACGAGCTGGGTCAGGTTGAGATACTGCCGGACGAATCTTGGCTTCCTGCCAAAGCCCAGGCCGAGCAAATCTTCTGTCACCAGGATCTGGCCGTCACAGTGAATGCCCGCTCCAATGCCGATCGTCGGAATCTCCAGTGCCTGGGTGATCTCCCGCGCCACCTCCTGAGCCATCCCTTCCAAAACAAGCGCGAAAGCGCCTGCACGTTGCAAAGCTAAGGCGTCTCTCAGGAGAGCCTCGGCAGACTCACTTGTTTTCCCCTGCACCTTGTAGCCGCCCATTACCCGCACGGACTGCGGCAGCAAGCCGATGTGACCCATCACCGGAATGCCTGCAGCAACCAGGTGTTCGACGCGACGGGCATAGCGATGCCCACCCTCCAGTTTGACGGCTTCAGCGCCGCCTTCCTTAACCAGAACCAAGGCGCTTTCCAGAGCTGACTTCGTATCGACTTGATAAGAACCAAAGGGCAGGTCAGCGACGAGCAAAGCCCGCGTTACGGCTCGCCGGGCTGCTTTCAGGTGAATGAGCATCTCACTGAGAGTGACCGGAAGCGTAGATTGGTAGCCTAGCCGGGTCATGCCGAGCGAATCTCCCGCCAGCAACAGGTCCAAGCCGGCCTCATCCAAAATGCGCGCCAGTGGATAGTCGTTGGCGGTTAGACAGACAATTTTCTCGTGGCGGTACTTCTTGGCGAGAAGCAGCGGAGGAGTGATTCTGCGGGGGCCTTCCGGAGTGGTAGCGCTCATGAGATACGCTCCTTGAAGATATATATTTGGAGTACGGTGGCTTGACACCCGCTAACAGGCGCCCATCCTTCATCGCGCCAGGTTAGCCGGGTTTTCACGCTCCTCATTGACTCACTGTCCCGGTCCTTGCAGGATCCAGGCAGCTTCGTAAGTGTAACGGCAGTCTGCCCTCTCTGCAAAATGAATCTGCAACAACAAGACAAGGTTGCGTAAACTCAAGCGTCAGCCCAAGCGGGGGAGAGCAACAACAGGGCAAAGGTCGTAGGCCTTGGGGGTTGTGCGGACAGGTTCGCGAAATTGAGGCCCGATAACCCCCGATAACCCCCCGCGCGGTTTCCGCGAAACCGCTATCCCCCCTTGTTAAGACTTCTGGAGATTGGACATTTTTTGGAGTGGCGAAGCCCATCCTGGGAGCGCGGGCGTCTCGCTAGGCGTCTCGTCCGCAATTGTGGCCGCAGGCCATCGGCGCGGCCTCCGGCCGCTCCGAGGCGGGCGGGACGCCCGCGCTCCCAGGGAAACGCACGCTTCGTGTCGAGTCCGTGCGTTCCGCCAGCGAAACGCTTGTTTGGTTACGGCTCTACACAGACCGCGCTCACAACAACCGAAAAGCCGTGCGAAAGACCGGAAAAAATGTCCAGTC
>JAKEER010000275.1 GCA_022616615.1 Acidobacteriota bacterium
AGTGGTGGCCGCATCCGACGCTTCACTTGCAAGCGCTATCTGCAGGGGCTGCAAGAACAGCAGATATTCCGTGCCGGCGAGCTCCACGGCGTACAAGCCTGAGGATTCGCGGGCGTTCTCCCAGCTGGATGTTACCGAGTCCGTTGTCTCTATTGAGGAGTTGCCGGACGGAGGCGCCATCCCGACCTTGCTGCGCAGCAGTTTGTCCAGCTGCAACACCGGCGCCACAGTTGCTCCATCCTGGTAGATCACGCGGCCGGAGCGATCCGCCACGAGCAGGTGGTCAAATGTGTCCTCTCCCGCGGACCCGAGCAATTCCTCCATGCTGATGTGGGCACGAACCTTGAGGGCGTATTTCTGATTGCCGGAACTGTGGTAGGTGAACTGCACCCGGAAGGATCCCTCCGCCGTTCCAGGACGGATCAGCGTCAGTGGTTGAGAAGCGGGCTTTGAGACCGTGACGCATTCCAGTGCCAAGCCCGGCACCAGCGCGATCAGGCTTCTAGTGGCGAGATACTGCCGCTTAAGGTCTTTCGGGCTAGGGTGGGGAAAGTCTTTTCCGTCAATGACCAGGCATTCCTCGCCAGACATCTCGTTCTCGGTAGGATAAGCACTGTAGTGTTTCTTCGCTTCCCGAACGGCATTGGGGAGAGCGCTGCTCCCAATGTTCTCCGTTCTCAGGCGGAGGTGGTCGGCCATCAGCCCCAAAAGCCGAAAATTGCGCTGCGTGAAATACACCCTTTTGGTTTCCACATAGATGTAGGAAAGAATTCCAAAGGGAACAACGAGAAGCAGCAAGGCCGTGGTTACTAGTTTCCAGTGCGAGAAGGACGGAAAGCGCACGGTTGCGTTACCCCCCTTGTCTTGGGCCTTTAGGCAGCCAAAGAAAGGGCTAGCTCTTTCTGCTACTCACGGCTTGCCCCCGCCCGAGTGTCCAGCGCTTCTCTGCATGTTAGTACGCCGGACTTTCGTTCCTCCGGAAAGCGTGCTGCGCTTGGTTTTCCAAGCAGTCTTGCCCTTCGGTTGGAGACCTTCGGAGCGAGATCCTCTGGAAGCAAAGCGTTTTCAGAGTAGCAGGGTCATCGATTGTAGGGAGGCAAGTGAAAAAGCTCTGCCAGCGCCTCGTTTGCCTCCCTGAGTTCCTCCAGAAGCCTCCTGGCCCTCAGGCGTTTCTTTCTTGCTTTCTTTCCGAAGCACGCCGGGCTATACTTCGGCCAGATTCTTGTTCCTGCCAAGGGGAGGGCGAAAATGCGTCCAGGGGAGGGTCTCAAGGACATTCGTCGGCGACTGCAAATAACCACGCGCGAAGTCGAAGAGAACAGCCGCAAGATCGCAGAGACCGAAGGCAATGAAGAATTCTGCATCTCAAATGGTTGGTTGACGCAGGTAGAAAACAACAGCAACTCTACGCCCAGCATCCACAAGCTTTACAGCTTGGCGGTCATCTACAGAATGAAGTTCACGGATCTCTTGCTGCTCTACGGCGTGGATTTGGAGAAGATGGGCAAGTACCAGCACTTGACCCCGTTGCAGAGAACTTACCCGGCAAGGTTAGAGGTCTACGACAAAGAACGGATTGTTAGCTTTCCGGTGAGACTCGATCCCGGAACCGCGCCGGAGAGGACGAATTTGTTGTCGAGAATGGTGGAGGTGTGGGGCGAGGTTCCGATCGCAATCATTCAACACCTGGATATCAGGCACAGGATGTACGGATACATCGGCCTCCGTGACTACACGCTGTACCCTTTGATTCGGCCTGGCTCTTTCGTGCAAATCGATGAGCGTCAGAACAAGGTCAAGAAGCTGCCTTGGCGGACCGAGTTTGACAGACCCATCTACTTTGTGGAGTTCCGAGACGGATACGCATGTTCGTGGTGCGAGCTTCATGGAAACAGGCTTACCCTGATACCTCACCCTCTCTCGCCCGCGTCCGTGAGCGAGTATGTCTATCCGACAGAGGCCGAGGTTGTCGGCCGTGTAACCGCTGTCGCTATGCGGTTGGTTGACGGTACTGCGACAGGCGATCCCCCAAGATTGCCAAGGCGACCTTGATGTTGGAAACGAACAGGTCGGCAGCCAGCCGAGAGCACTTAAGTGGAACGATTAAGCGATAGGGCTCGAGCCTGCTCCAGGCGAGCAGAGTTTCCTCGGTTCTTTCCCCGGTTGTCCTGAAATAGCTAGCCAGCTCATTGGTCAATTCTTCCAAGGGGCTGAACAACAGCTTTTCAAAAACCTCTTGATGACAGGTAGCCAGCGCTTCCCGTGCGACCTCATCCGTGAAGCTCCAAGCCAGCCCTTCGTGGACGTATCTGCCGCTGTTATAGTCCCTAGTCGAAGCAAGGTACACAAGTCGCCCTAGTTCTCCAGGTATGGAGGCCAGAGTTCGGTCCTTAAGGTCATCCACTGCCTTTATTACATCTATGCGCCTCAAAGGAATGCTCATTGAGACCCGCCTTTGAGATCTGTTTCCTATTTGTCGAAGGTGCCGTGATTGCCCAGCGCTCTTTGCTCCAATACAACCGTCAGTCGAGTTGCCAGGATAGAAACCTGCTCCGCAAAGGTCATCGCATAACCGATCAGCTTGCCTGGTAGAAAAGGCCCCTGCCAGCGCATGAGCATGCGGATGAAGGTGCAGAAAAGAAGAAACGCGGCATGGTTGATTGCAAGCTTCAGCTCGACTCTGGCGAGTAGCGTCTTGCGTTGGCGGACAGCTCTTTTGTGCATCTCGATGACTTCCCCAACATTCAGAACTGTGCAGTCCAACCACTTCAAGGCTACCTTGGTCCTCTCCTCCAAGAAGACCCGCTGAATCCGGCTCGGAGTGTGCGAAGTGACGAAGAGCCAGTCGTCCGGCGAAAAAATCCGCTGTGCAAGTGCGCGGGGCGGCATCCCCAGGTTCAAGGTCACTAGTGCATCGCGAGCAGCCGCTGCGTCCCGTTCCTCGGCAGCCGCACCTGCGCCGCGGCGCGTCCAAAGAAGAAGGAGTATGAGAAAGACCAGGCCTATGGAGATCAGTAGGATCGTCTCATTCATGGTCTGAGCGCCCTGACCAAGTAACCGCGCGCTTTGGAAACGGCAGTGGATGTTCGGACGGCCAGCCACTCGTAGTCGCCTTCGAGTTCCACATCATCCCACGGCTGCGGGTTGGGTTGATAGGACCAGAGGCTGGCACACCAGACTGTCAGTGTAAGAAGGTAGGCCGCAGGCTGAAAGTACTGCCACACAGACTGAAAGTCTATTCCGAAATGCGACCTGAGGGTGAGGCTGACGACGCTGGCCGCGACGAATACACCGTATCCGATGACCATTCCCCGGACATTGATTCCGACAGGAATGGCATAGTAGACGAGCAAGCAGACAATGGCCGCAAGGAGGGCCGCTTGTGCGGCGCGGAGGTCACGCTCAAGGAGGGCGGGAACCTCAGCCGGAAGCAGTGCATGCTCGCCCACACTTGTGGCGAGAACCTTGCTAACGATCACGACGAAGACGGTCAGGAGCAGGACCCTTGCGAGACGGCTGACCCCTGCGTAGCTGGCCAGTGCTTGGGTGTAAATCTCATAGATGACACAGTAGCCCAGCGCCACGCTGAGAAACTGGGTATTCCAATAAACGTCCTCGTACAGTCCTGGGCGGAAAACGAAGAAGTAGAAGCGGATGAGAGACTCGATCAAGACATAAGTCAGGTAGGAGTAGAACACCGGGTACTTGATAAAGAGCCTCGCTGAAAGCGCGCGTACGAGAAGAAACGCAATTAGGAGGTTCGTCACCCACCAGATTATCTGGGAGAACATGTCACCCCACTTATCCGGCGAAATGCTAGCATAAAAAAATAGGGGAGGGCTGGTTAGAGCCCTCCCCAAGTACGCAGACTCGTCAGCAGTTGCCCGGGATCGGAGGCGGAGGGATGGGCGGCGGGGGTGCTCCTCCGTCTGCCCGGAAGGCCGGTGCCTCACAGGTGAGCAACACGCCAACAGGGGCTGCGATTCCAACGAGAACAACTAGCATCAGACACAGCAGTCTTTGCAAACGCATGGTTTCCTCCTTGAGATGGACTGAATTGTCTGGGAAGCTTACAAAGGCGAGTGGGAGCCCTACGGGCGGGTCAGCCCTGCTCTGTTTACCAAGCAAGTGAACATTTGTCGGGGAGGTTCAGTGTTTGCTCTTGGTGGCGTCGGAACGCCCAGTCTACTTGGCGACAAGTTTCTGGAACTCTTCCTCGTCGTCGTACCCTGTTCATCTATTCTGCGGCGGCCACTACGGTTCCCGACCCGTCGCGCAGCTCAGCGCGATCGCCGTCATTGGCCCAGAAGTACCTCGTGTCCCATTTCAAGATACTCGGCGGTTGATGCCTGGCATTGCGTCCCGAGGTGACGATGATCGACTCCCCAGGCGCGAGTCTGGTTCCATCAGCGAATGTGAATTGCTGATTGCCTTCAAGGCTTACGAGTTTCCACCCGCCGAGATCCAGTTGACTGTCACCCGTGTTAGTGATC
>JAKEER010000276.1 GCA_022616615.1 Acidobacteriota bacterium
CTTCCGAAGAGCAGTTTGGGACGGCCGGCAAAAGCATCCAGCCTTCCGTTCTCCCAAGGTGTTTTCTCTTTCTCAACCAACAGCATGGGTATTCTCCTTTGACCCGTCAGCAGATTCCTCTGTAGTAACCGTCCAAACCAGCGTCAGAAACACGAGGTTCTGGGTAACCATGCCCACTGGGTCAGGAATCGAGTCGGCCCCCCAGACCAGTCCACCTGCGTTCATCACAATCAAGAGAAAGGTCTGCGCCAGGCCGGCTAATCGTGCTTTGCGGTTCGAGAGCACCCAAATCGCCAGGATGGTCTCGACAATTCCAATTCCGGCCGTTGCGAGTCCACTCAATCTTCCAGAAAGAAAAGGGACACTCCCCAGGACTGCCCGGTGGGAAGGCGACATGACTAGAATCTTGTGCCACAGGCCTTGGTGCAACCAAACCAAGGCGACGGCGAGGCGCCCTGTTTCCCGCAAAGTGAGGCCCAAAGTCCATCGAAGTGATGTTCTCGGCAAGCATCGTCTACTGTCGTTAATGTCAGTCATAACAGAACTTAGCAGGCAAAATTTTTTCTCTGTTACTTAGCGGCGAGCCCCAGCAGTTTACGGACCTTGTCGCTGGTTTTGATCATCTGAATGAGCGCCGGGGTCGGGACCTGTCGCAACTGTTCATAACAAGAGCTCATCGTTTCGAAAAAGTGAAGAAATTCCGTAAGTCGCTCCTGAGTGTGCTTGTCGGGATGCCTTTCTTTTTGCGCTTCGGCGAGGCATTCGCGCAGCATGGCGAGTGTGGGATCCAGTTCCCGTTTCTTGCGCTCGGCCAAGACGATGCGAAACATTTCCCAGACGTCCTTCATGGACTCGAAATGGTCTCGACGGTCGCCCAGGACGTGAGTCACTTTGACAATCCCCCAGTTTTGCAACTCCCGCAGGCTGTTGCTGACATTGGACCGGGCAACCGAAAGCGTCGCGGCCATTTCCTCGGCATGCAAAGGCGCTGGCGACAGATAGAGCAGGGCATGGATCTGGGCCATCGTGCGGTTAATGCCCCACCGCGTTCCCATTTCTCCCCAGTGGAGAATGAGCTTTTTCATGGTGGAAGTCAGATGAATCATATGTGACAGCCATTTCTGTCATTTCAGAAACTACAGTTTATTCTAGACAGAGTCAAGTCTTTTTTTTGAAAAAAATCTGGAGATTACTGATGGGGTTACCATTGGGGAATCTCAGCGTTAACTTTCGTCCACGCGGTGAATCTTCATCATGTTGGTGGCGCCGCTGACGTTCATCACCCCGGCGACGATGATGACTGTTTCCAGGCGGGTTGCGAGCTGCCGCTGAATGAGAATCTCATCTCCAGTGCGGATCAGGGTGTCTGAATCGGGGACGTGGTCCATCATCACGGGAATAACGCCGCGCAGCAGGCTCAGCCGGTGATAGACATCCCTGCGCGGCGTGAAAGCGAGAATCATCGGGGTCGGACGAAGGCTTGACAGGATACTGGCCGTGGCGCCCGATTCCGTGAAAACGATAATCTTCTTCGCCTCAAGCTGGTCTGCAGCGCTGATGGCGGCCCGGCAGACGCTGTGGGCAAAGGTGGGCAGATAGCCGTAAGTGTCGCGGCCGTCGTGAAAACGGGAGTAGGACTTCGAAGACGCTTCGGTGTACTCGGCGATCCGGTTCATCGTCCGGACAGCCTCCACGGGAAATCGTCCGCTCGCCGTTTCGGCCGACAGCATGATGGCGTCGGTCCCATCGAGAATCGCGTTCGCCACATCAGAGGCCTCAGCCCGGGTGGGGCGCGGCGTCTGTGTCATGGACTCGAGCATCTGCGTCGCGGTAATCACCGGCTTGGCAACTTTGATGGCAGCAGCGATCAGATCTTTTTGAATCAAGGGGACGCGTTCAGCCGGCACTTCCACACCAAGGTCTCCACGGGCGACCATGATGCCGTCAGCGACAGCCAGGATTCTTTCAATATCCTCTAGTGCCTGTGGCTTTTCGATCTTCGCGATAATCGGAAGGGAGCGGTGTTTTTCGTCATGGCTTGAGACAATCTCGCGTACCTTGGCCACGTCGGCCGCTTGGCGGACAAAAGACAGAGCAAGGTAGTCCACTTCGTTTCTGACCGCGAAGGCGATGTCGGCTAGATCCTTCTGGGTCACGGCAGGCACGGACAGCTGCGAGTCGGGAAAGTTGACGCCCTTCCGGTCTTTGAGAAATCCCCCATAAACTGCGCGCGTCACCACTTCATTCGGCGTCACCGATTCAACGCGTAACTCAATCAAGCCATCGTCGACCAGAATGCGCTCGCCGGGCCGAACCTCCTGAGGCAGCGCTTTGTACGAGATACTAGCACCCTCAGCTGTGCCTTCCAGCTCATACGTTGTCAGCACGAATCGCTGATTGGCCTGCAGTTGCACCGGTTCGCCACTCCGAAAGGTTCCGAGTCGAATCTTAGGTCCCTGCAGATCGGCCAGAATGGCGGTGGAAAGTGACTCCTCGAATGCCATCCGGCGTATGGAATCGATCACCTGCTGATGCCCGGCCTGATCCCCGTGCGACATGTTGAGACGGAAGACGTCTACCCCAGTGGCAATCAGCTCGCGCAGCTTGTCTTCAGAACGGGAGGCGGGGCCTACGGTGGCAACAATCTTCGTCTTTCGCATAGGGGCCTGTTAGCGCGCAACATTCGGCAAAGGCAGCCCTCGGAGGACCGTTGAAATTAAAAACCGCCAAACATAGCGCGGGCGGAGGTGATACGACACATACGCCTCCTCACGCAGATGGTGCAGCTCTTCCGAAGTCATCGTCGGGTGGGTATAAACATTCGTCCAGCCGTTGAACTTCTCCCAGTCTTCCTCAAAGATGTGTTCCTTCAGAGATTCGTACAGGAGCGTCCCGGGATAGGGAGTCGTCACCGTAAACTGAATTGCAAAGGTATTCAGCTTTTTCGCATACGCAATGGTCCGACGCACCCCCTCCACCGTGTCGTTTGAGAGGCCCAGAATGTAATTGGCGATGACGCGGATGCCAAGACGATGGCAAAGATCAATGATCGTTTCTTGCTGCTCTTTGCCTGGGGCTTTCCTCAAATTCTCCAACAACATTTCTTCGTTGGCAGACTCAATGCCGATTTCGAGCGAACGCAAACCGGCACGATGCAGAAGGCGCAGTTGTTCCTCGTCCAGCTTGTCCGTTCTGGTTTCGATGCCAAAACGAATGTTCAAGCCTTTGGAAAGGACTAGATCCGCAATCTTCATGGCCCGTCCCCGATGAAAGGTGAACATTGGATCGCGAAACGAAATGCCGCGGACGCCATAGCGCCGCACCAGATACTCAATCTCTTCCAAAACATTCTCAGGCTGCCGCACCCGGTAGCGGGAATTGACCAGGTAGGGGCAATAACCGCAGGTATAAGGACAGCCGCGGCTGGAGAGCATCGGCAGCGTGATGCCGCGGGCGGTGACGATCGAATACTTGTACTTGCGGAGAGTGAATTGATCCCAGTTGGGGAAAGGAAGCTGGTTCAAATCTGGAACGAAACCGGCGTCCACCACTCCTGACCGAATCTGGCCCTTCGCCAGATCGGCGGCGATGTTTTCAATTTCGCTCTTGACGACGAAGTCGCCCGCTTCTGAATAGAACTCAGGAACCGTTGCGGCGAACGTTCCGAAATAGCCCACCTTGGCGCCGAAACGCTTCTTGGCTTGCCGCCCCAGCTCTTTCTCGTAATTGCAGTCTGTAATGGATGAAGCGATCAGATAAAGATCAGCAGGTTCCAGCTCGTTGTGCTTAATGGCGACTTCCGCACCCTGGGATTCGAGAATGGATTGCAGGTAGGCGGCGGTAACACTTGGTATGCTGGCAATGCGGCGCTTGGCAATCTCCAGAAGTCGCGCGAACCAGGAGTTGCCAACCGTGAAAACAGTTCCGTAGCCTCCAGCCACATCCTTCAAAGTGCAGTTCTTGTGACGGGAGGCCGAGAGCACAACAACTTTCATTTTTCTCAGAATACCTTTCAGGGAAGTCGGACGGGGACCGTTCTGGGGCTGACGAGGGGTTCTGTGAGATCGATCAGGAAAGACCTGGATCGCAAAATTCGAAGTTAACTTAGCCTCACGGAAAAGCTCTTGTCAAGAACTCTCTCGGTGCGAGGCAGGGTTCGGTCAAAGTCGTGAGCCCTCCCTTACGGTCGGGCTACTGAACAAGTCGGACGCTCAAGTCAGTAGCCCGCGCGTCAGTAAGGGCTCTGTCGCAACTCAACGATTTACGCGACTTTGACGGGAGCCTGCGGTGCGAGGCCACGGGAATGATGAAGCACATCACTTGTCAGAGGAAGCTGCAAGGTCTGCTGCTGTGCGTGCCAAGCTCCGTTAGGCCGTGGCCGAGCGGAGTGGAACCTTGACCTGATGAGGTAGCGCGTCTTGCCAGCCGGTTGGGCGAGCTGACGACGAGCCTCGGCCAGCAACAGGGCCGACACCGCTCGGCCCGCACCCAACGCAAGAAATCCCGCATCACTGGAGTTTTGGGTTGACTCCAAAGGCATTAGTTCCTTAGAATGTTTGAGTACACACCTGATAAGTCGGATTCTGATCTTCTCAAAAAAGTCTAAACACACCACAGCAGGGACCCATGAGTTTTTCCGTCGGAGAAAAAGTGATCTACCCCAATCACGGGGTCGGAGTTATCGAAAAGATTAACCAGCGCGAAGTTTCCGGACGCCAGGAATCCTTCTACCAACTTAAGATTGTGTCGAACAGCATGATGGTCATGATTCCGACATCTAACATTGGAGATGTTGGTCTCAGAAAGCTGATCAAGAAAGAAGTTGTCAACAAAGTCTTTGAGCACTTGCGAAAGTCACAGGTGGCTTGCGCAGCCGATTGGAAGAATCGCTTCAAGGAAAACTCGGAGAAAATGCGGACCGGCTGCATTTTTGATGTAGCCGATGTGTTCAAGAGCCTTCACAGCTTGAGCCACACGCGCATTCTTTCGTTTCGGGAGAAGAAGATGCTCGATCGCGCCCGTTACCTTTTGATCAGCGAAGTCGCCACGGTTTGGAACCTGGCGGAAGGAAAGGTGGAGGAATTGATTGACCGCGCCTTGCTTGGCAAAGACGTCAAGAGGGCGAATGCCTGAACATCTTTAGATCCCTCACCGGGGCGGCCGTTTTCCGCCCGCCAAAAGACACCTGCTACGTGTCCAGCTCAACATTCCAGTAAAGGTAATCGCGCCAGCTTTCTGGGGCATTCTTGAAGACCAGAGTCAGGCTGAGACTGGGCACCCAGCGGGGCTCGGTTGGTTTCTGAATGAGTCTCATCCCCGCCTCGCTCGGCATCTGGCCGCCCTTCCTTCGATTGCAATCAATGCAGGAGGTAACAATGTTTTCCCAGCTCTTGGTTCCGCCTCGTGAAACCGGGATGACGTGGTCGAAAGTCAGTTCTTCGCTCCGGAAAGCCGTGCTGCAATACTGGCAGGTATACTTATCGCGCGCATAGATGTTAGCTCGCGAGAACTTGACGATTCGGCTCTTCTTGACTTTCACATACTTCAACAAGCGCAGAATGGAGGGAAGCTTTACCGAGAATGTGACACTATGAATTTCCTTCGAATACTCCTCGATAACTTCAACCTTGCCCGCAAACAGCAAGGTGATGGCTCGCTGCCAACTGATGATCTTAAGCGGCTCAAACGAGGCATTCAAAAGGAGAGTGCTTTGCATAGCTTTCTTTTATGCGTCACAAACGAATCGCGTGATGCACGACCCCGAGGTGCTTCTCATCTGAACTCTGAATCGCAGCACCGGCTGAAGCTTAGCGGAGCCAAAGACGCTCCAAAAACAAAAGCCGACCATACTCGCTAAGCGTGAGCAGGTCGGTCTTTGAAAGCACTGAGAATTGCAAAGGAGTCAAGTTCATATCCAAACGTCCTTTTGGTTCCCCGAAAAGACCACTAAGAACCTGAGGTCGACATGCTGTTTCATTAGACCTGCTCCACTCGAGCGCCGTCCGGTTCTAAGGCCCGCACACGATTGCGACCCGAAACCTTTAGTATGAATTATCTATACGGTAACTTCTTTGTCAATATGGAATGTTCTCGGTTGTGCCCATCCCCCCAAGAGAAGTTGTCACCCAGCCGAATGATCTATCGGTTGCGCGAAACCGATTTGCTCAGGCACACACTCGCTGTTCCAGTGGCAGTTGATGGAATGGTTTCTACACCTCACAGAGAGGGATCTGAAGCAACTAACTGTCGACGCCTTCAAGAGACCATGACCTAAACACTTGCCGCAGTCGCACTTGATAGTGCTATGCTGTTGACAGCCTCTCAGCCTTTCAGTATCTTTCCCGGTAACTTGGGCGCGTAGCTCAGTTGGTACGAGCGCTACCTTGACACGGTAGAGGTCATCGGTTCGATCCCGGTCGCGCCCACCATGTTACAAAACGGCAGGGCATCAAAAGGGGACCAAAACTCGACAGCCCCAAAAACAGCCCGATTGAGACAGCCGTTCAAGCCCCTGAGCCCTTCTCCATTCTTCCAAATCGATCCAGCAGATCGAGCAGTTCAATTCAATCTTCCTCCTGCGGCCTGGTTCAGCTCCGGTTGCTTCGTCTGAGGGAAAAGCCGCAGGCTCAGTTCTTCCACTGCGGCGCGGACGCTGTCGGGAATTTCCTTGGTGTAGATCTGCAGTGGAGACCCTTACTTACCATCCCGTCAACTTCAAAATCCGATGATTGTAGCTGTCGGAAATATAGAGAGCCCCTGACGGATGAACGAATACGCCGTGTGGGCGATTCAGCTGGGTTTTCAGCGGGTCATTGGTGGCGATCTCCTTGCCGGACTGGCCGGTTCCCGCAATCGTCATGGTCTTGCCCGTTTTGGGATCGTACGTACGGATGAGATGGTTCTCTGCGTCGGCGATGATCACTTTGTCGTGCCGGTCCACACAGAGATGCTTTGGGCCGTTCAGATCCGGCTCAATCTTGGCGACGGTTGAATGGGTAGAACTGATGCTGCTGGCCGGAGCGATTAAAGTTCGTACTTTCCCCTTCCCATCCACGACGCGCAGCGCATTGCCGCCACGTTCCAGGACGTAAACATTGCCTTTGGAATCTACAGCAACAGCACGTGGGTCGGCGAGGGGGCTCGCCGACGCGACGCTGCCGTCCTGAGGCACGCCCTTCTCTCCGTTTCCGGCAATTGTTGTAACGATCCCCGACTGCAGGTCAATCCTGCGGATGCGCCTGTTGCCCAAATCGGCCACGTAAAGGTTGCGTCCTCTGCGATCGACATCGATCGCAAACGTTCCGTTGAACTCCGCTTTAATGGCAGGACCGCCATCACCCAAATAACCGGCTTTGCCCGTTCCCGCCAAAGTAGAAATCATTCCAGTCTTCAAATCGATTCTCCGAATGCAGTGGTTGCGCGTATCGGCGACGAATATCTGTTGGCCGGAAGCGATGACGATACCGTGAGGATCAAACATAGTTGCTTCTCGAGCTGCCTTGCCGTCTCCGGAGTAGCCCGGCGTTCCTGTTCCGGCGAGGATGCTCGCATTGCCAGAAGTATCGATGCGAACGATGCGCTCGCCTTTGTGTTCGCAGACATACCAGTTGCCCTGACTGTCGAAAGCAACGGCAAAGGGCTCGACGAACTTTGCGCCACGGGCTGTGCTCTCCGAACCGTCTCCGCAGCCGGCAATACACGTGATGGTGGCAGCTTCAGTGGAGAGGCAAACGGACGCCAAGCAGAATAGTAAAGTGGGAATAAGTTTAGGCATTTTTTAGAGCCTTAGTACGGCAATTCGTAATTACAGTGCTTACGACACAGGATTCCCGTCGCTGTCGATCAGATGAATCTCTCCCAGGTTCAGTTCGCGAATACCCGCTTCAATCTTGGAGCGGTCGCCAACGATCACCCAAACCAGCTTGTCGGGTGCAAGCAGTTTGTGGGCTGCGGCCGAGAGTTGAGCCGTCTTGAGCTGGCGAATCTTCTCTGCGTAAGTCTGATAGTAAGTATCCGGAAACCCAAAGCGAACGATATTGGCAATCGATGCGACGATCGCGTCCATTGTTTCCCATGAGCCCGGCAATTCCAAAGTCTGGTTGCTGACGGCCTTGGCGGTTTCCTCATCGGTGATTGGCCGCTTATCGAGCACCTCGCGAAGTTCCTTGCCTAGTTCAGCCACCGATTCCTTGGTCTTGTCTGTTTGCACCGGCGCATAAGCAAAGAAGGGCCGTTGGCCGCGCGTTCCCGGCAACACCGTGAACGCTGCATACGACCAATGCTTGTCTTCGCGCAGGTTCATGTTGACGCGCGATGTGAACGTACCGCCCAGAATGTTGTTCATCGTCTCGATGGCGATCTCGTCTGGGTTCGCTTTAGGCGGAGCGATGTGGCCAGCGAAGATGATCGATTGGAGCGAGCCAGGGCGGTCCATCAGGTAAACTACCGGCTTGGCCTGATGGGCAACTTGGCTGACGTTCTTTTTCGGGACCTCGCCTTTCTGCCAATCCTTGAACAACCGCTCCAGCTTGGGCGTCATCTCGCTGAGCGTCGCGCCGCCGACAATCACGAGCGTCGCGTTATTGGCCTTGAACCAGGTCTGGTGGAATCTCTCGACGTCAGCGCGCATCAGCTTCGAAACCGTGGCTTCGGTTCCTGAGCCGGTCAGCGGATTGCCATAGGCATGATTCTTACCGTACAGATACTGGGGGAACACGCGCAACGCCATCTGGACAGGCTGGGCCTTCTCCGCCTGGATGCCATCGAGTTGCTGCTTCTGCAACCGCTTGAAGTCAGCTTCAGGGAAGGAGGGGTTCAATAGCACGTCCGCGAAAATATCCAGTGACGCGTCCAGATTCGCCTTCAACGCAGACAGCGAGACCGTTGAAACATCCAGGTTCGATCCACTGGCCAGATTGGCGCCCAGTAGCGCCAGTTCTTCGCTGATCTGGAGCGACGTTCTCGTCTTCGTCCCTTCGTCGAGCATAGCCATGGCCAGCTTGGCGGTTCCGGGAGTTGCAAATTGATCCGCCGCGTAGCCCGCATCCACCAGCAGGCTCAGGTTCACCACCGGGATCGAGTGACGCTCGGCCAGAATGACTTTCATTCCGTTCGAAAGCGTGGCGCGCCGCAGATCAGGAAACTTCACCTCAGGAGCCGCGCCGGGTTCAGGCAGCTTCTTGCGGTCCACGTTGGATGTTAGTGTCTTGTACTGTGGGAAAGGATGGACCTCGAGAATGTAGACGCCGTCGGAAAGCCACTGCTTGGCCGTGTTCAACAGGTTTTGAGCCGAGGCCTCGCGGACCCGTTTGAGCGTGACCTTGTAGTGCGCCGGGTCGCCGAAATAGACCTGGTTCTGTGCCAGGATATCCGATTTCCCTCCCAAGCCGCCAATGCGTTCAATGCCGCGCACAAAACTGGCAACAAATTGAGTCTTGATGCGTTGCATTTCCTTTTCTATAGGGCCTTCCGCGAGAAAGCGCGCCAATTCTTCATCGACAGCTCTTTCAATCTTAGCGATATCTTCACCCGGGCGGGCAGTGACTTCAATATTGAACTGCCCTCCAATTTCGCGCGGATAGACCGAGGACGAGACGTCCGTGGCGATCTGGTCGCGGTAGACCAGACGGGTGTAGAGGCGCGAGTTCTTGCCAGCTCCAAGAACGTCGGTTACCAAGTTCAAGTAGTCGAACTCGGCTGAGCCGTTCTGCGGGATGTTCCAGATCTTGTAAATCTTGGCCTGCGGCACGCGGTCCTCAACCCGCTGCCGCTGGGTTCCAGATCGCTTCGCGATCCACGCTTGGTGGCGTGCTACTGGAGGCCCGGACGAAATGTCGCCGAAATACCTTTCTACTTTCTCTTTGGCTGTCTTGGCATCGATGTCACCCGCTAGAACGATCGTCGCATTGGCTGCGCCGTAGTAAGTCTTGAACCACTCCTTCACGTCATCAAGGGAAGCTGCATTCAGGTCTTCCAGCGAGCCAATCACTGTCCAGGAATAAGGATGGCCCGCAGGATAGGTGGACTTCGTCATCAGCTCGTAAGCCACGCCGTAAGGTTGGTTTTCTCCCTCCCGTTTCTCGTTTTGCACCACGCCCCGCTGCTCGTCGAGTCTCGCCTTGTCGATGACGCCCAGCAAGTGCCCCATCCGGTCTGACTCCATCCACAACGCCACGTCGACCGCCGATTTCGGGACATTCTGGAAATAGTTTGTACGGTCCTCACTGGTCGTGCCATTAAGATCCGTAGCGCCGATTCTTTCCATCGCCTGGAAATAGTCGTTGTTGAAGTTTTCGCTCCCATTAAACATCAGATGCTCAAAGAGATGGGCAAAACCGCTCTTGCCCGGCTTTTCGTTCTTCGAGCCGACGTGGTACCACACATTTACTGCCACGATAGGAGCCTTGCGGTCCTCGTGCACGATCAGCGTCAGGCCGTTCGGCAGAACGAACTTCTGGAAAGGAATGTCGATCTCGACAGAACTGGAGGCCGCAGCTTGGGCGGCCAGGCATTCGGCGCTGCCAGCGAACAAGGACACTGCCAGGGCCAGAGTCGTGAGCAAGTCCATGCGTTTTTTCATGGTGTTATCTTTCCTCAGGTGTGAGTGAGATGGGGTCCCAATGAACGCGTCTTGTGCGAGCTATGAACGCACGCGCTGCGCGGCATGATTGCTCTCTGGAAGACAAGACAGACTTGATTCGTCCAAGCTTTGCGGCTATAAAACACAGGTCTGGCAGGTTGACAATTGAAATTCCCAGGGAACTGAGAGTGCGGGCGTTGGTAGGCGATGACCGCAGAAAAACGCGGTCATCGCGGCTACCAAAGCTGGGATATCAAGGGCGGCAGCCCTTGC
>JAKEER010000277.1 GCA_022616615.1 Acidobacteriota bacterium
GCGTGTGCTCGAAGGGGCTATCAAGAGCTCCTCGCCGGTTCGCCGTCTCGCCGTTTCGCCGCGTCGCCGTCTCGCCGTTTCGGTGAGTTATGGATGCACTATCGTGGCTTGCTGCTCTGCCTTCTTATCTTTACCCTAGCCGCTGGCCAGATCTGGCGTGACAAGGTTTCGCGCAAGAACTCCGAAGGGAATGCGCTCTACGAGCAAAGGAACTATCCGGGCGCTCTTGATAAGTATGTTGAAGCAAACGATGGAAAGGCACACCGGCAGGAACTGTCTTACAACTTGGCCAATACGCTCTATCAGCAGAAAAAGTATCGAGAAGCTCTACAGGAGTTGGAGAAAGCTATTGTCAGCGATAACCCTGGCCTGAATCAGAAGGCTTACTTCAACCGTGGCAATGCGTTTTTCCAAATGGGCAAATACGCGGAAGCCATTGAGTCGTACAAGAAGGCGCTGGAACTGTCTCCGGGAGACAGGGAAGCAAAGCATAACCTGGAGTTGGCACTGAAGAAGCTTCAGGAAAACCCGCAGGAGCAGCAAAAGGATTCGAAGAAGCAGAACAAACAACAGGATCAGGATTCATCAAAACAAGACCAAAAGCAATCCAACCCTTCGGATCAACAGAAGCAACAGCCCTTTCAGCCTAAAGACAAACAGAACCAGCCGCAGAACGATAGCTCCAAGCCGCAGCAGGATCAAAAACGGCCGCAACCTGGCCAGCAACCACAAAAGCCAGGCCTGGATCCGAAAGAGGCACTACGAATCCTGGACGCGCTCAACCAGCAGGAAAAGCAAGAACAGAGGAAACAGGCGCTGAAAATTCAGCGGCAGAGAGCTGCAGGGAAGGATTGGTGAAGGGCATGGGAATTTGCGATTCGCGATTTTCAGTTTTCGGTTCGTGCCAAGCCACCTCGGCTTCCTTCACCCCACCAGCGGGGGCCGGGGGTGAGGGGGCGATGCACTGGTGGCCTGGGCTATGGGTTCCTGCCGCATGCGTGCTGCTGGTCTGTCTCCTTGCGCTCTCATTTCTTCCTCTGCTTGTGCTCGCTCAGGAAGCCAGCGTGACGGCTGAACTGTCTCCTAACCCGGTTGGCGTCGATGAGCAAGTGTCACTCGTCATCACGGTGAGCGGCTCCGGCAGCGCCCAGCCCCCACAGATCCCCAAGATCAGTGGCTTGAAGCTGGTTGGCGGTCCATCGGTCTCCAATCAGTTTCAGTGGATCAATGGGCAGTCGTCCTCCTCGCAAAGTTTTACTTATGTCCTGCTGCCCGAAACGGAAGGAACAGTCAAGGTGCCGCCCATCGCAGTCCGGGTCGCTGGAAAGACCTATCAAACCAACGAGATCACCCTGAGAGTCGTGAAGGAAGCGACCGGGCAGGGCCAGGCCCCACGCCGGCGCAGCCCGTTCTCCGTCTTCGATGATATGGGGCTGGAAGAAGACAGTCCCTTGCGCGACCGCACGCCGCGTCGGGCTGAGGTTCTGACGGTTGCGGAGGTGGACAAGCGGTCGGCCTTTGCCGGTGAGCAGGTGACGCTCACCTACAAGATCCTTACCCAGTTGCCTATCATACAGGTTGAGGTGAAAGAGATTCCTTCGCTGAACGGCTTTTGGGTTGAGGAGATTGAGGTGCCGAAGAATCCGACAGCGGCCAATCGCGTTCTGAATGGAAAACAGTACGCTGAGTATGTCATTAAGAAACAGGCGCTGTTTCCAACGACCAGCGGCACTTTGCAGATCCCGTCGGCAACGTTTGCGCTGGTTGTTAGAACCAGCAGCGGTGGGTTCTTTTCTCTGGGCACTCAGGAGTCTGTCTTTAGAAAAACGGAACCGATCGCTGTGAAAGTCATGCCACTTCCCGAAGCAGGCAGGCCCCCAGGTTTTAGCGGAGCGGTGGGCAATTTCAAGCTGGAGTCTGTCATTGACCGAGCGACTGCCGAGACCGGCCAAGCCCTGAACCTCAAGGTTACGCTCTCTGGAACTGGGAATCTGAAGACGATCACCGAGTTTCCGCTGCCCGAGTTGCTCGGTTTCAAGATCTATTCCTCAAAAAGCAACGACCAGGTGGCGGTGCGGAACGATGTGCTTCAGGGCAACAAGTCCTGGGAGTACGTCATCATTCCACAGGCTCCGGGCAAGGAGCGCATTCCTGATCTGAAGTTCCACTATTTCTCTCCGGCATCGAAGCAATACCGCGAGGCTGGAGCTCCTGGCCTGGACGTGGCGGTCCTTAAGGGGAAGGGCGGATCGGTTGGCGAGGAAGCGCAGACCGTGATCCTGCAGCAGGGCATTGTGAAGCGAGGAAGCGACATCAATTACATCAAGATGTCCTCAAGACCTCTCAAAGACAGGTCAAAGAGGCTTTATCAGTCTGCCTGGGTGTGGGTGGGCCTGCTGGCGCCGCTGCTTTTCAATGCCGGCATGTTGCTCTATACGAGCCATCAGGCGCGCCTGCGCCAGGATGTGACAGGCTTTCGGAGCCGGCGGGCTGGGAGAGTTGCCGAGAAGCGGCTGGCCGAAGCCCAAGCGTGCCTCAAGGGCCGCCAGTACAACCAATTTCACAGCATTCTGGAATCTTCGATCTGCGGTTACTTGAGCGACAAATTTAACTTGCCGCAGATTGAGATCACGACGCAACAGATCAAGCGCTTCATGGAGGAGCGCCGCCTCAATTCTCATCTCGCTGAGGAAGTTACTGCGCTTCTCGAAGAATGCAACTTTGCCCGCTATGCTCCGGTGCAGCCTGATGGCGCCAACCTGGAAGCGCTTTACGCGAAGGCCAAGCGCGCCATCGTTCGCATCGAATCGGAAGTGCGTTGAGTGAAGGCAGTGCAGACAGCCCGCGGTTGGCGCGGCGGAGGTTGTAGGCGCGGCAAAGTCAGGACTCAGTTGGAAAGCGGCAGGCAGGCGAGGAAATCCCCCTTAACAAAGGGGAAAGGCCGCAGGCCTTGGGGGTTGTCCTGGCGGTTCACAACGGAGGGCCACAACCCCCGCGCGATTTCTTCGAAACCGCTGTCCCCCCTGAAGCCGAACTTCAGTTCCCCTTCCCCCAACGCGGAAGTGAAGTCAGGGGTGAGGGGCGGAGCACGGAGTTGATATTTCTTGAAATCGACATCGTAAAGCCTGGAGTTTCAAGCCTTGTCAGAGCGAATCCGTTTCTCGACGCTGGGGCTAACCCTGATCCTCTTATTCGGGCCGAGTCGCGCCGTTGCCCAGCCAGAAGACGTTTCCCGGCTCTTGCGGTCGGGCAACGAGTCGTATACTCAGGGCAACTACAAGGCGGCGATCGAGAAATATGAGAAGATCCTTCAGTCGTCTTTCGTCAATGAAGTTGTCTGCTATAACCTGGCCAACGCCTGTTTCAAGGACAACCAACTGGGCAAGGCGATTCTTTACTACGAAAAGGCCCGCCGGCTGGCGCCGCACGACCGGGAGATTGCTGAGAATTTGAACTTTGCCCGAGCCCGCATTGCCGACAAAGTGGAACGGCCCCCGGAAGGCTTTTTCAGCAGCCAGTTGCGCCGGCTGATGAATTGGCTTCCACTCGACATTGAGACGGTCCTGGCCGTCGCTTTTTTTGTGGCCGCGAACGCCAGCTTTTCTTTCTTCTGGTTGGACGCGATCCCCGGCCTTTCGCGGTTTGCGCTCTATGCATCCGTTGGCTTTTTCGCGCTTTTTCTCATTCTGGGCGCCTCAAACGCCCTGCGCATCTACTGGCACGAGACCCTTCAAGAAGGCGTCATTTTGGTGGAGAAAGTCGATGTGCTGAGCGGACCGGCTAGTGACAGTCCCACGCTGTTTTCCATTCACGAGGGGTTGAAGGTCCGAATCGAGAACGATCTGCCGGACTGGGTTCAGATCAGCTTGGAAAACGGCTGGAACGGGTGGGTGAAGAAAGAAGCGCTGGGACTCATTTAGGCCGGATGGTCTTCACCCTTGCGATCGGCGAGCACGCGAGAGATGGCATTGATCAGCTCGCTGCGAGAGAATGGCTTGTATAGGAACTGTGCTTTGACACCCTGAAGCAGCAGCTCGGGATGCTTGCTGGCAGAATCGCCGGTAATGAGAATCATACGGTCGGCCAGGCCAGGATTGCTAGACGCGAGCTGCTGACACAGCTCGATGCCGCTTAGCCTTGGCATTTGAATATCGCTGATAATCAAATCGAAGTGGCCTTCCCGGGCCGAATCGAGAGCTTCCTGGCCATCATTCACATGAACGACTTGCGCTTTGAAAGGAGTCAACAGGCTACTCAGGAGCTGGGCAAGTGCGGGTTCATCCTCAGCGACCAGAATGGTCTTGCCGGCGAGGCTGGGGGCAACGTCGCTGGTTGCTGCAGCAGGCTTTACCTTCGCAGGTAGGAAGACAGTGACACAAGTTCCCCTTCCCTCGGTTGAATCGACTTCGATTCGGCCTTCATGTTCTTCGAGAATGGCAAGGCAAAGGGTCAGACCGAGACCCGTGTTCTCATCTTTTGGTTTTGTTGTGAAAAACGGCTCGAATATCCGGGGAAGCACATCTGGCTTGATCCCGGGCCCGGTGTCTTCTACCCGCACCGCAACCCATCCATTCGCTGACGACGCACTGATCGAGATGGTTCTCTCTCCAGTGTGCTCCTCCAGCGACTCCAACGCGTTATCAAATAAGAGGAGAAAAGCCTGTTGAAGTGCCAGCGCATCGGCTCGGACCGTGGGATTGACGCCAGTGAAATGCGTTTGGACTTGAATCTGGCGGGTCTCGAATTCGCTGGCTTTCATCGCTACGCAATCTCGCAAGAGGGCGTGAAGATCAACGACTCGAAATCCCTGCGCCGGCCGACGCGTCATCTCGTTTAAGCTTTGCAGGATGCGCTTGCACCGCTCTGCCTGCACATGAATAAGTTCCAGCATGCTCATGGCGTCTGCGTCCAGGTCGCGTCGCAGCAACAACTCCGAATACCCCAGGATAGCGGCCAGCGGATTGTTTAGCTGGTGCGACAACCCGGCGACCATCTGCTCAAATGACGGTGTGGAGCCGGCAGCTTGCTTATTGGCTTTCATGGTTGTTTCTGCCTGTAGGAGCCGAAAAACTCCTGCTCATAGTGTAGAACATGAGCCTTAGCTGGCGCTCTTCGAGCAGACGCGGCGCTGGGTTGCTGGCAAGGCTGGTGTTCGACCGTAGCCTCTCCATTCGCACAGGGAACTGTAGAAGCTTGTTCGCCCGAATCGATCATGGATGCGGTACTGACGTCGGGGAAGTTCTTGACCCATGTTGAACCAAAATGCTAAAAAGGCAAGTCAATTTACGGGCGAGTAGCTCAGTTGGGAGAGCGCGGCGTTCGCAACGCCGAGGTCGAGGGTTCGATCCCCTTCTCGTCCACCAACGTTTGCGGGAATGGTGCGAAGAGTGTGTGAGCCGTTCGTCATTCCGGCCAAGCGGAGCGTGAGCCGAAATCTAGACCTCTTTAGACGGCGACGACTCGTTAGACGGTAACAGTGTGCTGGATTCCCGCTCTCGCGGGAATCTGGAGATTGGACATTTTGATTCCCCTCCTCGGCTGAGGAGGGGCGGGCGCGGGCACAGGGACGGCGGTCCCGGAGCCAGCGCCGGGGTGGTGCGATCGGCCCTTGCGCAAACCTCCAATCGAACGTTTCGTGCCGCAAAGGCTCTTCCTCCATACGAAACGCTTGAATGACGGTTCTCGGTGCATCCCTCAGACCACCCCCGTGCCGCTGCGCGACCGCTGTCGCTGCGCGGCACATCCCCTCCTGATCTCA
>JAKEER010000278.1 GCA_022616615.1 Acidobacteriota bacterium
ACTGCCAGTCTTCTTTGAAGGTCAAGACCGAGGAGTCAATGTTGTGCTGAATATTAATTTCGCAGCTGAAGAAGAAGGAATTTACTGGTTTGATGTACTTCTACACGAGCAGTTGGTAACTAGGATACCCTTACGTATCTTATACCAGCGCATTGGACCACAAACGGCAGGATAGAGACGGTGCTTGAGGTTGACGTGCGATGCTGGATAGCTTGACCTGTGCTGAACGCAGAGGTATTTAAGAGGTTTCGAAAGAAGGCCCTCAGATCATCCTCCGTGCGATGACCCTTAGAGAATTCTTCCAGCTTCAATTCGATTTCATTGGTCCATTCCGCTGCATCCAGGTTGCCCGTCTTCTCAACCTCCCAGGTCTCCGGAACAAACCAGTCTTCGAATTCTTGTAAGCTGACTTCGTTACTGAGGTAGCTAATCAGCTTTTTTCGGATCTCCATATCAAGAGAGGTCATGGCTGAATTCCTAACAAAGAGGATAGATGCTTGGGAGTTGCGCCGGCTATTCAATGACGGTAAGTTTTGGGAACGAGCAGAAGCTGGCGAATTCGCACAAAAAGTGACTCGGAGCGGTCATCCAGCGCCTCCGCTGGCCAATGAGCCCTTCTGTACCCAGAGTCAGAGTTTGACATACTTCGATGCCAATGGCAATAAAGTGGCTAAAGTCCCTCAGTACTTGCGTCCCGACGGCACGATTGGGCTTTCTGGCAAGCCGGACCCTAAAAGGTTACTCATCGGCGATACTATCTACCTGCTTATCCAAAAGAAATAGCCCACATCCCGGTGTCAGTCTTGGTGTCACTTTGATTTTGAAAATGGCGCGCTGGCGCGCGAGACGGCGCAAAAAAGAAAACTCTCAAAACCCTTGTGCAGATTGGGTCTTGAGAGTTTTGTGATTCAGGCTAAACAACTTCAATCGATCAAGCAACCTCCTGGATCTGATGGAGAAACGATGATCCTGCCCGATGTGAATGTTCTCGTTCACGCCTTTCGCTCCGATTCCTCTGACTTGAACCTTTGCCGACGCTGGCTGAACGAAGTCGTCAACGGTGAATCACGCTACGGCCTGTCGCTGCAGGTTTTGAGTGGCGTGGACCGTTGACAAGTCACCCCAGAGCGCTAACTTAGAATTCTGGTTTTAACGGGTTCAGACCGAGATAATCGCCCGGGTGCCGTGAGCTTTGAACAGCGTTGTTTGCCGCTGAGCGCTCCAGGAAGGCTTTCTATTCTGCAACCCGCTAGGTTCACTTGCTGCCCACGAAGTTCCAATTTCGGTCAAATTCGAGAACTCCCTCTCCCGTTTGCGGGGAGAGGGTGGCCAAAGCGACGGCGGTCGCGGAGGCCGGATGAGGGGGCAAGAACCAACGGAGCCGTGTCCCTTCGGTGGTATGAGGTTGGGTTTAGAGAATTTTGAAACCTTCGTTTTGGGCCATTCGTCTTAACGCTGGCACGTCTGTGTGAGTAGCTCGCATTTTCTTTCAGCCTGGACTCAACAGACGGGGTTCGGGCTGATTTTTTTGGTATAAGCTAAACACCCGCGTTTCCTGTGGAAGAAAAGTTGCAGCCTCAATTGGAAATCTTCGAAAGGAGGTTGTTGCAAATGGGGATATTTCTAAACACGCCGATGGATAGTTTCCGATTGTCCGGAAAAAATTTCCGTCTCCCGGCAGAAACTTTACACTTGGACCCAAAGCTAAAACGCGAACTAACCATCTGCAATCTTTTTGCAAATCATCACCTGGCAGCTGCCGATATCATTCGAATTTTGGATGAGAAGTATGAAAATGTCATTTTGTCCTTGATTAAGCATCACGTTGTGCTCGATCGTCGGCAGCACCAGGGATCGCCACCTTTGCACAATGAGCGACGACGGTCAGAAGTTCCCAAGGGTAGATAGACTCTTTTCAATGGTATCTTCCGCCGAATGGTAGCTCACCGCGTTCGGTCTTAGGTCTTGGCTCGATTTTCCTGGCGCGCAACCGGCATCACTCAACAGCCGTCGTGCTTCCCGCCTAATTCTGAATTCCGAAGTTGGCCAGCGGTATTGCCAAGCTGCTTGCGTGGGGCAGGCATTCTGGTCTGCTCGTTGGGGCGACTTGGCAGTCGCCCGAGGCCGGACTGGAAAGTCCGGCGAACTGGCAGGCTGGAAAGCCTGCCCCACCTTGATTGGCGCGGAATCGCAGGTCCTCAACTTAGTAACTCAGGCTAGTTCCAAATTCTGGCTTCCCGACGTTTATCTACAGTTGCGGCCGTTCTTGTCGGGCCGGCGTCTGGCGGTCTGCGCATTTTCCGGCCAGTGGCACGGGATCCTTCGGACCAAGTCGAAGAGGACGCGCAAACTAGCCGAACGCTACGCGGGTGTGGACGAGGGTTCCACCTTGCGTTGCTTGCGCGCTTGAAAGCGTTCGACGGCGACGGCCATGTAGGTGTAGACCACGGGGGTCAGATAGAGCGTGACGAGCTGAGAGAAAAGTAACCCGCCGACGACAGCCAGGCCCAGCGGTTGGCGGGCTTCGCCGCCGGCGCCGTAACCAAGCGCAATGGGAACGGCGCCCAGAAGCGCAGCCATGGTGGTCATCATGATGGGACGGAAGCGAGTGAGGCAGCCTTGGAAAATGGCTTCCATGTGACCGAAACCACTGTTGCGCTCAGCATCGAGCGCAAAGTCGATCTGCATGATGGCGTTTTTCTCCACGATCCCCACCAGCATGATCAAGCCGACAAAAGCGTAGATATTCAGGTCCATGCCGAACAGGAAGAGAGTTGCCAGTGCGCCAAAGCCCGCTGACGGCAGGCCCGAAAGGATGGTGAGCGGGTGGACGTAGCTCTCGTAGAGAATTCCCAGCACGATGTAGACCACAGCAATAGCCACAACCAGCAGAACCCAGAGGTTTGACAACGAGCTTTGAAATGCCTTGGCCGCCCCTTGAAACGCCGTGCTAAAGGTGGAAGGCAGTTCACGACGGATGATGTCCTGGATTTGATCCACGACCTCGCCGAGAGCGACGCCAGGTAGGACGTTAAACGAGATGGTCACGGCCGGGAGCTGCCCGAAATGATTGATGGTCTGGGGCCCCGTCTCCTGGCTGAGGCGCGCCACCGAGTCCAGAGGGACCAGCCGGCCCGCCGTGGATTTGAAGTACAGGAGCGAGAGGGCCTTGGGGTCTGCCTGAAACTCGGGCTTCAGCTCCAGCAGAACTTTGTATTCATTGACAGCGGCATAAATCGTGGAGACCCAGCGGGGGCCGTAGGCGTCGTAGAGCGCATTCTCGATCTGTTGGGCGCTGACGTGAACCGCCGCAGCGCGGTCACGATCAATTTGCACATTTACCTGGGGCGTGGAGATCTGCAGGTCGCTAGTGACGTCGATCAGGCCAGGCAGTTGGCCGACTTCCTTCTCCAGCTTCGCAGCCATGGCGTAGAGTTCCTTCTTGTCGGGAGCGTAGAGCGAGAATTGATAGGGACTCTTGGTCACCTGCCCGCCAAGCTGAACCGTGGGCGGGTTCTGCAGGAAGACACGCATACCGGGAATGCCGGCCAGTTTGACCCGAAGGTCTTCGATGATTTCATTCACCAGTATCTGGCGTTCACTCCGTGGCTTGAGATGAACGACCATCTGGCCAAAGTTGGGGCCGCCGAGTGTGGTTGAGGCAGTCCCACCGACGTTGGAGACGAGCGATTCGACGTTGGGATTCTGCCGAAGCACTTCCGCAACCTCCTTCTGATGCTCGACCATTTTGAAGTAAGACGTGCCCTGAGCGGCTTCGGTAACCACGATCATCTGGTCGGTGTCCTGGTCGGGGATAAAGCCTTTGGGAATGATGATGAACATCCAGACTGTCGCGGCCAGAGTGATCACAAAGACGGCCACCGTCGGAGCGCGGTGGCGCAAAACCCAGGCCAAGCTCACTTCGTAAACGCGAAGCATCCGGTCAAAGAACTTCTCTGTGGCGCGGTAGAAGGCCCCATGTTTCTGTTGTGAGGGTGGGCGCAAGAAGCGGCTGCAAAGCATGGGCGTGAGCGTCACCGAGACCACACCCGAAATCAAAATGGCCACGCAGATCGTCACCGCGAATTCTTTGAATAGCCGCCCTAAAACTCCGCCCATGAACAGCACCGGGATAAATACCGCGGCAAGCGAGAGAGTCATCGACACAATGGTGAAGCCAATCTCCTTCGAACCCTTGAGAGCGGCGGTCATGGCGCTCTCGCCCATCTCCAGGTGGCGGACGATGTTTTCGAGCATCACAATGGCGTCATCCACGACAAAGCCAATCGACAGGATCAGAGCCATCATGGACAGGTTGTCCAGGCTGTAGCCGAGGAGGTACATGATGGCAAAGGTTCCAATGATGGAAAAAGGAAGCGCCAGGCTGGGGATAACGGTGGCTGAGAAGTTGCGAAGAAACAGAAAGATCACCATCACTACCAAGCCCAGTGTTAGTACCATCGTGAACTGCACGTCGTGATAAGATTCGCGGATGGTTTCCGACCGGTCATAGATGAGGTTCATCTTCACCGAGGGCGGCAGCTCGGATTCGAACAAAGGAAGCAGCGCCTTGACGCCGTCGGTAACGGCGACGGTGTTGGTGCCCGGCTGGCGCTGGATGGCCAGGACGACAGCGCGCTGGCTGTTCTCACGGGTGTAGTACCAGGAGGCACTCTTGTCATCCTCAACGCTGTCGATAATGTCGCCCAATTCTTCCAGGCGTACCGGTGAGCCTTTGCGGTAAGCCACGACCACCGGCCTAAAGGCGGCGGCGCTCATCAGCTGACCGGTGGCCTGCAAGGTAAACGAGCGTTGCGGCCCGATGATGCTGCCGGTGGGCAGATTCACGTTCCAATTCCGGAGTGCGGCTTCCACCTCGTTAATGCCAACCTGGCGGGCTGCCATCGCGTGTGGATCCATCTGGACGTGGACCGCATACTTCTGAGCCCCGAGAACCTGCACCTGGGCGACGCCGCTCACCATGGAAATGCGTTGGGCGACTCGTGTCTGGGCGTATTCATCCAGCGTCCAGAGCGGCAGCGTGGCGGACGTGAGGGCGATGTAGAGAATTGGCTGGTCGGCGGGATTCACCTTCGTGAACGTGGGTGGCGTCGGCATGTTGGGCGGCAGCAGACGCGAGGCTTGTGTGATGGCGGCCTGCACATCCACGGCGGCGCCGTCCAGGCTCCGGCTGAGGTCGAACTCAAGTGTGATCAGCGTCGAGCCCAGCGAGTTGACCGACGTCATGGAGTTGAGTCCGGCGATCGTTGAAAACTGGTTCTCCAAGGGCGTGGCGATAGCTGATGCCATGGTTTCGGGATTGGCGCCCGGGAGGGTGGCGGTGACCAGCAGCGTCGGAAAGTCGATATTGGGCAGATCGCTGACCGGCAGTGCCTGGTAGGCAACCAGGCCAAACAGCAGGATGGCCGCCATCAGGAGGCTGGTAGCGATGGGGCGCTCGACAAAGATTTGGGAGATGTTCATGATTGACTAACGCTACCTGTACGGCTGAAGGCGGCTCCGCCGCCTGATGTGCGGAAAGGCTCAGCTTTTCCGCCATTGCGAATCGGACGTTTTTCTTGCTTCCCTCCTGAGATCAGGAGGGGATGTGCCGCGCAGCGACGGCGCTCGCGCAGCGGCACGGGGTGGTCTGAGGGATGCACCGAGACCCGTCATTCAAGCGTTTCGTATCGAGGAAGAGCCGTTGCGGCACGAAACGTTCGGTAGTTGGAGGTTTCCGCATGGGCCGGTCGCACCACCCCAGCGCTGGCTGTGCCATCGCCCACTCCTCAGCCGGGGGGAATCAAAATGGTTCTGGCCGTTATGATGAATGTCCTATCTCCCTAACTCGGCCAGCAATTCCCTGGCTTGATAAATGCTTCTGAGCGCCTCGACGATGCCTTCCGAGTGGACTGCGATGGCGCGACCTTGCTGGTCATCGTAGAGGAAAGTCCAAACCAGCGAGTGTATGTTTCCATCGAAAATGAGGCCCACCACTTCACCAGCGCGATTGACGACAGGACTGCCTGAATTGCCGCCGGTGATGTCCGCCGTCAACACGAAATTCAAGGGCGTGCTCAACTTCACTCTAGATTTTCCATCGAGCCAGCGTTGAGGCAGCTTGTACGGCGGCTTTTGGCCCCGCTGCGAGGCGCGGTCATAAAGGCCGGCAAGCTGGGTAAACCAAGGAACGTTCCGGCCTTGTTCCGAATAGGCAAGCGTCGGCCCGAAACTCAGCCTCAATGTGAACGTCGCGTCGGGATAGACCGATGTCCCTTTCAGGTCGAACAAGGCTTTGGCGATCATCGCATAGCCGGCACGCTCTACTCCCTGCACGTTGTCCTCGTAGCGTTTGCGCACGGCGCGAGCATCTTCGTCGACGCGGAGCGCCAGCCGGATCATCGGATCGGTTGAGGCCCTGATCGCCTGCCAGCCGCCGTCAGCCAGCTGCTTGCGCATGGAGACGTCCTTCAAACGCGTCTGAGACACCAGGGCTTCAGCCACTTGCTGGGGTTCTCGTCCCTCGAACACCTTCTGCACCAGGGCGTTGTTCAAACCCAGCTGCTCGCCGAAAAAGGCCAGCGAATCGGCCAGCGTCGCCTTTTCCAGCGAATCGTGGATCGGCGCGGGTGAAAACAGATTAAGTTCGAGCGAGGGTAGTCTCGCTTCGGCATATTCGCGCAGCCGCTCGGCATTGGGCTTCTGCTTTTCGGCTGCAAGACGCACGAGCTTCCTGGCGATGTCGAACAGCCTGGAGTCGAGTGCTACCGCGCCTTCAAGCAGCAACCGTTCCCGATAGAACTGAGTGAGTTCAACTTGAGCCTTCGCGATCTGGTCCCAAGCCTGTCCGTAAGCGGCTTTTTTTGCGGGATCCTTTTCCACGCTCCCGCGCAGTTCGCGTTCAGCGGCCTTCTTGCGCTGCATCAGCGATGCACTGCGCAAACCTTCCAGCTCGCCGCTAATCGCCTTCAGCCCGTTTTGCACGGTTTGAAGCTCGTCCCTGGCAATGCGTGCGTTTTCGTCGCTTTGAGCGCTAAAGCGCTCCAGCGTTGCCAAGCGGCGCCGCAGATAAGCCAGAGTAAAGGGATAGCCTTTGTCGCGCAAATACTGCAGCCGGGCCACGGTGTTGAGCCGGTTGGTTGCGCCAGGATGACCGGTCACCAGAGCCAGTTCTCCTTTCTTCGGGCCGCTATGGCTCCATCTTAAGAAGTGAGGCTGTGAAGCTGGCTTGGCGTTTTCGTAAACGCGCACGAAGGCCACATCCAGGTTGTATCGCGGATAGGTGAAGTTGTCAGGGTCGCCTCCAAAGAAGGCTGTGTCGATCTCCGGCGCGAACACCAGCCGCACGTCGGTGTAGGTCTTGTATTTGTAGAGGCTGTAGAAGCCTGCCTGGTAAAGCGTCACCACATCGCAGCGCAGGCCGGTGGCCGTAGCGCATTGCTTTTCCAGTGTAGCCATGGCAGCCCTCTGGGCGGCGAAAGACTCGGCCGCATTCATCTCGGAGCGGACATCCTTGTTGACCTGTGCCGTGACATTTTCGATGCCAGTCAATACGTTCAGCTCCAGATCAGGACATTGGGCTTCCTGAATGTAGTTTGCGGCGTAAAAGCCGTGGCGTTGATAGTCCTTCTCCCGCGAGCTCAGCTTCTGAATGCAGTCAGCTGCAATGTGGTGATTGGTCATGGCAAGTCCGTTGGCCGAAACAAACGAACCGGAGCCGCCATTGTTGAAACGCACGGAGGCGAGGCGCAGATGCTCCAGCAAGGCATCACTTGGCTCGAAGCCATACCGCTTCCTAAGCTGTGCCTTGGGAACGTTATCCAGCGTCCACACTCCTTCGTCAGCTCTGGAGTTCGACGCTGTCGCGCACGTCAACATCAAAGCCAGCGCAATCCAAACAGAACGGGCTTTACGAAGGGTCATCAGTCGTTCTCCACACGGAAACAAGGTTGAAGGCGGCCGTCAAAGGCTCCACCTTGAATGACGGCATGATGCCTCTCCAGACTGAAAAGGGGAAGTCTACTCTCTACTGCGACTTGGTTACGTTGCACATAAGACTCAGAAGGTTGTTTTCGGAGTCTCTGAAAAATGCCATCCAAAGGTCATAGCTCTCCATCTTAGCGATCAGGTGTGGCGGCCCTTCAAATCGAACGCTGCGCTCAGACAGCGTTCCGAAGACCTTCTGAATATCATCAACACTGAAGTAGAGGACCGAGCTGGGATGGTCGAACTCCGGGCTTTCAGGCACGGACAGCATCAGCCGGATGCCCCCGCAGTCGAAGAAGGCCAACTTCGAAACAGTGAACAGATGCTTGAGGCCGAGTTGCTCGCGGTAGAACGCAGCGGCCCTGTCCAGATCCTGCACTGGAATGGAAATTTGTCCGATTCGGGCAAGGCTAAGGTCGGTTGCGTCTGGCATATCGTTTCCTCCCCTAACTAGTTTCTGCCGCGAAACGCCGAAACTCGCTTCCACAGAGCGGCTCCGCCGCCCGATGTGCGGAAAGGCTCTGCCTTTCCGTTCGGTGGCCACCCTCCAGTTCAATGCTCCGTTCGCCTGAAGCCGTGCCCCAGGCGCGGCTTCAGGCGAACGGAGGAGTCTAGAGAAGAAATTCCGGCAACTGCGGAAAGGCACGGCCTTTCCGCACATCAAGCGGCAAAGCCGCATTGAGACTGGCGTTTCGAGTTTCGCGACAGAAACTACCTAGGCAAGGGCTGCCGCCCTTGATATCCCCAAAGCAGTGACCTTGAGAGCCCGAAGCGCCAGCGAGGGTAATTGCGACTGGGCCTCGCTGGCGCTTCGGGCTCTCAGCCCTCGGGGAAACGAGAACAAAATTCTCGTAACCCCCAGAATGACGGGCTAGACAACGCACCCTGCCACTAGCAACTTTCCTTCAGTGTTGCACCGAAGCATGATGGCTTCACACTTGAAATCTCAACGATTGAACCCGGAGAGAAGGTGTTTCTGAATCTTGCCCAGGGCGTTTCGCGGCAAGCTCTCGACGACGTGAAACGCGCGGGGCACTTTGAAGGAGGCCAGCCCTTTCCGGCAACGCTGTTCCATCTGGACCGGATCGACGGTTGATCGCGCGACGACGTAAGCCACCGGCACCTCACCGCGCACGCGGTCTGGAGCACCCACGACAGCTGCTTCGGCAACTTCAGGCTGCTCGGTCAGAAACTCCTCGATTTCCCTTGGATAGACATTGAAGCCCCCGGAAATGATCAGATCACTGCGGCGACCTTGTAGCGTGTAATAGCCATCCGTGGAGCGAGCGGCGAGGTCGCCCGTTCGGAAGTACCCATCGACAAAGGCTTGTTCCGTGGCCTGCTCGTTTTTCCAGTATCCCCTAAAGACATTCGGGCCGCGAACGTAGAGTTCGCCTGTTTGTCCGTCCAGGACCGGATTTCCATCAGAATCCAGCAGGCGCACCGAAACGCCCGGCAAAGGCATGCCGGCACTGCCGGGCCGGCGTTCGCCGATGCAAGGATTGCTGAGGTTCATCAAAGTCTCAGTCATGCCGTAGCGCTCGAGAATAGTATGGCCGAAATGCTCGCGAAAAGCGTCCAGCACATGAACGGGCAGCGGTGCCGATCCGCAAACGAACAGTCGCATGAACTGGCCGATGGTTCTGGCTGTTTCCTGAGCAATCTCCAGCAGCCGGACGTAAATCGTAGGGACGCCGAAGAAGAGAGTCGGGCGGAAGTCGAGCAGGGTCTCGGCGGCCTTTGAGCTTTCAAAGCGTTCCTGCAGCCGCATCCGACAGCCGCTGGCGAGCCAGCAGTGCAGCCCGTTTCCTAGGCCGTGCACATGAAACAGCGGCAGAGAAAGAAGCAAGCGGTCCGCCTCCGTGATCTGCCAGGCGCCCAGAAGATTGAGAGCATTGCTGGCAAAGTTGTTGTGCGTCAGCAGCGCGCCTTTAAACGTACCTGTGGTCCCCGATGTATAGACCAGAGCCGCGGGAGCGTCACCGTCGAGCGGGCAGCGAGAGCGGTCGGAAGAGCAGTTGATGGATTCCCGAATCAGATCCTCGCAGTGCCAGGCCGGAAAAGCATGAGGGAAATCGCCGGCCGCGACAACGGCCTTGGGCTCTGCATCGCGGACCACGTGCGAAACTTCTCGTTCCCTGTAGAGAACGTTGATCGGCACAAAGAGGATGCCCGTCTTCAGGCAAGCCAGGTAGAGGTCAATCAACTCGACGCGGTTGGCGAGATAAACCGCCATTCTGTCGCCCTGGCGCAGTCCGCGCTTCGTAAGCAGATGAGCCAAGCGATTACTACTGGCGTCGATATCGCCGAACGTCCATGTCTTCAGCGTGGAGTTTGCCTCCCGCCATTCGAGAGCTATCACATCTCGGCGGCCGGCGAAAGATGCATCGAAAAGGTCAATCAGATTCATCGGAGGTGAGCGCGACGTGAGCGGGCCGTGCGCTTCTGAAACTATTCACCAATGTGGACAATTACCTGCCGCTCGCCGCGGTGGCGGCGATGCTCCCACAGGTAAATGCCTTGCCAGGTGCCCAGACCCAACCGTCCATTGAGAATTGGGATTGAAAGCGACGTGGCCGTCAAAACCCCTTTGATATGAGCGGGCATGTCGTCCGGCCCTTCAACGGTGTGGGTGTAGAGTGGATCGCCTTCTCTCACGAGCCGGTTCAGCCAGGCTTCCAGATCTCGTTGCACGTCAGGGTCAGCATTCTCCTGAATGACGAGACTCGCTGAGGTGTGCCGGATAAACAGCGTACACAGCCCTTCTTGAACGCGTGCCTCGCGGACGAGGTTTTGCACCTGGCCCGTGAATTCATGCAAGCCCTGGCCTGCGGCTGGAATGTTGATCGTTTTGATCATGGAATGGGCGCCGTTCCACTCAAAGCCTGAAAAAATCGAACATTCTCAGTTCCCCTCGCTCCCGGGAGGCGCTAGGGGTGAGGGGGCGGTGCACGCCGTTCGGCAGCTCCGCTGCCGGCGATGCAAACCAGCAGCGCCAATGCTTTTACAAGAAGCCTCATAGCCAGTTTCCTCTCGAAAGTCGTCCTCGTCGTCGTCCTCCTCGCCCCTGATGAATGCCGAGTACGACGACGAGGACGACCACGAGAAATCACTTTCATCGGTCTTCCCGCCGAGCAGCTGTATGGCGACGCCTCGACCACAAGTGGAGGATAAAAATTAGACTCACTAGCAACGCCGAAAGCAGGCAGTAGTCGCAGAACGCGCGGATAACCATCGCCTGCAGATAGAGCAGATACAAAGTAAACCCAAAGGCCAGGGCCGTCAGGCCGAAAGAGAGGCGCAACGTCTGCTCGAATCCAAACAGCGCGAAGAGGGCGCATCCGGCAGTGGTGACATAGAATGCCAGCCCAAACCAAGCGACGGGAATGCCAAGAAATGCGGCGTAAGGGCTGTTGAGAACTTGATCGCATCCCCCAGCGAAGCCGCAGGGCAGCAGGAATCCCCGGCTCGCGTGAAGCGCAACATAAGCGGCGTCAACCATTCCCACAAACGCCAGCGCCACCATCAGGCCGCTGATCCACGAGATCGTCCTCATTGAGCAGCCCGAATTGCCTGTGCAATCAGCTCTTCAAACTCGGCATCGTTCTTGACGCCCTGCATCATTTTGCCATTAAGGAAGAACGATGGAACGGAGCGCACTTGCGCCACCTGCCCTTCCAGGAGGTCGCGGAAAATCTTGTTGCGGATTTCGCCGTCGAGCATGTCTTGCCGAAACTTCTCCACGTCGAGTTGAAGCTCGGCGGCATACTTGAGGAAAAAGGTGAGCGCATCCGGAACGTTCACCCATTCATTCTGCCGCGCAAACAGGATCTCATACATCTCCCAAAACTTGAGCTGCCTTCCTGCGGCTTCGGCGGCCTGGGCGGCAATCATGGCGTTCCGGTGGAGGTTGGGCATGGGGTACTGCTTGAAAACAACCTTCAGATCCTTTTCAAACTTCTTCAAGGCATTGTCTACTTTCAGCCGAGCCGCCGCGCAGGATGGGCACTGAAAATCTCCAAATTCCACAAGCACGGTTTTGGCGGCAAGGTTCCCTTTGGCCCACCCCTCGGGAGTAATTACGGGCTTCGCTCCGAGGGTTGTGTTCGAAGACACCGCACCTGCAGAGTTCTCTGAACTGCTGCGTCTTACCAAAACCAAGGCCGCCGCCGCGGCTGCCACGATAAGCACTGTCAAAACAATCAGGGGTTTGGCCAGAGAGCGGCTCGCGCTTCCGGACTGCCGCTCCCGTGCAATGGAATGTGCCTTCTTATCGCTTAAACGATTCATGCGACTCAATCACTCCTTAGATGTGTCTGACATCGAGATGGATATCATCCGCGTTGCCGGCAATTCCGTCCGGGCCCGCCGAAATAATCTGGCAGGTGTCCGCGGTGGATTTCACTGTCAACTCGCGGCTCCAGGCGTCGTAACGGATGACTTCAGGCATGTATTCGGGAAAAAGCAGATCGGTTAGTCCGACGATGTCTGAGACCGCCGGCAAGGCGCCTCGCTTCGCTTGATACTTTCGAATGCCTTCCTGAAGGTGCTCAAGGCTTTGCCGGGTTTCCCTTGCCCGCACCTCGTTGAGAGCCGACAGAAAGGCCTTTGCGTCGATCCACTCTCGGTCGCCGAGGCGGACCGCAGTGACTTGCCAGTCTTGCCCTTTTGCCTTAGAGAGCCGGAAAACCATTTGCAAACTGGCTTCGGCTACAGCTTGATCTTCTCCGGCGTGAATAATGCGTTGCACTTGAATCTGCTTGTCTTTGAAATCGATCAAGCCCATTTCCCGGATCTTCTGTTTGGCTGTGCCTTCGCTGAGCTTTCGGGAGGCGCCACAGCCTCCCAAGAGGCCCACCGAAAGAGTGATTGACAGCCATTGTGTCTGATTCATGCCGGTTTTGATCGTATGAAGACGGGCCAGCAGTGTCAAGGGATCTGTTGGCGCCGCGCAACTCTTTGCGCAGATCTGGGTTCAAAGACAAAGAACTGGCGCCCGCTCCGGCTTCGCCCTGATTGTGGCGCCAAGGAACAAAATAACCCCCAGGAAACCGCCGACGTGCTATCCCTGCAAAGGCATGGAAAACATAAGGCGAGAGTGCCACGGGGCAACCTCTACTCTTAAAGGAGCTATTCATGAAAAGAAGGATGATCTGCTGGTCAAGCATGGCCGTCTTACTGTGTTGTCTGGCGATCCCAGCCGTCGCTGCGCCGGATCCCAATTCCAGTGAACCAAAGCAAAGGCCTCGCCACGGCGACCGCCCGGGACCAGGCGCCGGGGAACGCTGGAAGCAGCTGGATCAGGATAACGATGGCCGGATTTCCCGCTCGGAGTGGAAACGCGACGAGCAAGCCTTTAGCCGGATAGATTCCGACAATGACGGTTTCCTGACGCAAGACGAACTGCGGAATGCAGCCAAGGAATTCCGAGGAAAGCATCGCCGCGGATTTCAGGAGATGGATACCGACGGCGATGGGAACATTTCTAAAAGCGAGTGGAAGGGCAAGGAAGAGCTATTCAGCCGTTTGGATGCAAACAACGATGGGTCGCTAACGCGCGATGAGTTGAGGGAAGCCCGGAAGCGACACGGACGCGGGGCCGGCAGCGCGACTAGAGGCGACAACAACACTCTGTAAGCAGATTTAATAGGGTCAGTACCACTCCGCGGTAGCGGGTGGGTCAGGCGTTGGGTGTGGTAGCATTAAGACGTCGGCGGTGGCGGGACGTTCGTGGCTCGACCCACCCGCTACGGACCCCTCCTGCCCGCGTTTCGGGAAAGCTCAAGAACGAGTCTTGGTTAGTCGATGAACTTCAAGAATGCAGCCAGCCGTTCGTTAAATTTCTTGGGGTCGTCCAGAAACATGGCATGACCGAGGCCTTCAAACACCGTGAGCTGTGAGTTTGGTATCTGGCTCTTCATGAACTCACCCACTTCCTTGTTCTCGGGAGTCATCGTAATGAGCGCTGGTACGGCAATCTTGGAGAGCAAAGGCCGGCGGTCTGAGGAGAAATAGTCGTAACCCAGAATTGTGGCGACGGTCGTCGGCGTGCGCAGAGCTTCCTTCACGACCCACTCAAGCTCCGGATCCGAGCGCTCCGTTGTAAACAGGCTGTCAACAAACTCATTCGTCTTCGCCATCCGGTTGTTCTCCCAGTCCAACACGAGACGGTTGGTTTCCTCGGGTGTTAAGCCCTTCGGCCAGTCGTCCTTCTTCACCATGGATGGCCACCCATCCACCAAAACCACAGATTTCAACCGGTCATTTCCGAACTGGTTGACATACTCCAGCACCACGGCCACAGCCATCGACCAAGCCACCACCGTCACGCCGTCCAGTTGAAGGCTTTCCATCAGACGCCGAAGATCCTTTGCTTGCTGTTGCAGTGTGTTGCCCGCGAGCACTTTGCTGGAGTTGCCCTGACACCTAGGGTCCATCACCACGACGCGATGGGTCTTAGAAAATGTGGCGACTTGCTCCTTCCAGATGCCAGAGGTCATCATCCAGCCCGGAACGAAGAGCAATGGTTCTCCCTGGCCGGAGCTCTCATAGTAAATCTTCACCTGAGGGGCGACTTCAACGAATTCCGCCCAGAGCGATCCGGAATGGGCAAACAACAAAAGCGCGGCCCATAAAATTGTGATCCGCATAAACTGCCTCCGTGAACGGCCAATCATGCCAAGATGCTTCTTTGAACAGTTTATCGCTGAATCGGAGGGCTCGCTTTAGTTCTGGGAGGTAGATAGCTGACCTGCGGAGTCGCCCGGCTTGAGACGGAAAGGATTGGTGACAGTCCACGCCCAGCGGAGGCTACTTGAACCGTGCCATTTGGATTTCAGCTGCGTCTTGCACGCGCTGCGAGGCTTCAAACGCTGACTGGATGTACTGTCGAAAGTCTTCGGCGGCCTTGTCGAGTGCTTGCAGCAAAGCAAAGTTATATTTCTTCATGGCTTTGTGCAATCGGTTGATAAGCTTCTTGAAATTCTTTCCGGCTTGCTCCTTAGCAACGCAGTCTTCCGCTGATGTGACGGCGGTTCGAAAGCCAGCCACTGCCTTGGCGCTATTTTCCTTGTCCAGTTTGCGGGTGTGCAAAAGCACGTCCTTCAGTCTCCCCTCAGCGATGCCAAGCCACAGTTTCAGCTGCTGCTCAGGGTCTTTGGCTTGTTGGAGGGTTTCTTTCTCTTTGGGCGTCAAGCCGTCCTCGGCGGCCAAGAGCGTTGCCGTCTGCCCGGCTGAATTGAAGAAGAGAAACAGCATCCCTGCCAGCGTGGTTCGTAGAAGCGATGATGAAAGCATTCTAGGTTCACTTGCTCCCGACGAAGTTCAAGAATCGGTCAAAAACCATACGCCCTCTCCCGTTTGGGGGGAGAGGGTGGCCAAAGCGACGGCGGTCGCGGAGGCCGGGTGAGGGGTCACCAACCAACAGAGACGCGCCTCTCGGCGGTATGAGATCGGTCGCTACATCCTTGCATCAACCTACCGCTGTGCCATAGGAATGTAAGGCGCAGGATACTGGGGTCCCAGGTATTCTGCGCGCGGCCGGATGAGGCGGTTGTTTCCCAGCTGCTCGAGGATATGAGCTGTCCAGCCAGAAATGCGGCTCACGGCGAAGATCGGCGTGAAAAGATCCACGGCAATGCCCAAAGTGTAATAGACGGTTGCGGAGTAGAAGTCGACATTGGCATTGATATTCTTTTCGCGCTTCATCATCTCTTCGATCAAGCGCGACATTTCGAACCATTTGCTGTTGCCAGAACTCTCGCAGAGATCACGAGACATTTTGCGCAGGTGGGTTGCCCGCGGGTCCTCGGTGTGGTACACACGATGGCCGAAGCCGCTGATCTTCTTCTTGCTTGCCAGCGCCTGCTTCACCCAAGATTCGACCTTACTCACCTCCCCGATCTCCAACAGCATCCGCATGACGTCAATGTTGGCGCCGCCGTGCAGCGGTCCTTTCAGAGCACCAATGGCTGCGGTGACGGCCGAGTGCACGTCTGAGAGTGTGGCTGCAGTCACGCGGCCCGCAAAGGTGGAAGCGTTCAGTTCGTGGTCAGCGTGCAGGATGAGAGCAACGTCGAATGCCTTTTCTGCAGTGGGGGTGGGCTTCTTCCCCGTCAGCATGTAGACAAAGTTGGCCGCGTGCTTTAAGGTCGGGTCCGGCTCCACCGGGTCTTGACCATGGCGAATCCGCTCCGTGGCGGCCACAATCCCGGCGATCTGTCCTGTCAGCCGGTATGTCTTGCGCAGGTTCGCGTCCGAGCCAGCCGATTGTCCATCGGGATCGTAGAACGCAAGCGCGGAAACCGCCGTGCGCAGCACATCCATAGGGTTCGCATCTCTGGGAAACGTTCGCATCAAGCCAAAGACTTCCTGGGGAACCGCACGGTTCTGCGCCAGATTTTGGGTCAACTGACCTAGTTCTCTTTGCCGGGGAAGCTTTCCGAACCAGAGCAAATAACAAACTTCCTCGAAGCTGGATTGCTCTGCCAGTTCGTGAATGTCGATGCCGCGATACGATAAGACACCCTTGTCGCCGTCAATGAAACAGATGGATGAAGTGGCAGCCACAACATCTTGCAGGCCTTCCTTGAATGTGGACATGGAACTACTCCTGAGTAAATGGATCGCGAACTGTATGAATGGCCGCCTGGTTGAAGGTGCTCTTGGGGATTTGCTCAGCGACGAACCTTAAAAATCTTAAACCAAACTCAGACGGTCTGAAAGACATTAATAGCTACAGCATCCAAGGATGCCGCTGCCACTCTTCTGAACCTGACCGAACTGTGAACTTCGCCACCACCCTGGGAGCGAATATGGGCGCAGCTCTTGCCGGTCATGGCTTTGTTGCCGGCCGGAAAACGGTCGGACGATCCACTTGCGTGAGTGCAGCCGTGATCGTCCCAATGTTGATTTTGGCTTTCAGCTGAACAGGCATTCGGGCGGCATCTGCGGTGACCCACACGAATAGACGCCCTCTGCTCTTGAAGAGGCCGTCGAAGACTTTCGGCTCCAGCCGAAAAGCTTGAAAGTTTCCTGCTGGAGTCCTTACCTCCTCCTGCGCCTGGATCTCCACCGTGACATCGTAGGTGCGCCCACCGTCATTAATGGGAAACTGAATCAGGTCTCCCACCCGAAGATTCTTCGTTCGGATGACGTAAAGGGCCGAGATGACATCTTGGACACAGGCCGGAATCGGGGACTCGGTTCTTTTGGCAGGCAGATCGGGCCGGTTTCGATCTCGGTCTTCCATCCGCGCGTGGCGGACCTTCGGATCAAAGGTGACCACTGTGTCGCGATTGCGGCGGCCTTCCTGAATCTGCTTCACGATCCTTCGCGAGCACAACTCCCGCGTGTGAAAGAACGACTCAAAGACGTCGACGACCTTGAATAGCGTCGACACAATACCGGTGGAATAAACGGTTGCATTGATCCGGTAAATCTCCTCATTCTGAAAGAGCGTCTTTTCTGCCAGGGTCATCGTCGCGATGCCAGCGTCAAAAACCTTCCAAGAAACGTTGTAGGTGAACCTTTCTCCTACTTCGAAGGGCACGGCCGCGGCAGGGGATGGGCTGGATTTCTGCGCCGCAGGCGAAGCAGCCCTTGAAAGAACGGTTTGCATGAAGAAGCAATAGACAGACAGGACAGCTAGAATTGCCAGCGGCACTTTTCGCCGAAATTGGGCGAGCGGAAGTAAGCTCATGCGGTCCTCAGGAGATGCGAAGCTTGAGAATCAAGAAGCTAATGGCTGCAACGAATCCAGCCAATGCCTGGTATTCCCGGTTCTTCAAATACCGATGAAAACTAAAACGGCCCTCTGCGATCCTTTCCGGCCAGAGCCGAGGAAAGAATAATGGCACAGCGGCCTGGTAGCGGACGTATTCCTTCGGGAACTTGTGTTTCAGATAGTCCATCTCTTGCTGCATGACAGGGGCATAAATCGTAGCGAAACAAGCCAGAAACACGACGGGAATGACGAGATTGCCGCCTGCAATGGAGAATCCCAAGCCGATGACAAAACTTCCAAGATAGAGGGGATTGCGAGTCAACGCGTATGGGCCGGTCACGCTCAGCTCGTCGTTCTTACGGATGTGACCGGTGGCCCAAGCCCTGACCAGGATTCCAAGAAAAGCCAGGCCGCCTCCTATCCAAAGACTTCGCGGCGTCGGCGTGGAGAAATACAGGTAGAGCCCGGAGAATAAGAATCCCGCCGGAACTCGAATCCTGGGCAAAAATGTCTTATGGTCGAAGGGTATCATACCAACCTGAATCTGCCGGCGCAGAGACGACGCGTCAGGACGGTCACGAGAGGATAAAGAAAAACAAAAGCCACTTGCTATTGGTCAATAGTTATTCTCTATTGTGATGGGAAGCGAGTTCAACTTCAGGTCAACCATCCGCTCCCTCTGGCGGTTTAGGTCATGAAGTCAGGTGCCACAAGCAATCCTGCCAAAGCGACCGACAATTTCTGGCGCGTGTGGCGGGCATCTTCTCTGAGAGCGTGTCTTAAAACCTAGCTGGCGGGCGCAGGCTGAGGGTCGGCAGGAAACCGTCGTCATTCCGGCCAAGCGCAGCGCGAGCCGGAATCCAGGCTGGA
>JAKEER010000279.1 GCA_022616615.1 Acidobacteriota bacterium
ACGCGCTGGAAGCAGAAAGAGGGGGCGCCGGGCGTCTGTCTCGCCTAGGTAGTGACTCGATTCTCTGCAAAGTATTCTCCCGCAATATTCTCCTTTGACATGACCTGCGACCCAGGTACAATCTAGGCAATCCATGAGCTTCAGGGTTTAACTATGAATCGCTTCGTTGCCGCTTCCATCGGGTTGACTCTTTGGGCTGCGGGGTTGACAATCGCCGAACAGCCGCGCAAAAAGCTTCGGGAAGAATCCATGCCGTCCAGTCGCTTCGCTGAGGCGCATGCGCCGCTGTTTCAATCGGCGACGCCCAATCACCCAGGCGCGCTCACCGAGCGCGTCGTGCCCGCTCTCAAAGGCGCTCTGCCAGGAAGCGGAGTTTCCTGCCCTCCCCGAAATTTTGTGGACAGTCATATCTTTGGGAAGATGCAGCGCGACGGGGTCTCACACGCGCCTATGGCCAGCGACGCCGAGTTCCTGCGGCGCCTGAAGCTGGACCTTACTGGAAGAATCCCTTCCGCGGAGGAAGTCCAGGCTTTTGTTTCCAGCACGGATCCCGCAAAGCGCGATCGCCTGATCGACCAACTGCTCGAAAGCGAAGCCTATGTCGAAAAGTGGGCCTACTTCTTCATGGACGTTTTCCGAGCCAACGGCAAGATGGGCCGGGGCCAGAACCTGTTCCACTACTGGATGAAGGAGAACCTCCGTGTCGACCGGCCTTACGATGAGGTGGCCCGCTCGATCATGGCGGCATCAGCCAAGAGCAACCACGTGGTCGCAGCATCGAATGTGATCGCGCGCGAGCACGTGCAAGGCAAACCCCAGCCCGATGATGGCAACGACTTGGGAATGGTGCAGCAGCTAGACACCCACGACGAGTTGGCTACTCTCTATGCCAAAACTTTCTTGGGTGTGAACCTTTCCTGCGTCTCCTGCCATGACGGTGCTGGGCATCTGGAAAAAGTGAACGTCTGGCTGAGCGGAAAAACGCGCAGCGAGTTTTTCCAGAACGCTGCGTTTTTGGGCCGCAGCCGTTACCTGATGTACTGGGAAAACGGAAAGCCGCAGTCGGGCGAGTTCCTGATCGACGACCACAACCCCGGCTACGACACGGAAGGTCCCAGCATGCTTCGTGTTCCGCGGTCAGGCGGCGCCAGCAACCCGGCCTTCATCCTTACGGGTGAACAGCCAAAGCCCGGCCGGGAACCCCGCGAGGAGCTGGGACGGTTGTTAACGGCTCACCCTCAGTTTGCACGAGCAAGCGTCAATCTTTTCTGGGCCCGGCTGATGGGATTCGGCATCGTCGAGCCGTACGACGAGTTCGACCTCGCCCGGTTAGATCCCCGCCGCTTGCCGCCTGGCTGGGATGCGCAGCCTTCTCATCCCGAGCTACTGGAGGAGCTTGCCGCAGATTTTCGCAAGAACCGCTACAGCCTGCGGCAACTCTTTCGCACCGTCTGCCGTTCTAACGCCTACCAGCTTTCGGCGCGCTTTGACGGCGAGTGGAAAGACGCTTACACGAAGTACTATGCCCGTAAATTTGTACGCTTGCTCAGTGCCGAAGAGCTGCACGACGCGATCGTGATCGCTACCGGGCGCCCTGGCAGTTTCAAATACGGCGGAGACAAAGTCGATCTCGCCATGAAGCTCAGCGGGCCTTCCGGCAGCGGTGACCTAAAGCACTTCATGCAAACCTTCGGCCAGTCAAACCGGAACAACCCGCCGAAACCGCTGGCACCCTCCCCGCTGCAGCCCTTACTGCTCATGCAGTCTCCAGTGGTGACCGAACGCGTGGCCGGAGAGAAGGAAAGCCGCGTCCAAAGATTACTGGCGGCTCACTCAGACAACTCGAAGGTCGTGGATGAAATGTTTCTCGCCACGCTGTCGCGTGCACCCTCGAGTGAGGAGAAGCAAATCGCCCTCGATGCACTGGGGCAGGACCGGCAGGCCGGCGCTCAGAACCTACAGTGGGCGCTGCTTAATCTGGTGGAGTTTTTCTTCAACTATTGAGGGAATCAACCCCTTTGAAGCCGCCGACGTCAGCCCAACAGGACCGAGGCAACCCGCGTCGTCACCTCGGCGGTTACACACTTTATTGAGGATCGCAGAATACAGTGACGAAACGCGTTGTTTCTCGAGAAACTCAATCGACTTCGGTTCCCCTCGCCCCAACGCGGGAGAGGGGCTAGGGGTGAGGGGGCGAGCACACGGCTGATTGCTCCTGCAGGGCTCGAAAACCTGATACGGCGCTGGGTTCTGGGTGCTGATCCGCTCTATAGGAATCCCCCTCACCCCCAGCCCCTCTCCCGCGTTGGGGCGAGGGGAGCCGAATCCAGCGTGCGGCCGCAGCGAACAGGCACACGCGGAACTTGTCACTGTAATTTGCGATGTTCGGTAGGTGGAGTCATGAGCAAACCTCGAACCGTTGGCGACCTGTTTCCTTCACGCCGCGAACTATTGAAGCTGGGCGGCTATGGCCTGCTGGCCGCTTCGGTTGATGCGGCCTGGCCGTTGCGGCTCGCTGCCAGCGCGAGGAAGAGCCACCCTCGGGGCAATGCGCGCAATGTGCTGTTTCTCGAGATCTCCGGCGCCATCAGCCACGTCGAGTCGTTTGACTTCAAGGAGAATTCCGGCACGCCCAAAGACCTGGATGTGCGCAAGGTCCACTCCGATTTGCATCTGTCGCACCTGCTCTTCCCTCGGCTTGAAAGTCAGGTGGACAAGCTGGCCATCGTCCGTTCGCTGTTGAGTCACGAAGAGGTGCACTTTCGCGGCCAGTATTATGTCCAGACAGGGCGCCAGCTCAACCTTGCCTTTGCGCGCGAGATTCCGGCAATCGGCTGTGTCATGGCTTCGGAATTGGAAGCCCGCCGCCGCTCCCAGGACACGTTTCCCACCTACATGTCGTTTAACCTCGACAAAGCGTTTCCGGGAGCGCTATCCACGGGGTTCCTGCCACCACAATTTTCCGTGGTCGACATCAATCCGGAATCGGCCGTGAAGGGCATGGCACTTGATCAGAAAGCCGTTGAGCTGCTGGAAGAGCGCTGGCAGCTGCTGAGTCGTCTCAGAGAGGTGTCCCGTCCCCGCCTGGTTGGCTATGGGCGGGAGATGGCTAGCTACGAGAACTTCTATGAAACGGCGCACAAGCTGCTCTCAGACGAACGGTGGCCTGCTGCCTTCAGAATTGGCGACGACGACCGCAAGCGCTACGGCAACACTGCGCTGGGCATCTCAGCGGTTCTCGCCCGTAACGTTTTAGCTCAGGATGCGGGAACGCACTACATCCACATCTGCCACCCCGGCTGGGACCACCATGTACAGATCTGGGATCGCAAGGCCAGCTCAAATCACTACACACTCTGCGCCGAATTTGATCCTGCCTTCACCAGCCTTCTGGAGGACCTTGGCCGGCTGCGCTCGAAAACCAATCCTGAGAAAACTCTGCTGGACGAAACGCTGGTCGTGGCGATGAGCGAGTTTGGCCGCACCCCTGGGGCATTGAACAACATGCAGGGCCGCGACCATTACAATCGCTGCTTCCCGGCGATGTTCGCCGGCGCTGGAGTAAAAGGCGGACGGGCGCTGGGCCGAACGGATGCAGACGGCGCGAAATGCCTCGACACCGGTTGGGGCCTCGAGGAGCAGCCCCGCATCGAGAATGTCGTCGCCACCATGTTTTCGGCGCTTGGCATCGATTGGACCAAAGAAGTCCGCAACACCCCCTCCGGTCGCACCTACGTCTATGTGGATCCCCTGGGCGCGAACGGTGTTATCCCCACCGATGAAATCTCGACAATCTACGGGTAAGAAGCTCACCCCAGCGGACGCAACGCCCACGGTCCGACCAGGGGCTTCAAGTAGACGGTTTCAGACTGTTCATGCACAGGTTCTACTTCTCCCTGCTTTTGACTCTCGGCCCTTTGTTCTGTGCTCTCAGCGTTCTCTGGGCTGAAGCCGGCAGACCAGGAATGGTTTTCATCCCCGCAGGAAAGTATCTGCGCGGCCGCTCGCACAGCCTTCCGGACGATCATTTGAAGTGGTTTCCCACCTTGCTGAAAGACGACCAGCCGGCACGCCGAATTTTCGTCAGCGCCTTCTATCTCGATGAACACGAGGTGACGAACGAGCAGTATCTTGCCTTCGTCAAGGCAACCCGGCACGCTGCGCCCTACAATTGGCCTAAAGGGAAGTTGCCCGCTGGCAAAGAGAAGTTTCCAGTGGTGGATGTGAGCTGGGCCGAAGCCACTGCCTACTGTCGATGGGCCGGCAAGCGTCTTCCGACCGAAGCCGAGTGGGAGCGCGCCGCGCGCGGATTAGTTGAGGGAAAGAAATACCCCTGGGGCGATGATCTCCCAACGAAAGATAATAGCCGTTTTGATTCGCTGGACGGCCCCGGCGAAGTGCGGCAGTTCAAGCCAAACTACTTTGGCGTTTACGACACCGCCGGCAATGTTTGGGAATGGTGCAGCGACTGGTATGCCAAAGATTACTACGAATCGGCGCCGCCGCGGGATCCGCTCGGGCCGAATGGCGGGCTCTACCGGGTGTTGCGCGGCGGGTCGTGGGCCGACGAACCCAAGTTTCTCACCTGCGCCCATCGCAGTTGGGCACGCCCTGTCGAGCGCAGCCCCAATATCGGTTTCCGCTGTGCTCAGAGCCTTCGCCGGCTAAGCAGCCGCTAGGCCACGAAGATTTCAGAAGATTCCGATTGCCCCAACCGGACAACGCTTTGGTTCCGGTTCTTGGCGCCAAAAGTACTACAACCAAGGATCTACGCAAAATGAGTCTTCTAGGCGATTGCTAAGTCGAGCTCTTGCGTCGATACTTCAGGCACTACACAGAACCGTGGAAGCTAGGTTGAGTGGTTCTTTTCCAAATCAATCGGGAGGGGAGGAAATCCCCTCTCGACATCACCTTACCTTCATTAAATCTCGCCAGGCTCAAAAAGCAACGCGCGAAGTCTTCACGACGGTCTTCAAGAGCCTCCTATTGATGATCTGAGTTTCTATTGAGCCGCAAGGCCGTTCTGGCCGCTGAAAACAGCTTTTGATCAATGGCAAATCTCCGGTTCGACGCGCCGGCACCGTGCTGGGAACCACCGTTGCAGCTTTCATCATGAGCCTGCTCAACAACGGCTGCAACTTGCTAGGCATCTCGCCTTTCATCCAACAGATCTTGATCGGCGGGATTATCGTTCTAGCTGTCGCCGCCGATGAGTATCGGAGAAGGCACATGCAGTGATGAGTGATGATGTTATGCTGAGCACTGACTTCCCAGTGCTGAGTGACGGGGGTGGGTGATGAAATTCAGATGCTTGCAAACCGCGTTATCCAGAGTTATCGGCGTCGCAAGGAGCGAAAACCGGAGGCATCTTCCCGTTCGTTTCGCCGTTTCGCCGGTTCTTCGGCTCTCCGATCCATTCGCAGTGCTGCTGCGTGGCACCATCGCTGTCGTGAGTTTGCTGATCGCTGCTCAGACAGCGCCGCTCCAAGCCCAGAACATTCCGCCGATGATTGGCGATCAAGTCGGCAAACCTAAGATCAGGATCCCTAATCCGCTGGAACGCGCCCAGAAGGAGGGCAGCCAGTCCTCGCAGAGTCATGAGTCGACACAGCAGACGTCTACCGCCGCAGCCGAGAGAGATGTGAACGGCTTTCTGGGAAACTGGCGTTCCTCGCTATCCAGAAAGGACATGGATGCTCTGAGCTCCTGCTACGTGCAGACGGAGGCCTTGCGGGTATACTGGGAGTCCCAGGAATTGGCGGGTTGGGAGCCCTTCAAGGCCGAAATGCAGCGGCTATTTGCATCACCGGAAGGCCTTCAGTTGGAGCTGAAGGAGCCGCTGACGAAGGTTTTCGGCCGCTTTGCCTGGGTGACGGGACGTTACGTCCGGCAGAAATGGATAGACGGTACACCGAAAAGTCAGGAAGGCCTCTTGACTCTGGTGCTGGAGAAGCGCCGGTCTCTGTGGATCATTCTCCATCAGCACGCTTCAGCAGTTTCCGGCACTCAACCTGTGAGCCTCTCAACAGAATAAACTTGCCTTCAACTCCCTTGCTTAGACTGAGCGAGGTCGAAGAGTTATCGGCATTCCCTGTGAGACCGCCTATGTTTTCCGTCCATCTTCGATTTTACGCCGAACTCAACGATTTCCTGCCACGCCCTCGCAGACAGGTCACGTTTACTCACACAACCAACAGCCAGGCACCAGTCAAGGACCTGATCGAATCCCTCGGCGTCCCACACACGGAGGTCGATCTCATCCTCGTGAATGGCGAGTCGGCAGACTTCAGCTGCCAGCTGAAGGATAACGACCGTGTCAGCGTCTACCCGGTATTTGAGTCGATGGACATTCGCCCTCTCTTGCGTGTCCGCCCGGAACCGCTGCGCGAGACGAAGTTTGTCCTCGACATCCACCTGGGGCGCCTGGCTGCTTACCTGCGTATGCTGGGCTTCGATACTTATTATCAGAACAATAGCGCGGACGAAGAACTCGCTCGAATTTCAAGCCAGCAGGGCAGGATTCTTTTGACTCGAGACCGCGGGCTCCTGAAGCGCAGCCTCGTCACTCACGGGTACTGCATTCGCGAAACTCATCCACGGTGGCAACTCAGCGAAATTCTGCTGCGCTTTGATCTTTTCAGCTCCGCCCGCCCCTTCCAGCGCTGCATGAAATGCAACGCACCACTCGCAGCTGCGAGCAGGCAACTCGTGGGTGACCGGGTACCGCCCGCTTCACACGACAAACACGAGTATTTTCAGCAATGCCCGCAGTGCAATCGAGTCTATTGGAAGGGCTCCCATTATCAGAGCATGCTGCAGTTCATCGACAGAATGTCTACTGCAGCGGACTGTGATTCTTCACGTTAAGTGACCATTCCGGGATAGAGCGGGATTGGGTGGGAGTTGGTGCTTAGTCGCTTGCGGGATGAATAGGTTGTGGCTTATAAAAAAGGCGCGGGGACGCGTCACGGAAGTTGACCCTGGCAGAGACCATCTCCCACCCCTGATCGCCCTGGGTTTGGGTCTACAGCGTTAAAGCCCCGTTTTCGTGCACTCAGTTTCGTCATCTGAGTGCACATCTGAGTGCCACGGGACGAAATCCAAGTGCACAGCTCGGCTAAACTATTAAGCCGCTGTCAGTTAGGCTCAATGAACCCCATTTCTGACAGGCGAAATCCAAGTGCACGTCCCAGTGCACGGCCAATTTTCAAAGTTGAGTCAAAACAGACCACCTGAAGCTGTCCAGTGTGCCCTCTGGCTTTTGTGCGAGCGATGGCAAATTAGTTCTGATCCTGATGATGACTTCATGGGTTCATTATTGATGCCTACCTGACGAAAAGAAACGCCCGTCCGACGATGATCTATAAGCGGACACTTGAAGCACACAAGACAAAGAAGGCCTCCCAACTCCGTCGCTTTGCACCGTTCGAAGAATTCTCAAAAACGTTCCCAAGATCGTGTCGACTTATGCGCGTTTGGGCGAGAAGGCCTATCGCAACGGCCTAAGATCGCCGTCAACCGCAAGGTTCTAAGTATGGGGTTGCTAGCTGGCTGAATCGATGGTCCTGCGGAATGGCTGCAGGAAGTTTGACACCAGCAGTGCCTCGACAAATCTTATGATTGACTAGCGAGTAGACAGGAAGGAGAGAAAAGGGCAGTGTGCACTGCCCTTGAGCAGAGAAAAAGAGAACTACTTCTTCTTGTTGACGGCAGCTTTCAGCTCAGCGCCAGGGGTAAACTTCGCAACCTTCTTGGCGGCAATCTTGATCGGCTTGCCCGTCTGGGGATTCCGGCCCGTTCTGGCCTTGCGCGCGCCCACTGCGAAGGTGCCGAACCCGACCAAAGTGACGCGGCCACCTTTCTTCAACTCGCCCTCAACTCCGGACAATACCGAGTTAATGGCAGCGTCGGCCTGGGTCTTGTTGATGCCGGCATCCTTTGCGATTTTCTCGATCAGGTCTGCTTTGTTCACGTTGTCCTCTCCTTGATTGAATTGTGCAATGGGGGTCCTTTGAAACGCCGTCTCACAGAGGCACCGGGGTTATACATCAGCGAAATCCCCTTGTCAATGGGTTTTCAGAACCTATTTGCTCAAAACCCCAGATTTTGCGGGCATCTTCACGGGCGGCACTCCGCGGCCCACACAAAGGCGACTTGGGGGACCATCGCGGCCTCCAATAAAGCCGCGATGGTTTGGGGGGCCCCATCGAAGCAGTGAGCTCCGATGAGATTGAGGATCTCAAGGTTTCGCATTTCCGCGGAGCACCTTTGTTACCAACTGCGCTGCGACGCTTGTCCCTTGACAGATGGGCCTCTTCGACGAAATGCTCATTGGCCTGTGGACAGAAAGACTCTGCCGCCCAGGGAAAATTTGCGCATGGCGTGTAAGTTTTGGCGAGCACCTGCCAGTTGGCAGATCCGGTTGCCGATTTTCTGTTGACACCCAAATTTCAAACTTCCATAATCGCCTCACATTAACTTCATCAAAGCTCGCAAGCCTGCCCTCTGTGCGGCTTCCCGGGCTTTTTGCCAGCCGGCTTGGGAGGACAGTATGAAACCAGCTTTCGTTGCGATTCTTCTTGCCTTTGCGCTGGCTTTGGGCGGCGCTGGCTTTTCGGTGCAGGCGTTTCAAGAAACGCCGGCTCAGAAGAAGGAAGAGCCTAAGGAGCAGGATGCCGTCGATATTGAAGAAGCGGAGAAGCAGGCCAAGAAACCTGCTGCCGACGTGGGCTATACCAAAGAGGAGTATGATGAATTTCAGACGGCCTTCAATCTCCCCGATCTGAAAGCCCGCGCCGCGGGCCTCGGCCAGTTTATCAAGGGGCATCCTAACTCGAAGCTTAACGAACACGCGCTAGCTGCATACTCGGCATTGCTCAACCAACTCTATCAGCAAAAAGACATGGCGAGCCTCGCGCTGGCATCGGCAGGCTTTTTGGAGTTGAAACCCGGAGACATTGCGGCGCTCGGCTTGGCGACCGAAGCGTCCTATTCGAACAAGGACTACGCCAAGGCCGTCAAGTTTGGTGAGCCATTCTACCAGGCTAAGCCCAGCAAGGAGGTAGCCCAACTGCTGGCCTACTCGTTCGATCAGTTGAAGAACGATGCCAAGTTCGTAAGCTACGCTGAGAAATGCGTTCCTGAAATGTCTTCGAAGGACGCCTTTTTTTATTCCGCGAAGCTTTCTTATTACTACGGAGGCCAGAGAAACATTCCCAAGGCTGCTGCCTACTGCCAGAAGATGATGTCAGCTTACGGCGAGGGCGAGCTGCCGCCGGGTTATTCCGCCGGGCAGTGGGCGCAGGAAAAAGGAAGGTCCTACTCCATTATTGGAAGGAATGCGTACGACCGGAAGCAATATGTAGGGGCGGTAAGCGCCTACCACAACAGCTTGAAGTACTTTTCCCAAAATGACGAAGCCTACTACTACCTAGGTATGAGCTACTGGGCAGCCCAGGACACGACCAGCGCAATGAAAAATCTCGCTAAGGCAGCTCTTCTGAACAAGCCTTATTCGAAAAATGCGCGGACACAATTAGAGGCGCTTTACAAAGGATTGAACAACGGTTCCCTCGAAGGCATTGATCGCGTGACCCGGGCTGCCAGCGCTGAGATGAAATAGCCAAGCCAGTCTCTCCACCCATCGCCCGTCCGCGGGCAGGCTTTGCTCTTGAATACGGAGCCCCCTTCAAAGTGGCCGGGTACCCAACCACCGGCGTTAGCCGGTGGCTGGAGATTGGACGTTTTTTTCCGGTCTTTCGCACGGCTTTTCGGTTGTTGTGAGCGCGGTCTGTGTAGAGCCGTAACCAAACAAGCGTTTTCGCTGGCGGAACGCACTGCCTCGACACGAAGCGTGCGTTTGACGCAGCCACCCTGGGAGCGCGGGCGTCCCGCCCGCCTGGAGCGGCCGGAGGCCGCTCCGATGGCCTGCGGCCACAATTGCGGGCGGGACGCCCAATGTCACTTACATTTTTTGGGGGCGCATGGAGGCCCAATGAAGAAAGTGCTGGACATTTCTCCGCCGTTGATATTGACTAAGCCG
>JAKEER010000280.1 GCA_022616615.1 Acidobacteriota bacterium
AGTGTCGAATCTACATCTACAACCTGGCTCTGAAGCTGGGCATGCGGGTCAGGGGAACCGGGTCAGCAGAGGGGATCGAGATATTTCCGAAACACGACGAATTGCGAGCGGGTGAGTTTGGCAATGCGGTCCGTGGCCCCCTAGGCATTCATCGCGGGGCGGGTCGGCGCTACTGGTTCTACGGCGCAGACTACGAACTGGCAAAGCAAGTCTCTTTCTTGAAGCGCCTTCGGAAACTGAGCGAGGGCCAGTTACGAAGTTTGATTGCTGGCAAGACCATGCCACCGGAGTTTGAGAGGCGACACAGCGACCCGGCCGAACTTCGGCATGTGCCTTCTTCGGGCCGCGAATTACGCATCCTCGAACACGTCGGCAAGACCCGAACCGTGGGTCGTAACTACGTCACCCAATGCCCGTCGTGCGCCGAGGCGGGCCAGGACCGCAGCGGCGACAACCTCGCCATCTCTATTGAAGACCCGCGCAAGTACATCTGTTGGGCTGGTTGCACAAAGGAGATGATCCGCCGGGCCGTGGGATGTCCTATCCGCGTCCGGCAATCGGCCTGAGAACGGAGACACCCGGACGCAGAGGAAACAAGACTCGCTCTCACGTCGTGGCCTCACCTTATCGAGGCGAGTGTTGCACTGCTTGGACCAGGTGGGGATCCCGCCGATGTTCAGCGAAGCAGTTCGAGCAGCAGCTCAGGGTGCGACTTGCTTGGGATGCTCGCACGCGCATAGCTCGACCCCCGTTGCCGTGAACGACGAGAGCGCTTAGGTGAGGCAGGTGAGAAGGAGGCCGACGTGGGCACTATAGCGAATCCCGTGCGCCACCGGAATCTGTCATTGAAAGCGCTGGGAAGACAACAGCGACCCCGACGGACGCAGCCGAGCAAAAGGAACTCGTCGTTCGCGCTCACCGAGAAAAGCTGCCCAATGAGAGAAAGTCTGTTACGCACAGGTTCAGCGTGGGCGGTCAAGAGGGTTACATCATTGTGGGCATGTACAACGACGGACGGCCAGGCGAAGTGTTCATCAAAATGGCCAAGGAAGGCTCGACACTTTCCGGCGTGATGGACGGCTTGGCGATGTCGCTTTCGATTGGCCTGCAGTACGGCGTGCCTTTGAAGGTGCTCGTGGACAAGCTCATTAACATGCGCTTCGAGCCTTCCGGCATCACCGAGAATCCTGACATCAGGTTCGCTACCTCTGTACTGGACTATGTAGCGCGTTGGCTGGGCGGCAGATTCATCTCCTCGGACTATCTCAAGACAAAACTGGCTATCAGCGAGAAGGAAGCTCTCAACCCTCCCGATAAGTAGACCAAAGACCACGCACTTTCTTTCCTCACGATCGGACTCTGCCCAGGACAGACCCGGAGATTTGTGACTTCGGCCGTGCGGCGACTCGCGGACTTTCGTGCTGATTCACCACATGAAAGGAGAACGAACCAAATGGAGCAGTCCCAACTCTTGGCTCACTGCGGGAGTTCGAAGATCACCCGAGAAGAACTGAAGGTGATCCCGACGCCCGCGGGGAGCGCAACCCATCAACCCCTCCCGCATTACGAGATTGTCGGGGCGCTGGTCGAGACCCTGAGCTTCCGTCAGATCTCGGTTGTGCGGGAGGAATACGCGGTTTCAGGCGACGGCATGAAGATGTTCGGAGTGCTGGACCTAGAAACCACATTCGACGGATGTCGTTTTGCAGTTGGCATTCGCAACTCTAACGACAAGTCCATGCGGCTGGCCCTCACGGTCGGCTACCGCGTGTTGGTGTGCGACTAATGTGAAGTTGCCAGTAATGTGGAGCTGGCACGCCAAAGCTTTGTAAATCACGGCCTTTCGAAGGTCTTATCTCCACATTTATACGTAGCATCGGGACGGCCTCCCTCCGGAGGCCTAATCCACTTTTTGGAGGTACCGATGCTGCGTTCTCTATTTCCCCGGGCTCACCTCAGGTATCTATCGATGCCAGTGTTGGGGCCGATCGCCGATGGCTTTGACGATTGGCTTGCCGCCAACGGCTACACCAGGTTCTCGCGCCAGTTTTTGATCAGCGCGCTGCCGCGTGTGGATGTTGATCTTCGGCGCCGTCAAGTCAAAGAGATCGCCAATCTGACTCACGCGGTTCTCCACGATTGTTGGAGGACTCTCAACAAGACCCGTCCCTGGAACGCAGGAACCGTGGGGGCACTGGAACGATATCTGGCTGCAAAGGGCCTGATCGCCGATGACCAACCAGCCACAGCAAATTCCCCCGCCTCGATTCTGATCGAAGAGTATGCGAACCACCTGCGCGAAGTGCGCGGATTGGGTGCAGTTACCGTTTTGTTCCATCGGTCTACAGCGGAGAGCTTTCTCCAGCATCTGGACGAAAAAGGAGTCGCGGTCAAGGATATCGACGCCAGCGATGTCGAATCCTATGTCGCCAGAGCTGGCACGCGCTTGAGCCGAGCAAGCCTCCAAAACACCATCAGCGCGCTGAGGGGATTCCTTCGGTTCCTTGCCATTGACGGCAGGGTTCCCGACGGACTGGGCAGCCAGATTGATACCCCGCGCCTGTATCGACTCGAACGGCTGCCACGCGCCCTCCCGTGGGACACGGTTCGCGCGCTTCTGCGATCCATAGACAGAACCTCGGCAACGGGACTCCGTGACTACGCCATGTTTCTGTTGATGGCCACCTACGGATTGCGGGCCAGCGAGGTGGTGGCCATCACTCTCGATGATATTCACTGGAGAGAGGGCCGTTTACGTATCCATCCGCCCAAGACTTCGTCGCCCTTGGAACTGCCGCTGACCAACGAAGTTTCGTCCGCGGTGGTGAAGCATCTGAAACGTACCCCTCCACCACCGCCGCATCGAAGGATATTCCTGAGAGTGCACGCACCCATCGGCGTGTTGAAAGCGGCGAACCTCACGAAAGTTTTTTACGCCTTAGTTCGGAAGAGCGGCCTCGGCATTCCCTTGCGGGGCCCACATTGCCTGCGTCACTCGCTGGCGGTCCATCTTCTGAAGAGCGGAACCCCCTTCAAGACCGTCGGCGACATCCTCGGGCATCGTTCCGCGGAGAGCACGTCGGTGTATCTACGACTGGCGACCGAAGATTTGCGCGAAGTTCCTCTCCCAGTGCCGGCGATGGAGCGCCAGACCAAGGAGGGACAGCGATGACACGAGCAACTGCTCTGTTTTCGTCTCGCCTTGCGCCCGTCTTTGCACGCTACGTGGATTTGAAGCGGGCCTTGGGGCGATGTTTCGACATCCCCACTCGCACCCTCCAATCGCTGGACCGATTCCTCCACGACAGGCCACCAAATATCCGGACCTGAATTTGGCTGCGTTCCAAGCCTGGTGCCAGACACAAGAGAATGTTACTTCCGGTGTTCGGCGTATCCGCATGCGAGCGGTTTACCATTTCTGTCTCTATCGTCGCCGGACCGAGCCCCAGTGCTTTGTTCCTGACCCCACCTGGTTTCCCGGCCCTAATCAGAGGCTCCAGCCGCACATCTTCTCTGAACCCGAAGTGGCGGAGCTGTTGCGAGCTGCCGCAAGGTTAAAGCGCGTGTCGGTCTCACCACTTCGGCCCGAGGTCATCCGGCTTGCGATCGTGCTCTTGTTCACGACCGGAATCCGGCGCGGCGAGTTGCTGCGCCTGACTCTGGGCGACTATAACCGCCGGGATGCGGCTTTGCTGATTCGAGAGACGAAGTTCCACAAGTCACGCCTGATTCCTCTCAACAGCGATATTTCCGAGGAAGTGGAGCGCTATCTGCATGCCCGGACCAAGAGGGAACTTCCCGTTTCCTCGGAGACGGCTTTCATCTGGAACGCCACCAATGACGGACGGCCTTACAGCCGCAAGAACCTACAATGCTGTCTGCAGCGCCTCTTCCAGCAATGTTCCATCATCACTGCGAAGGGGCGGCTGCCACGGATACATGATTTTCGTCACAGCTTTGCCGTGAATGTCCTGCTGCGCTGGTACCGCCAGGGCGCAAACGTCGAGGCCAAGCTCCCCTTGTTGGCCACGTATATGGGGCACGCTTCCGTGCTGTCCACCCACTATTACTTGCACTGGATCGAGCCGCTCCGAATGGCCGCCAGTGAACGATTCTCCAGCCACTACGGTGGGCTGGTTGTGCCTGTGCCCGAACGGAAAGGGGGGCGGCGATGAAGACGCGACCTCCCAACCTGCTTGGCGCCGTGGTGCGCGAGTACTTCACCGACCACTTACCGCGTCTTCGCGGAACGAACCCGCACACGATCCACAGTTACCGCGACAGCCTTGTGCTGCTTCTGCGCTTTCTCTCAACCCGCCAAAAGCGACCCATCACACAACTCGACTTGGGGGATCTGGATCCACCGGGAATCCTTGCGTTTCTCTCCTATCTCGAACGGGAGCGCAAGAACACCGTGGCAACACGAAATGTCCGGCTCTCTGCCATTCATGCCCTGTTCCGTTTCGTGGCCACGCGGAATCCAGAACATCTCAACTTGGCCCAACGGGTTCTCGGAATCCCTTTCAAACGGGCACCGCAACGCACCATCGACTACTTGGAGCGGGAGGAGATCGAATCAGTTCTGAAAGCGGTCGACCAGACAGCTGCGAAAGGAGCCCGAAACTACACTCTTCTGGTAACGATGTTCAATACGGGAACTCGTGTGCAGGAGATCGCCGATCTGCGTGTCTGCGACCTCCAACTGACCAAGCCGTTTCAAGTGCGATTGTTCGGGAAAGGAAAGAAAGAACGCTACTGTCCGCTGTGGCCGCAAACCGCAGCGGTTTTGCGCGCTTTCTTGAAAGAACGGAATCTGGATGTGCGGTCAGAAGCCCGCCTGTTTCTGAATCACCGTGGCAGGCCCCTGACCCGATTCGGGATCCGCTACATCCTCGCTGGGTGCCTCGACCGTGCTTCGCAGAAAGTTCCCAGTCTCCGCAAGAAGCGGCTTCACCCGCACAGTCTGCGCCATAGCACGGCGGTAGCGCTTTTGAAGTCGGGGGCCGATCTGTCCACGATCAGCCACTATCTGGGGCACGCTAGTCCGACCACGACAAATCGTTACGCGAAAGTGGACCTGGAGATGAAACGCAAGGCGATTGCGCAGGTCAAACCGGTCCCCTGCCGGTTGCGCACACCGTGGAGCAAAGATTCCACGATTCTCGCCTGGTTAGAGTCTCTTTAAGCCCTGAGAAATGTGGAGTTGGAACCACGGAAAACCGCGATTCACAAAGCCTCCGCGTGCCAGCTCCACATTACTGGCAACTTCACATTAGTCGCAAAATGTTTAGCTGAACATTTTGCGACAACATGGCGTTCAACGGCGATTTCACTCCAGTGCTCGCCAAGCACACCAAGAACGTGAGCCTCGTGGACATTCTGGCGGTCGGAGTAGACCGCATGCAACGCAACTTCGAGCCGATGCGCAAGCAGGTCGAGGCGTGGAAGGGGACCCGCCTTCCCGACGAGACCGCGAAGCTGATCATCTACCGGGCCTTCGTGGAGGACGATCTCGACGCCCCAAAGCATCTCGCCCGGCGCGTTCACGACCAGTACTTCAACCCGCAGGTCCCGGAATTCACCCCGCGAACGCTGTGGAGCCTGTCCAACGCGTTCACTGGCGCGTTCAAGGACCTCGACCCGATCCCGCAGTTCAAGGCAACGGCGTGCCTCGCGTCATTCCTCGAAGTTGCCACCGCGGGTACGAGCCCAGCGCAGTCCGTAGCTTCGGCCAGCTAACCCTCGACCGACCATCCCTGTCCAGCGGCGATTCCCCGGGTCGTGTGCCTACGGCCCGGGGAGTCAGTTCCTCGTTTTTCTTCGTCATCCGAACCGCGTTCCATGAACCTGCCTGATTCGGCTCTCCCTCGTTGCCTCAGGTCTCCCACCTCTCGGCGGCGGCTCCCGAATCCCTGAACCCGCCACTTCTTCAATTGGACCTCGCCATGAAATTTGCTGACATTCCGCCCGGCAGCGACCTTGCGTATCGCTGCGCTGCCAAGCTGATCGCAGAACAGCTTGAATTTGAACTCGAAACGTGCCGACAACTTTTCGATACTGAGCCGGCGAAAGTCATTGAACTGCTCGCGAACACGCCGGACTGGTCAGTTTTCTTCGAAGACGAAGACCAGTAGGTCTCGCTGAGCGTTCCCCAACCGTCCTCACCTGAGTCGCTCGAACCAAACCGAGGAGAACAGCAATGACTTGTGTTGTCTGTGGTCGACGGATCGAAGAAGGGCACCGGCATGGCCAGCCGCCGCGCGAAGCGAGATATTGTCTCAAGTGCCGTGCGGACCGCCGACGGCAGGCAACGCTCAAGTACACATGGCGCCCGGAGTACGACGCTTATCTCAAGGCGCACTATTTCGGGGGTCTCAATCGTCGTTTTCGCGTGCTCACGCGCATGGTTCGCATGAGCGGCCTCCCACGCTGGTACATCAAGCGCCAAGCGGCGCGGCTGGGCCTCACGATGCACATGGACCGGCAGCCGTGGACGTCAGCGGATCTGAACCTCCTGGAGCGGCTTGTCGGGCGCGTGTCCACTGCCACCATCGCGAAGCGCTTGCACCGCCCGGAGAGTTCGGTGGTGAACAAGCTGAAGTTATGTGGTCGGGCACATAACTTCAGTTATGTGGGGTTGGAGCTTATGTGGTGCTGAAGGGAAGACGACAGCAATTGCCTGCGTTTTGCGCCGCGCATCGGCCACATAATTGACAGATGTTCTGGGGAAGGTCAGGGTGCGGGAGGCGTCAAGTTAAGAAGTCTGCGAACGGCGTTGATGTCGGGACGAATGTCGCCTGGATAGACGCCCTTTTCCTCACCACGCCGCTCCCACTCCAAGAGCAGGGCCTCGACGACCTCTCGGCCGTCCAGATCCTGAACGGCTTGCCTCGGCGTGCGACCCCCGAGCAGGGGAATCTTCTGGTCGACCCAGGCTTCGACTTGCTTTTGCAACGACTCTTGCACACGCTTTCTCACTTCGGGATCGCGCAGCATGTCTTGAAGCTCCTCATCGTCGAACTTCGCCGGAGAAGTTTTCCGCTGGGGAGAGTCTTTCAGCATCTCCTCCGGAGTTTGTGCGCGGGTGCTCTGGTGAACCACCGAGGGGCCGAGTCGCTTCCCGATCTCCGCGTGCAGCCGCGTGGCGCGTTTCTCGGAATTCACTTCAGCCACCAGGGAATCACGCGAGATCTTGATGCTGCCGAGAATAGTGTTGTCCCAACTCGAAATCTTTCGGTTACCTTTTTTCAGCCAATCGAAGTTCACGCGTTGAAGCTTGCCCTCGGGATCGAATTCTGCCTCGCTGAGCAGGTCATCTTTGGATCGGCCTACGGCCAGGGGAGCCAACGCCTCAAAGGCCTCTTCAGCCGATTCGATCCGATAGGTCAGAGTATGGAAGACAAGCGGATCTCCATCCGTGTTGCAAAGCCGGGGCGGGGCATACAGAGCATCCCGGATATCCAAGTAGGTTTCACGGATATCGTCCGCGTACCGAATCAGATCATTCCCCGCTAGATCTCGATTTTGCTTTGCGATTTTCTTCCGCAATTTCTTCCGAAGCGCAATCACCTGCGCCTTCCGATCCGGCGGGATGCAAATGGGCGCACAGCAGCCCAGAATCGCAAGACCGGGCAAGTTCCACACTTGCGCATAAGCGATGTCCCCTTGTCTCAGCATCCGGGATGCCGACCGCTCGATCACCTCGATCTCCCCGCCCGTGAGAATGTCTCGAATCGCCATCCGTTCACCGGGCTCGCTCCGGAGGACTTCATAGAAACTAACCGGTTGCGAGATGGCCTGATCGAGAAAGAGCTTTTCCATCTCTGAGAGCCTGCCCGCTCTCTCCAGCATGTACCACCGCGTGACAATGCCGCCTTTTCCGTATGCACTCCCACCTTTGGTCCGGCTGTCCGGGTCCCAGTGGAACAAGAAATAGGGCATGAAAATCTGATTCTCTGTCGAGCGGTCGACCGATGGCACCGGAAGATCGCTCATGTTGAAGTCCTGCCACGCGTCATCCACCTGCCTGCCAAACTTGCGGGCCGCAAACCTCATCATTCCCCGCGTGAGCTGATCCGAGGCCTCGCGCTGTCTCGCCCATGACCTTTCTTCCGAAAGAGACTCATGCTGCAGGCAGCAGCGCTTGTATTTCTTGCCGCTACCGCAGGGGCAAGGATCATTCCTACCGGTCTTCGGGTGCAATGTGGGAGGCATAACGCCATGACATTACCGTGAGGAATCTGGGAAGACAAGGGAACACGAGTAACTGCTCCTGCGGATGGAAGACACTGGCCTTGATCTGGCGGCGAACCCGATGGCCGCTGAGGGGAGACGCAGTTCTTGATCCGTTTGCGGGGAGCAGCAGCTTCAAACTTCTTGCCAAAGATGTGTTTCCGCTCCTGCAGCTGTGCGGCTAGAAGTACCACACAACATTTGATTTCCGGGCGACGGCCGATTTGCGGCGCCTCATTAGAAACCGAGCACAAACACGGCGATGGGCGACCTCCGGTCTTGTGTTCCACCGCATGGTCTGGATACTGGCGGAAGTCTGAGCGCAAGAGCGAACCCCGGCCATGTTTGAGCAAATCTTCAAGTTGCCAAGTGCCATTGCACGCCACCGAGAGGGGCCCCTTGCAAAGGAGAGGGCCAACTATTTGGCCCACCTCGCCAGCCGCGGCGCCTCTCGCTCTTTGTTGCGGCAAGCAGAGTTTTATATGCTGGCCGCAGCCAGGCGGATGAAGCTCGATGAGACCAGTCGGCTTGCACCCGAACAGATCGTGGCGGCCGCCAGGAGTTGGGCAAACCGCAGACAACGTAAGTCATACACGGGCAGCATCTCAGGCCCAAAGGAAAAGTTTGAGTCCGTTGTAACCGCCTGGTTCGGCTTCCTGGGGCATCTGCAAAGCCCTGAACCAGCACCCGAACGCTTTGCTGCTCGAGCGCAGGATTTCGAGCAGTGCATGAGGAATGAGCGCGGCCTTTCCGAAGAAACCATCCGACAGTACCGCCAGATCGTAAGAAAGTTCCTGAGTAACTCGGCTGTGCGCTTTGCCACTCTTCGCGCACTCCAGGTCAGAGATGTCGAAAATTATCTTATTCGGATCGGCGTTCGGGGGTGCACCCGGGTATACATCCGGTTCCATGTGTCTGCATTGCGCGCGTTCTTTCGCCACGCCGAACGTCGTGGATGGTGTGCAGGTGGAATCGCAGCAGCCACACCCGCGCCGCGAATCTACCGGCACGAAGGACTGCCATCCGGCCCGTCTTGGCCGGAGGTGCAGCGGTTGCTCACTGCTGCTCGCACGAATCACCCAACAGATATTCGCGACCGTGCCATCCTGATGCTGTTTGCGGTTTATGGATTTCGGTCCGGGGAGGTTAGCAGGCTCCGGTTAGACGACATTGACTGGCAGCATGCGTTCATCTCCATCACACGCTCGAAGCAACGCTGCGTTCACCGATATCCCCTATTGCAGTCGGTTGGTGAAGCCATCCTGCGCTACCTCAGTGAGGTTCGACCTCGGGTTCGAGACCGAGCCCTCTTTATAACTGCTCGGTTCCCGCTGCAGCCACTCAGCAAGTACGCACTCTGGCAGATAGTTTCCAGACGTCTGCAAAAACTGGGGGTCGACCCACCACAGCACCGCGGGCCGCACTGTCTTCGCCATGCTTGCGCTACTCACCTCCTCGCAGAACGCCTGTCTCTCAAGGAGATTGGAGACCATTTGGGCCACCGCAGTACCGAGGCCACGCGAATTTACGCGAAGGTGGACGTTGCTGGCTTGCGCGAAGTGGGGAATTTCGACTTGGAAGATCTTCTGTGAAACTCTCCCAAGCCATTACGGAGTACGTAGCTCTAAAACGTGCGATGGGTGCAGGCTTCGACGCCGACGCTCGCCATCTCAAAACGCTGGCGCGAGCCGTTGGAGGCAACATTGCGGTGGCCGATCTCACGGAAGACCACCTGCGTTCCTACCTCGCCCCGAGGGGTGCTCTATCTCCCTCTTGGCACCGCAAATACGTGGCGGTATCAGGCTTCAACCGGTTTGCGATAGGGCGTGGTTACACAGCGTCGTTGCCTCTGCCGAAACTGCGCCCGAAGAAGCCCAACACATTCGTTCCCTACATTCTCAGTCGCGAGGAGCTGCACCGATTGCTCGATGCAGTCCTGCGGCGCCGCAAGGACGCGCTGCTCCAGCCGCCGACCGTGCGCATGGTCCTGCTGCTGCTTTACGGTGCAGGGTTGCGCCTTCGCGAAGCGCTTTCACTCACGTTGGCCGATGTGAACCTCCGGGAAACCCTGCTGACCATACGAGAAACTAAATTTCATAAGAGTCGCCTGGTTCCCATGGGACCGCAGCTCTGCCGCGCCATGACCCTCTATTTCCAGTGGCGACTCGAACAGGGCCATTCACAGCGGAGCCACGCACCGTTTTTTGTCGCTCGCACCGGGGCCGCTGTGAATCACGACAACCTGCGAGGATGTTTTGAGATCCTTCGGGACCGCGTCGGGCTTCGAAAAAAAGGGACCGGCCAAAGAGCTCGTCTTCATGACCTGCGGCATTCGTTTGCCGTCCATCGCTTGCTGTCGTGGTATCGCCAGGGCGCGGACGTGCAATCGCTCCTCCCCAAACTGGCTACCTACCTGGGCCACGTGTGTATCTGCTCGACTCAGGTCTATTTGACGATGACACCAGAGCTGCTGCAGGAGGCCAGCACACGCTTTGAAAAGTACGCCCTCCCGGCGGTGCAACGTGAATGATCGAAACGCGCTGGGACCTTGGCTGCGCCGATTTCTACTCGAACATCTGGTGAGCGAACGCAATCTATCCCTCAATACCCAACACAGCTACCGCGACACCTTGGTGTTGCTCGTCAATTTTCTCGCGCGCAAGCTCCGGAAGGCACCGGAGTGTCTCACTGTAACGGACCTTACGGAGGACCAGATTCTGTCATTCCTGCTGGACTTGGAGCATTCTCGCCACTGCGAGGTCCGCACCAGAAATCAGCGCCTAAGCGGCATTCACTCTCTCGCACGCTTCATTGGGATGCACAGTCCCGAGCACATTGCGTGGTCGGGACAGGTATTGGCCATTCCGATGAAGAAGGCCATGCGAGGGCTCATCCCGTACCTTGAGAAGTCGGAGATGGATGCCCTACTGGACAGTCCGGACTGCAAAACCCCACAGGGCCGCCGGGACCGGGCAGTCTTGTTGTTCTTATACAACTCGGGAACTCGTGCTGACGAAGCAGCTCATCTGACGATTGCTGACCTGAACCTCGCACCTGCTCGCTCCAACGGACAGTCCTCGGTGAAAGTCATGGGGAAAGGCCGCAAGCTGCGGCGCTGTCCCCTATGGCCGCGCACCGCCGCCGAGCTTGCGTTGCTGGTCGCAGGCCGTCCTTCCACCGATCACGTGTTCCTTAACCGGCGGGGCCAGCCTCTGACGCGGTTCGGGATTCATGCTCTCGTCAAGCGCTATGCGCGCCGGGCGTCCAGCAAACTGCCTTCCTTCGCAACAAAAAGGGTCAGCCCCCACACGATCCGTCACACGACCGCCACGCATCTTTTGCGAGCTGGCGTGGATATCAATACGATCCGCGCGTGGCTCGGGCACGTCTCCATCGAAACGACCAACGTGTACGCAGAGGTTGACCTAGAGATGAAAGCCAAGGCCTTGGCATTATGTGACACCAGAACGGCGAAGACGTCGGCAGCGCCATGGGTGAGAAACAAAACTCTGCTCGCGTTCCTGCGCTCCCTTTGATGATGCGAGCTCTCAGCAGGCGTGGGTAGATCGAGATTCGAGCTGGGTGCGTGGCTCAAAAGCGGTAGCCTCGCGCCACCCAGTAATGCCAGTCGCCAATGGCCTCGGTGGTCGATTCGTCGGCGTCGAGGGGAGTCAGTTGGGACAAGGGAACTGCCACGTTCCGGCGGTGCCACCGGATTAGCACGAGCATATCGGTGGAGCAAACATCTTCTGGGGCCATGCGCCGGACTTCGACAGTTTCACCCTTGCGGAGTGGCGAAACCACCTTGGCAACGATACACTTTGCCTGGAACGGGAAGCGGATTTTGTTCTCCAGGTAGTAGTA
>JAKEER010000281.1 GCA_022616615.1 Acidobacteriota bacterium
CACGGGTTCCGCTGGGCGCGTCACCCGTGGCTATTCAAATTGATCCCCTCCGGGGATGCCGTAAACCTGTGAGCAAAATACGTGATCGAATTTATGAAACGTACTACTTAGTCTGGTTTTCCCCATAGTATTCTTTGTGCCTTAGTGTCTTGGTGGTTTGCACTCCTTGTTACCTGCCTCATGGCCTTACAGTCCCACCGACGACGGGTTGCTCTTTCATTGGCCCTAGCTGGCTTTGCCGGAGCTAGCCTATTAGGATTGTCTCTCTGCCATCACCCGAGCGTTCGGGCCGACGAAGAGGTTTCCACGCTGTTTTATACCTCCTTCGACAAGAATGTGCTCGCTGATCAAGCCGTCGGCGATGAGAGCCCGCTGGCGAACCAGAATCTTAAAGTGGTGCGGGAAGGTAAGAAGGGTGGGGCGGCTGTTCTGGAGATTGGATCGGTTCTCACCTACGACGCTCCCGGGAATATCTACGGCGAGCGCGGCACAGTCGGCTTCTGGTGGAAACTCGATGAGCCGTTGGGGCGGACACCGTTTTCGATTGTCCGCGTCAGCCAGGTTCAACAGGCCAATGCTGATTACATCTTCATTCATCTGTTCTGGAGTGGAGAGGATCTCCGGCTGCGGCTTTATGAGCGCGATAGTGCACTGCATGAAGTGGTCAGCGTGAGCAAGACAGAACTGGTGTCAGGCCGCTGGTTTCACCTTGCCTTCACATGGGATGAACTGGACGGCATCCGCTTGTATGTGGACGGGCACGAATCAGGCCGAAAGCTGGGCGAACTCCACCTGCCACACGATCTCGACCAGCTTGGGCTCCACGCCGAAGTCGTCACTCCACAAAGCACAGGGGGCAACGAGCGCAGAGTTTTCCTCGACGAGGTGAGAGTTTTTTCCAGTGCCCTGACGGAGATCGCTGTCCAGAGCCTCTCAGCACTGGGCAGCGGCCGCGCGGGCGCCATGCCGTCTATTGCTTTGCAGAACCTGGATCTCTGGAACCGGCATTGGAAAGCACGCTTCGACTGGGGGGACGACCGCCCCATTGTGAAGCTCAGTTCATCGGCTATGCTTCTGGGCACTGGAAAGCTTGCGCTTCAGAGGCACTCGCCCAGTACCCGGGTGTCGTTCAGGCTCTTGCCCGCAGCCGAAGCCTTGAACGCGCAAGGCGTTTCCAGATCGCAGATTGCAGCGCTGTACGGCTTGAGAACGCGGCTGCTGCGCCGCTATTTGCCGCGCGATCAGCAAGCCTGGGTTGGCGTGCCGCCAGAGCTGTTTCCCCAGAATGACGCACCCGCGGCCAAATCGGAACCGAGTCTGCACTATCGTCATGTGATTCTTCCGCCATTCCTTCGGCATACCGCTCTCGATGCTGTACGGCTGAAGCTGAACGTAGCTGCCGGCAGCCAGGCAGAGCCGTTGCTCAATGTCGCTATTAAGGATCCGCTTTACTCTGGACGCGACCTGTTCAACGCCAGCGCAAAGCTGGCGTCGCCGTCCGATGTTACCCTGGACTTGCCCGACGTTGTTGTCCCAGCCGGCGCGGCTCTTTGGATAGCCCTTGCCAGCGATCAGAGCAATCTGGGTAATGTGCTTACTGGAGCTGAAGTCGAGCTGTGGTTGTGCCAGAGCGATGGCACGGCAGCCGAACAGTCTCGCAAGGAGTATATGGCCGACCGGCTGGCCTGGATGCGCCAAAGCTTTCGGGCGCTAAGCCAGACGAGTCCCTGGAAACAGGCAGACATCAGCCAATTGCGCCGCCAGTCAAAAGCGGTCGACGAGTTGCTGGCTGTTGTCGAAGACGTGGTTCGTGTAGACCCCAAGGAACCCACGGCGCTGGCTTATCTGGGCTGGATCAGACCGGCCGCCACCCCGCCCGATTACAAGCAACCCGCGCCACCGCCAGGCGTGCCGTTGTGGGCGTTTCAGCAGCAGTTAATCGTCGAACAATTGAAGCTGACCAGTGAATGGTGGGTGAAGAACCGCCAGAGCAAGGCGGGCAGATTTAGCAACTCCCTGGACGGCGATTCTCAGTTGGTAATGAACTGGCCAGCGGTGGCGCTGCTCGACGGGCCTTCCGTTCGCTTGCGTGATTCACTGCTGGCCGTCTTGCAGGCGTGCGAAGCGGGTGGACTGCTGAAGCAGGGTTTTGGCACGGAGCGCAGCAGTCCTGAGCGTGTCTACCTGCAGGGAGTGAATCTCTTAACGGCTGCTGCTTTGCTGGACTATGGCAACCCACGCTGGGTGGAACGGCTGATGGAAGCAGCGCGGCAGCTCGGCAGAATTAGTGGCAACAACCGGGCAGGCCACCGCCATCTGCGCTCGGCTCTGCTGAGCGCCACCGACCTGGTCGAGGAAGGAGTTCACGCACGAGAAGATCTTCACAGCGCTCTGCTCTGGCAGCCGGTATTGACGTTGGCGTGGTACAACCGGCATCCGCTGGCGGTGCGCTGGCTGACCGAAACTTGCGATGCGCTGCTGGCCCACTGGCAGAAGGACAAGTATCCCAAACTGGCTACCGGGATTCGTTTCTTTGGCGATGAGGTCATCCGGCGGGGGTTGCCAGAGTCCGAGCGAGTGAACCTGCTGTGGGGCGTCTACCGGCTGACCGGTGAAAACAAGTACTTGTGGTTGCTCGATCAGTTTTTAAAAGGCGGAAGCTTCGACCTGGCGGAGAACACCAGTGGCCGCTGGGTCGAGTCCCTTGATGTGGAACCCTACAGCGAGAACTATCCGAAGTTTCGGGAGGACATCGTGAAATGGGTCCGTGAGCGCAATGTCTGGGAGCGGAATGTGCAGGAGGAGAGTGGCCTGCTCGCGCGGCAGCATGCGTTCGAGTTAACGGGCGACAAAGGTTACGTTGAAGACTATCAAGCCGCTCTGCTTAAGCATCTTGTGCAAAACCGGGTGATGTACACCGAGGCGGAACCTGCGCCAATTCAACTTCAGTTGCTCCATCGCGCCCTGCAACGCAGCCGGCTGGGTGGCGTCGCCTATTACCCACAGATGCTCTACCCCGGACATGCCGTGAGCTGGGAAGGTGGCAATGGCAATCTGGCCGCGCTGGTGGTGGCGGCCGGCTCGGCTTCACTCAAGCTGAACACCTTTAACATGGCTAAGACGCTGCTGGACGTGAACCTGCGAGTGTGGGACTTGGACAACGGACTTTATACCGTCGTGGAAGGAACCGACGTACTTGGCCAGGGAAAAATCGACGTGGAAACAACCCGCCGAACTCTGCCACTATGGCGCGGCGCGGCCATCCCACTCAGTTTGCGGCCGCAGAAGACCACTGTGATCGAGATCAAGCAGATGAAGAAGGGCGCACCGCTCGGGGAAGTGCCCGACTTGGCCGTCGGTGATCTCACTTATGATCGCGCCGCGGATCGTGGCAGCCTGGTGATCCACAACCTTGGTGCCGTTGCGGCGCCGTCTTTCACAGTGCAGGTAGAGAACGAAAAGCGTGTGGTGCTCTTCAAGAAGCAGGTAGAAGGTCTACCGGCGCCGCAAGATCTCACGCCGAAGAAGCTGACACTCGAGTGGTCGGGACTGCGTCCGGGGGCCAGCCGTGCGTTGATCTTCAGGATCGATGCGGAGAATAAGATCGAAGAGATTACGGAAGAGAATAACCTGCTGCGGAAAAGTTTGAACTGAAAGTCGGAAGAGTTTTTCTGCGGTGACAAAATCAAAATTCCACGAAAAATTCGGCTCCCTTCACCCGCGTTCTCCCGCGTTGGGGAGAGGGGAGCTGTGAAAAAATTGGGTTGGGGCGTATAACGTGATCCGGTAGGGACGCGGTGCTCCGCGTCCGTGTTGGGTTTACCGTCGCGGACGCACAGCAGCGCGTCCCTACCATTGAATGTTTTCACAGCTCGCCTTCCACGCGGGAGGCGAGGGGAGCTGACTTTTGAATCTTCACAGCTCCAGGGGATTTTTGACAGGAGCAACGTTGGAAGCTGCGGACGCACCCAAAGGGCCGCCGAGACTACCTCTCGCTGCCTCCCCCATACTCCATCATTTTTCCCACCTTCTGCTCGCGGGCCAGCTGATAAACCTTGGCAGCCACAGCGACATCTTCCAGAGCGACGCCCAGCGATTTGAACAGCGTGATGTCTTTCGGATCTGTTCGAGGCAAGGAGCGGGCTGTGACCACTTCGCTGAGTTCGCGAATCTGGTCCCAGGTCAGCCGGCCCTTTTCGAGCGGGGCGAGAAATTCACCACATTCCAACCTTGCCTGTTCTTTCGAGTCGACAACAATGGAACGGCAGCGGCGGATGCATGTCTCGTCCAATTCCCGCTTGATAAGAAAGTTGGAACCGGCGGCGTTGATGTGCGTTCCGGGCTTTAGGCGCTCGCCTTTGAAGACGGGAGAAGTTGAGTTGGTGATCGTCACCAGAATGTCAGCCGCCTCGGCGACTTCCTCTGCTGACTTCGCTGCGTGACAGACAATACCGAGCCGCTCCTGTGTTTCCTTGCAAAACTGGGCGAGCCGTTCGGGCGAACGGCTGTAGACTAGCACCTGGTTTACCGGCCGCACTTGGCAGACGGCTTCCGCTTGGCTGCGCGCTTGCCAACCGGCGCCGATGATCCCCACAACCTTTGTGTCCACTCGGGCCATCCAGCGCGTGGCCACGGCGCTGGCTGCGCCGGTGCGAATCTGTCCTAGGCGGCCGGCCTCGATCAAGGCGAGCAAATCGCCATTCTCGGCGCTGTGCAAGCAAACCGTGAATCGTACCTGTCCTGGGAACACGGTGTAGGTCTTGTAACCGAAATACCCGCAAGACGGCAGCGAGGCAGCCATCAAGTGCAGCATGCCTTTTGCGGAATGCAGACGGCGGCGAGGCAGATTTTCTGCGTGGCCGCTGCCTAGTTGCCGAAAGGCCTCTTCCACAGCCTCGATGGCGATGGGCATGGTGAGAAGTTGCTCGACGTTTTGCTCGGTTAGGTGAAGAGCCACGCTTGCTTTCTCGTACGGAGGTCGGGACAGTGTGAAGAGCAGTAAGGTTCAGTTACTTGGAATCATCGTTCAGGCCCGCCCTGCCGCATGGAGTTCAGTGTTTGCTTTGCGGTTCACGACTCACTATACCACTTTGTTTTTGTGGGATCTCGAAGCAAAAAGCAGGCATGACGGTTCCGTCAAAGTCGCGAGCCCTCCCTTACGGTCGGGCTACTGAACAGGTCGGAGACTCAAGTCAGTAGCCCGCGCGTCAGCAAGGGCTCTGCCTCAACTCAACGACTCACGCGACTTTGGCAGAGCCTGAAGCAGGTATGAGGCCTAACGGAATCCTTGCTCATCGCTCGAACCGAGCGAGGCAAGGCGCTTCAGATCGGGCTATGTCGAGGGCTGGCTGGACAAAGCCAAGAATACAGCCGTAGTAGCGCAGACATCGCGTCTTCGGTGTGTTTGCGATCCCTCCCCCAGCGCACCTAGCAAACCAGCAAGGTGTCCGCCACCTAGAGCCACTGTGTGGTCATTTTGGAACCGCTCAACTAGGAGTACAGCCGCGCAACGTATTCGCCATACCCATTGTATTTGAGGGTAGGACGCTTCTCTCCCGTGTCAATCAGCGTCTCCTTGGCCTGAGACCAGCGGGGATGCGGAATATCAGGGTCTACGTTGGAGACAAAACCATACTCCTGGGGCTGAAGCTGGTTCCAGAAGGTGGCAGGCTGTTTGCGAGTAAGTTCGATTTTCACAATCGATTTGATGCTCTTGTAACCATATTTCCAGGGCACGACAATGCGAACGGGAGCGCCATGTTGTTTGGTCATCTCGTGGCCGTAGATTCCGGTGGCTACAAACGTAAGCTCGTTCAGGGCTTCAGGTATTGTTAGAGCTTCGAAATACGGCCAGGGATACCAGTGAGCCTTCTTTTGCTCCACGGCAACTGACGGATTCAGAAAAGTGACAAAACGTACATACTTCGCGCTGGACTTGGGCATCGCCTGCTCTAAAAGCGCCTTCAGCGGAAAGCCAGTCCAGGGCACGGCCATTGACCAGGCTTCCACGCAGCGATGGCGGTAAAGGCGCTCCTCCAAAGGCATCTTGCGGACAAGGTCATCGATGCCCCAAGTTTGGGGTTTCTCTACTTCGCCCTTGATCTCAATGCTCCAGGGCCGGGTTTGAAACTGGCTGATATGCTGCCATACATTTTTCTTCAGTGAGAATTCATAAAAGTTGTTGTACTTCGCCGCGATGAATTCGTTAGTAATCGGGCGGTCGAGTTTGAAAACCGGATTGCGCTTGGCCGGATACAGGCCGCTGTTGGGCGACTTCGGGATGAAGGAATCCAGCTCCTGTGGTCCTGCGAAGGCTGAGGCATGAGGTCCGCTGAGCTGACGGTAAGCGCCGCACAAGCCAGCGATTCCCAGCGCTGAAAAACCGAGCTTCTTGAGAACGTCACGCCGGCTAAGATAGACCGATTCCGGCGTCGCCTGTCTTTCGGGCATCGCCCATCCTGGCGGAATCTTAATGAAGGCCATGCGAATCCTCCCTGACAAGAATCCATTTCAAGTATTAATATACCGCAGAAGCTGCAGTTTAGTCCGCACCCTCGACTTTTCGCCGTGGCAGGACACTTTTTTGGAGCACGGTGGCTTGACACCGCTTTTCCATCCGACGGAGCGAAACATCTGAGACTGGCGGAGATGTGGGTTCACGGTCGTGTCTCGAGCAGAACGCAAGCTCGATAGGAAAGCGGCATAGAACTACCGCGCTCCAAAGCGATCAAGGAGACTCAAATGACCACCCAAACTCAGAACGACATCATCGCCAGGAAAGAACAATACATCTGGCCTTGTGCCAATACCTATTACCGCGATCCTTTGGTAGTGGAACGCGCCGAAGGCATGCGGGTCTGGGATACAGACGGGCGGTCTTACCTGGACTTTTTCGGCGGCGTGCTAACCGTGAGCATCGGTCATTGCCATCCGGAAATCAATGGGGCTGTAGAGGAGCAGATGAAGAAAGTCCAGCATACGTCCACGCTGTATATCAACCAGCCGGTGGTCGAGCTGGCTGAGAAGCTGGCCGAGATCACGCCCGGGCGCCTGCAGCAGAGCTACTTCACCAACAGCGGCACCGAAGCAGATGAAACTGCCCTGGTCGTAGCCAAACTGCATACCGGAGCGCACGAAGTGGTGACGTTGCGCCATGGCTACAGTGGACGTTCGCACGCCATGATGGATGCCTCCGGACACTCCACCTGGAAGGTTCTGCCCTCTTCAGTGCCTGGAGTTGTGCACGCCGCGGCGCCCTACTGCTACCGCTGCCCATTTGGGCTGAAGTATCCCTCCTGCGAGTTGCGTTGTGCGACCGATATCGAAGAGTTGATTCAAACCTCGACGTCTGGACAGATTGCTGCGTTCCTGGCAGAACCCATTCAGGGCGTGGGCGGGTTCATTATTCCGCCGAAGGAGTACTTCCAAGTGGTTCGCGATATCATCAAGAAGCATGGCGGCCTGTTGATCATTGACGAAGTTCAAACCGGTTGGGGGCGCACGGGAGAAGCGATGTTCGGCATCTCGTACTGGGAGGTGGAACCTGATGTGATGACCTTTGCCAAGGGTATGGCCAATGGGGTTCCGATTGGTGCAACGATTGCGACACCCGAGGTAGCTGCCAGCTACAAATCGCTGACCTTTTCAACTTTTGGAGGAAACCCGGTTACAGCCGCGGCTGCGCTGGCCGTGATTCGTTACATCGAAGAGCATCACTTAGTTCAGAACGCGAAGGAAGTGGGCGGCTATTTTCGCGGCAAGCTGGAGGAATTGAAGACCAAGCATTCGGTCATTGGCGACGTGCGAGGCATGGGACTGATGCAAGCTCTGGAACTCATTCACCCAGACAAGTCGCCGAACCCGCAAGCCGTTGCTACAGTCTTTGAAAAGACGCGTGAGTTTGGATTACTGATCGGTAAGGGCGGTCTTTGGGGACACGTCATCCGGCTCGGCCCGGCGCTCACATGTTCCAAGAATGACATTGATGAAGCGGTTAAGGCTCTGGATCAGGCGTTTGCCACCGTTCTGGAGCCGCCGACGTGAGGAGGCGGACCGAGCAGAGTCTGCCTTGTTATTCCGAGCGACTACACCGGGTCGCTACTACAAAGTCGGCTGCACGAACGCAGTAGGCAGACGAGAGCGTGAGCTTGGAATCCAGCTTCCCCAGGAAGCAAAGGTCGTTCATTCCATCAAGACCGATGACCCGGCGGGCATAGAAGGTAACTGGCACAGCCGATTTGGCGATAGGAGGAAGAACGGCGAGTGGTTCGAACTGATGGCCAGGGACGTCGCGGCATTCAAGCGACGCAAGTTCATGTGAGGCGCTTAACCCGCCGGTTCCAGCGCGCCTTACGTTGCGTTTGAAGACTTCGACAGACACCAGCAGGGCAGCTGCCTCCTCGAAGGCGACGCGGTCGACATGGGAGTTTCGACATTCGTGCGTGGACCGACTGAGAGTGGGCGCTCGATTTGGACATTCGTGGAGCGGCGAAGCCGCCCTGGGAGCGCGGGCGTCCCGCCCGCACCCGTGGCCGCAGGCCACTGACGCGGCCTCTGGCCGCGCAGGGGCGGGCGAGACGCCTGGCGAGACGCCCGCGCTCCCAGGATGAGGGGTAAGCCGCGCAAAAACGAGAGTCTACCTTGACTGGGCCTGGGCAGTAGCGATAGATTTTCAAGGCCATTTCTCGACTTTAAGGCGGGCCGCTGAAGCGGTGTTCTGCTGCGCTGGCTCCTGGCGCGACTCAGGAGATTGAGCAGAATCGGTAACAAAGGAGGAGGCTATGAGAAAACTCGCTTTCTTAGCAACACTGGCGTTGGTCTGGGTACTCGGTTTTTCCGATGCTGGAAAGCAGGCAGCGAGCAAAGATCCTGTCTGGAACATGAACGCTACAGTGATCGAAGCGTGTTCCTGTCCGATGTTTTGCCAGTGTTACTTCAACTCAAAGCCCGCTGAACACGCCGGCGGCCCAGGGCATGAAGGTCACGGCAAGGGGCATTTTTGCAAATTCAACAATGCGTTCAAAATCAACAAGGGCAAGTTCGGCAACGTGGTTCTGGACGGCGGCAAGTTTTGGGTTTCAGGCGATCTAGGCGCCGATTTCTCAGATGGCCAGATGGACTGGGCGGTCGTTACGTTCGACAAGGCTCTTGCGAAGGAGCAGCGTGAGGCCATCGGGAAGATCCTTGCTCATCTTTACCCTTTTAAGTGGGGCGAATTGACTACTGATGAAGGGGACATCGCCTGGACGCCAGGGAAGGACGAAGCTCGCGCTACCATCGATGGCGGCAAGACTGCCGAGGTCGTCTTGAAGCGGTTCCAGGGCATGACGAACATGCCGGTGGTGATCAGAAATCTGAAGTACTTTGGCGCTCCTCGCAACAACGGGTTCATCATGATGCCCAACGTCATCGAGGCCTACCGCAAGGGCCCGAAGGCTTACGAGTTCAAGGGAACCAATGGCTTCATGATCACTGTGGACATTGATTCAAAGACGGCTCCACCCGCCGCTGGAAAGTAAATTAAACATCCGCGTTCATCCGCGGCCACGACTCTGCGGCTACGTTGCCCTCAGGATCTGCTCGACCGCCTCGGGATTCACTAGGCTGGAAGTGTCTCCCGGTTCCTGGCCCAGGTAGGCGCTGCGGATGATGCGGCGCATGACTTTGGCATTGCGCGTCTTGGGAAGATCGGAAACAAAGCGGATTTCTCCGGGCTGCAGCGGCTTGCCCATTTCAGCGGCAACCTTGGCGCGCAACTCCGCGCGCAGTTCATCGCTCGCCACGAAGCCAGGCGCGAGCACGCAGAAGCACACTACTTCGCTGCCCTTCAGTTGATGGGGCACGCCGATGGCTGCCGCCTCACTCACGGCCGGGTGGTTCACTAACACCGATTCCACCTCAGCCGGTCCGATTCTCTTTCCGGCAACTTTGATTGTGTCGTCGGAGCGTCCAAGAATGTACCAGAGCCCATCCTCGTCGATAGCGGCCCAGTCACCGTGCACCCAGACGTTCTCAAAACTTGACCAGTAAGTTTCCAGGTAGCGTCGCTCATCTTGCCAGAAGCCGCGCGTCATGCCGATCCAGGGCGCACGAATGACCAGCTCGCCCACTTGCCCTCGTATTGAATTGCCATCCGCGTCCACGACGTCGGCAGCCATTCCCGGACACGGCGCCGAGAACGCTGCAGGCTTCAACGGAAGCAGGGGATTGCCCATCAGAATGCCACCAGCAATTTCCGTCCCGCCGGAGTAATTGATGATGGGGAGCTTGCGCCGGCCAACAACATCGAAGAGCCACATCCAGGGATCAGGATTCCAGGGTTCACCCGTGGAAGCGAAAGCGCGCAAGGACGAGAGGTCGTGCTTTCGGACAGGTTCTTCACCGTGAGCCATCAGCGAGCGAATCAGTGTCGGCGACACTCCGAGTGCTGCGATTTTATGGCGCTCGACGAGCGCCCAAAGACGGTCGGGCCCTGGGTAATCGGGCGCGCCATCGTAGACAAAGCAGGTCCCGCCCAATAACGTAGCACCAAAAACCAGCCAGGGCCCCATCATCCAACCCATGTCCGTCATCCAGTAAATCACTTCACCGCTTTGGATGTCGGTGCCAAAAGCCATATCCTGCGCCGCCTTCACTGGAAAACTGCAATGGGTGTGCACCGCCCCCTTGGGCTTGCCCGTCGTCCCTGAGGTATAGATGATCATCAGCCTATCTTCGGCGCTCGTCGGCTCCAGGGGCGCTTCGGCAGGTTGCTGCGGAATCAATTCATGCCACCAATGATCCCGTCCCTGATGCATCGGCACCACGTTGCTGCAGCGCTCCAGGACAATGACGTGCTTGAGAGTGGGTACATGGCCAACGGCCTGGTCTGCTGTTGGCTTGAGAGGAACCACCTGACCGCGGCGGAAGAGACCGTCCGCTGTGAACAGCGCTTTGGCTCTGGCATCGGCCAGGCGCGAAGCGATTGCAGTTGGGCCGTAGCCCGAGAACAGTGGAAGAATGACGCTGCCGATCTTTGCAATCGCCAGCAGAGCGATGCAGATCTCTGGCGTCATCGGCATGTGCAGGCCGATGCCATCGCCTTTCGTGAGTCCCAGACTGCGCAAGGCATTGGCGCAGCGATTGACTTCAGAGGACAGTTCGCCATAAGTCAGCGAGAGCTTGCTGCCTTCCTCGCCTTCCCAGACGAGGGCTTTCTGACTGCGCATTTGCGGGTTCGCAGCCCACTTGTCCACGCAGTTATGCACGATGTTGAGCTGGCCATCCACGCACCAGTTGGGCCGCTGGATTCCAGGAGAGAGATCAACCACCTGCGAATAGGGGTGTTGGAACTGAATGTCCAGGTATTTCAGAATGGCATCGGTGAACCAAGCAATGTCCTGTGTCGAGCGCTCCTGCAGCTCGGCATAGGAGGTAATGCCGTACTGCGCCATGAAGTGCCGCAGGTGGCTACGTTCCACACACTCCGGCGTCGGTCGCCAGACGATTTCGCCGCCAAAGGTGAACGCGTCAGTCATGGAGGAATTATCCGCGAAATGTACGAATTGGCGCGAGCGCAGATTCGCTGCATGAGGCGATTCCCAGAAAACAACTCGGCTCCCCTCTCCCCCGATGTGGGAGCGAGGGGCTGTCAAAAAATTCGGTTGGGCGTACAAACCTGACCTGGTAGGGACGCGGCGCTCCGCGTCCGTGTTGGGTTTACCGTCGCGGACGCGCAGCAGCGCGTCCCTACCCTTGAATTTTTTCACAGCTTCAGGGGCTGGGGGTGAGGGAATTTCCGGGAAGTACTCACAGTGTCCGAAACTCCGTATCTGGCGGCTCTGTTCGGAAGAAAACGCAGCAGCGCGCAGTAGCGACTTGCGAATCTTGGCGAAGAAGGCTATCGGATGTGGAAAAACGGGCATCTGGTTACAGCGCAGAGGTCCTTCTCACCCCCAACCCTCTTCCCGCGTTAGCCGCGTTGGGAACAGGCGAGCCGACATTTTTCTTACGTCGTCGTCCTTCGAAGCAATTCCGATTCCCCATCGCGAGTCCTTCAAATCTTAAAGAAAATCCTCCGCTGATAGAGCCAATAGCAAACGCACCACATCACCAGCAAAACGGCTGTCGCCTGAAAGACGGGAGCGAGACTGCCCATAAACACGAACCGGCTGGTAAACACGCTTACGGCACGATCGAGCCAGCCATATAGCACGATCGACACCGAATAGATGAAGATTGAGTTCATGCCGAAGACCAGCAGCGGAAACATCGGCTTGTGCCAACCGCGAACTTCGACCAGCCAATAGAACACCAGCAGCAGCAGGAAGACCCAGCCGGCACTATAGAGCGTGAAAGACGTGGTCCACAACCGTTTGACCATCGGATTCAACGGAGCCAGTGCCAGGCCGCTGGCGAAGCAAACGGCAGAACTCAGTGCGATGATCTTGAGGTTGGCCGCGTGCGGTTTCTTCCGCATGAGGAACAGGGCGGTCCACGCACCCATGAGAGTCGTCACGATGCTTGTGAGGAAATTTATGGTGACGTAGAAGCCATTGTAGTTGTAGCCCAGCAGGGTTTGATCGATCCGCGCCCCAATGTTGCCGGTCTTCGAGAAGGCGCCCTCCGGTCCGGGGAAAAGAGCAAATAGCGCCCAATGTCCCGCCAGCAGCAGGAGAGCAGCGACAACCTGAAAGCGAATTTGCAAGCGCAGGATGAGGAAGGTAAAGAAATAAGTGAAGGCAATCTGAGACAGAACGTTGATCAACTGAAAGTGCAGCTTGCCGCTGGAAATATTCATTAGCATCTGGCTGAGCAGAATGAGCATGAGAGCCCGCCAGGCAACATGCCTGAAGATCCGGACCGCGGTGTCACCCTTGGCGCTGCGGTTGGCAAAGGCAAACGGCATCGCCATGCCCACCATAAACATAAAGGCTGGCTGAATGAGGTCCCAGAAAACGAGCCCCTCCCAGGCGACATGGTCAAACTGAGCGGCCAGCCATCCCCAGCGGGGATGGTTGCGCAAGGCGGTGAAGCCGAAACCGTGCGATACCAGCATCAACATGATGAAGCCGCGATAAGCGTCCAGCGAGAGAAAACGCTCGCCGGCGAGTCTTGGAGCTAAAGACTCGCTGGGGAGTGACGTGGCCACATCGGCTTTTGCCGGGGCTCGCTGTTCAGTAAGGACTGTTGCCATGACAACCTCCGTTGAAGATCTCTCTAGTGCCGTGGCTTGACGCTGCTCGACACGCGACCGCCTTCATCTGCCAACTGAGCGGATTCTGAAAACTCGAAGAGCGCTCCCTACCGGTCGCGGCACAGAAAAGCGCATTCACGCCCAAAGCAGTTACAGTTCGCCACGCAGTGGCAAGCGGCGACTGATTACTCTCTCGAAGAGTCTTTCAAAATCGTGCTAAGGAATCTCTGCCACATAAACCTGCGCGAAGCCAGAAACATCCGAAGTATAAATCACCTGCGTCTCATCCGGACTCCACGATGGGTGCGGATGGGTCCACTGGGGCCCGTAGACGGTATCGGTTTTCATTTCCATCCAACTCAAGCTCTGACCCCGCTCAACCTGCTGCTGTTCCGCCGCGCGGGCCCAATCTTCCGCCAGGGCGTAACGCGCCGTCTTCCACTGTGAGCCCCCGTTGGAGCTGTGGGGATAACAAACCGTCTTACGTGCGCCAGAGGAGACCTCCACGATTTGAATGCCGATATCCGGGTGGTTGGTATCACAAAGAACTCTCGTTCCGTCTGCATTCGGCGAGATGTGCCAGGCATTGAAGGTGGCAATTTCTCGAATGCGCCGGCTGAGCAGATCGAGCCGCTTGAGAGAAAACGGCCAGACGGTGAAGACGAGCTCCTCGGTGGTGCCAAGGAACGTTTCATGCACCACAAACTCCTCGTTGCTGTGTTCATAGAGGCATTCCACCTTGCCTGTCTGCCGATCCAACAGATGCATGCGTGGCGCAGGGTCGCTGGAGAACTCGATGAGCTGCTCGTCGAGCGGATGAAACTGCGGGTGAATGACAGTGCGCGGCCAGCGCAGCACCACGTCGTGGCTGCTCCCATCGGTCTTTGCCATCGCGATTCCCGATTCGCCACGCTGCTTGATGGCCGTGACAACCCATTCCCCGCTGCGGCTCAGGTTGCATTCACCCAACTGTGCTTTGTCGAATGTGGCCAGACAGGTCTCCTCCAGCGAGGCCCTGTTAATTTGCCATACCGAGCCTGCGCGGGTGAAATAGATGTTATCTCCCGATCGCGACAGACACGCGGAGAAAGGATGCAGCTGTTCACCTTCGGTGAGCTGACATATCTGGCCGTCTGGCAAAGCCAGTTCATAGAGATTCGGGTTTCCATCCCGATACGACGTGAAGACCACTGTCCGGTCATCGGGCGTGAAAGAGTTGTTAAGGAAGTAGAGGTTATGGTTGATGGAGCGGTGCTTGGTGAGCTGATGAATGACCGCACCGGTCTTTTCATCCACGAAGCGCCGGTATTCGGAGGGGCAGCGATATCCTCTTCCAGGCAATGGTCACTCCTGACTTGGACGCACGAGAGACACCATGAACAATCTCGAAAATCCTCCGCGTCGTCGTCCTCGTCCTCGTTCTCGACGAGTGACCCGAACGATGACCACATTTTCATCCTGCGTCGCACCATAGGTCATTTCGCGGGAATCCATTGTTCGCTGGGAAGCCTGGTTCCCGCCTTCGCGGGACCTATTTGGCCGGCTCTCTAGCTTAAGATTCTTCCTTGACAAACTTTCGGGCTCCGGGCTTCTTTCGCAGCCGAATCGATTGCGGTGTGATCTCGACCAGTTCATCTTCTTTGATGAATTCAAGAGCGCGTTCCAGCCCCATCTCCCGGTAGGGGATGAGACGCACGGCCTCGTCGGCGGTAGAGGCGCGCATGTTGGTGAGTTTCTTCTCTTTTGTGACGTTGACGCTCAAGTCCACTGAGCGCGAGTTCTCGCCGACAATCATGCCTTCGTAAACGGGATCGCCCGGACGGACAAACAGCTCGCCGCGATCCTGCAGATTGTTCAGCGCATAAGACGTGGCCCGGCCGGGCCGGTCTGCAACCAGCGCACCGGTGAGCCGCGTGGGTATGTCGCCTTGCCATTCATCGTAGCCGTCAAAGAGATGGTTCATGATGCCGGTGCCCTTGGTGTCGGTGAGAAACTCCGAGCGGAAACCGATTAACCCGCGCGCTGGGACGCGAAATTCCAGGCGGACGCGCCCGCTGCCGTGGTTGATCATCTTGAGCATCTTTCCCTTGCGGCTCCCAATCTTTTGCGTTACGACGCCGATGAACTCTTCGGGGCAATCCACAAGCAGCATTTCCATCGGTTCCATCTGTCGACCGTCGATGGTCTTGCTCACAATTTCCGGCTTGGAGACTTCCACTTCATAGCTCTCACGCCGCATCATTTCCAGCAAGATGGCCATTTGCAGTTCGCCGCGGCCAATGACGCGATATGCGTCAGTGGAAGGGGTGGACTCGACACGCAGGCTGACGTTCTTCAGCAGCTCTTTGTCCAGCCGCTCTTTCAGGTGGCGCGAAGTGACGTACCTGCCTTCCTTGCCGGCAAAGCCAGACTGGTTAGCAGAAAAGATCATGGCCAGCGTGGGTTCGTCAATCTTCAAAGCAGGCAAGGGATGCGGATGCTCGGCATCGGCCACAGTCTCGCCAATGGTAATGTCGCTGCTGCCGGCCAAGGCGATGATGTCGCCCGCCGAAGCTTCTTTAACCTCGGTGCGTTTCAGCCCGTCGTACACGCAGAGTTGTGTGACCTTTATCCTTTCCAGACTACCGTCCGCCTTGCACACCGAAACCAATTCGCCCTGACGGATAGCGCCATTGCTGATGCGGCCAATGCCCAGGCGGCCAATATAGTCACTGTAGTCGATATTGGTGATCAGCAACTGAAGGTTTTGCCGCGGGTCAAACTCAGGCGGCGGAATGCGTTCCAGAATGGCGTCGAACAACGGGCGCAAATCCTTGGCCTCGTCTTCCAGATGTCGCTTGGCCAGGCCAAGCTTTGCATTGGTGTAAACGATCGGAAACTCAATCTGGTCTTCGCGGGCGTCCAGGTCAATAAACAGGTCGTAGACTTCGTTGATGACCTCGGAAATTCGAGCGTCGGGACGATCGATCTTATTGATCACTACGATCGCGGGCAGGTCGTGTTCCAGCGACTTGCGCAAGACGAAGCGGGTTTGTGGCAAGGGGCCTTCCGAAGCGTCCACGAGCAGCATTACGCCGTCCACCATCTTCAACGTACGTTCCACTTCGCCGCCGAAATCCGCATGGCCGGGAGTATCGACGATGTTGAGCTTGACGTTGCTGTAGAACAAGGCCGTGTTTTTGGCCATGATTGTAATGCCTTTTTCGCGTTCCAGATCGATGTTGTCCATCACCCGTTCTTGCACGCGCTGGTGCTCGCGAAAAATGCCGCTTTGCCACAACATGGCATCCACAAGGGTCGTCTTGCCATGGTCGACGTGCGCAATAATTGCTAGATTTCTAATGTCTTTTCGCTCTTCGTACATACCATCTCCCTGGGGCCAGACTCACGATGAAAAGCGAACCATCATAGTTTACTTACCTGGGAGTCTCAATGCAAAAGACAGGGAAGAAAAGGGGCTGGCGGCTGCTTTGTGAGCGCATCGGAAGCATTTTGCGCAGGGTTGGCGACATTGAAATGCTTTCACATCATTTGAACTCAGAGCGTTGGCTTCTTCGTCAGATAGGTGGTTGCGGACATATCTTGCACCTTGTAGCATCGCCGCACTCGGGGAGAGGGGACAGTGGTAAGGGGCTCTGAATCAGCCCGTCTTTTTGTCTCATTACTTCTTGTCCATGAATTGGGGCGGAAAGACACCGCCAAGGAGGATTTGGATCTAACCCCGCGCTGCGACCGGCACATCGCCAAGTTCGTCTGTTGCAGCCGGCGTGCTCGCTTCCTCGGGCTGCGTTGGACTGGCGTCCTGGGCTGTAAAGGCATGAAACTCGACGCCGGCAAGCATCATGTTGCCGGTCTTTCCGGCAACTACCCAACGCACCGTGCCACGCATCGAGAATTCCTTACTGTCGAGATCCACAGACTGTCCGACGGCTACGAGTCCATCGAGCAGCAAGAGGGAAACACCCGTTGCGCTGATGTTCAGCGTATAGGACGGCGTTTCAAAGGCATCCCCCAAGAGATCGGTGCCGCGCATGATGACTGGAATTAGGTCCAAACGGCGTTGAGTCTTGCGAAAGAGCTTCTTAGAGGCATCGCCTGCGGGCTCGTCTCCGTCTGCAATCAGCCGGGCTTCGACGCGATTCATGACTTCGCGGATGCGGGTAGCCTGGTCCATGATCTCCATCAGGTCCTTCCAATGCTGAGTGTCGGGCTGCGTGTGACTTTTGTAGAATCGCGTGTAGGCCATGATGTTTTCCAGCGGGTAGGTGAGCTCTTTCATCAGATCGCGGGCGTGAATCGAGGCTGTGTCCCCTTGCTTGCGGCGAACGTCCTCATTGCGCATGAATTCTTCGTGCGACTTAGTCTGAGAGGCTTCGAGCAGCACTTCTTCAAAAGACTCTTTGTTGCGGTTGAGGCCTTTATAAAGAAAGTAGGCGAAGGCCACGGCGAAGAGGAAACAGGCTGTTTCGAAGAAGGCGATCACGGGCGCCGACAGGATTCGGTGGTACATCATCTGTGCCGTTTTGGTTCCAAGAAATAGAACCAACGCCATGCCTGCAAGAAGCACGATCGGCCCGCCCGAAAGGAAGTGAAGCCCGTTGCGGCCTCCGAAGTCACCCTCATAGTGCATTTCCACTTCACAGTTCTCACCCACTCGAACATCCAGTGCAAGCAAGACGTCGATCACCCCGTAGACGTCAATCGCTTGCTCCCGTTCGAGCAATGGCGAATACAGGCTGATGTCTCCGTGGGGGTGCAGCGTGATGTTCCAGCCGTTGTAGAATGTGTAGGTGTGTGTGCGTTCGTTCAGACTTTCGATTTTCCAGGAGGTTGCCTCAGTGAAATGGCGCACAAAGACATCGAAATCGGTAAAGCCGAAACGGAAGATCTTGAATCTGACCTTGAACGACCTGTCAGGAAGCTTTACCGATCGCATCGTTTTTCGGGTTTTTGCTCGTGTCTCTGGGTTCTCGTTCTTCATAAAACACTCTCCGGAAATCGCGCTGCGAAGTGCAAAGATATTCCACTTCTGCGGCTGCAATTCACCCGCCACTCCGATACAGAATGCTGATGTTGCGGCTCAGTCTGCGGCGCCACGGCACAGGGGAGAGCTGACTAGGCAAAGCTCTACGAAGACCGAGGCACTGAAGGACCAGCGTTAGCCAAGATTTCGTGCCTCTCTGGCCTTGCAGCGGGAATACGGTTTGAAGGGAAATTTTCTGGACTGAAGTGGCAAGGCGGCCCGGTCATTTTGACCGAAAAAAGAGACTACCTGTCTCACAGAGACATGTCACCGCCGACAATGAGTTCTGTGCCTGTGATGAAGCTGGGATTCATCAGAGCAAAGGGAGTATGGAGCAAACAATCTCTTCTGGACGGGAAGTATTCAGTGACATTGCTGCCGCCAGCACAACTGGCAGGTGCGCGCACACCGGAACAGCGCATCGCTGCAAACGCGCCGCTGGATGGCGCCCTCAGTCGCCTTCTAGTAATCGCGGAAAACTATCCCAATCTCAAAGCCGATCAGCAGTTCCTGCGAATGCAGGACGAGTTAGCTGGAACGGAAAATCGGATTAGCGTCGAGCGCAAACGCTACAGCGATGCTGTGCAGGCCTACAACACGAACATTCAACTCTTTCCAAATAGCCTCGTGGCTTCGCTTTCAGGCTTTCAACGGGAGGAGGCCTATTTCAAGGCAGAGGCATCTGCCCGCGAAGTCCCGAAAGTGGACTTTTCCAGGTGATCGTTGGGTCATGGTTCCGCTAAGGTACCGCTCGAAGCCAATGAGGGGTGCTTTGCTGTCTGTCGGCGTCGAGGCTCGCGCGCTGCGATGCGTAGAACGAAAACCTCTGAAAATTCCCAGGTAATCGCGCTGACCCCGGACAGCCGCGCTGACTAAACTTTAGTCGGGGCGGCGAGTTCAGCGGATCCGCCCTGCGCTCCTTCGCGTCCCACCGAACCTATGGCGCCGGCGGCGGTGCGACGCGTCTCTTCGTAGCTTGCTCGAATGCGTACGCCAGCTCGATGAGACGTGGCTCGCGGCAGGCGGTCCCGGTAAAGCTGACCCCGAACGGTGCTGGGTGCGCGTTGAAGCCCTCGGGGAACGGTGGCATAGGAGCGTTCGGCACGAAGCCGAACGGAACGATGATCGTGGGATAGCCAGGCTTCGCCGCGATCGGATAACCGCTTGAGCCGGGGAACAGCAACGCATCCAGCTTGTGCTGCTTCATCACGGAGTCGAGGCCGTTAGTGGCACTCAACAACAGGTCTTTCTTGCGGTCGGCCTGGTAGCGTGCGCGGTCTGCCTCGACGTCCATCTCGTCCGAGAGGTCAAGCTGCGCCTGCCCGTACTTGATGGCCCCTCCCTTCTGGTGCCTGACGTTCCACTCCCGGAGTTCGGTCAGCGTCCTCACGGGAGCCGCGGCTCCCAGTGATGCCAGCCACTTGGTAAAGTCACGCTTCATGCCGTACTTCAACACGACCGAACAATCGGCGTCCTTTCCCTTGGCATTGTCTAACCCCGCGCAGCCGGGCCAAAGCAGAAAGTTACTCTTGGGATCGCCGGAGACCATGCTCGGGATGTCGGCCGGATCGACGATAACCGCGCCCTGTTGCTTAAGGATGGCGATGGCCTCGCCCATCACCTTCGCCTGTTCAGGGCTCAGTCCGCCGCGCGGCTCCTTGGCGCCGGGCGGCGTCAGCTTGTCGTAGAAAAACGCTCTGGGAATGCCGATGCGTGCGCCTTTCAGGCTGGCCGCGTTGAGGAAGCGGGTATAGTCACGGCCGGGAGGTGGTGTGCACGTGTTCGTTGCTGTGTCATTTGGATCGGGTGCCGCCCCTTCCAGTGCCCCGAGCAGAATGGCGGCGTCAGTCACGGTCTTCGCCATAGGACCGGCCGTGTCCTGGTCGGCAGTAATGGGGATGACCCCGAACCGGCTAACGCGGCCGACTGTCGGCTTAATCCCTACTAGCATGTTTTGGTTCGCTGGACTGAGGATGGAACCGGACGTTTCGGTGCCAACGTTTGCCGCCCAGAAACTCGCGGCCGTGCCGATGCCCGAGCTCGACCCGCCTGTGCCGAGGGCGGGGCGTCCATCCGCGGTCGCCGCGCGCGGATCGCGCCGTGGATCGTACGGGTTCAGGCCGTATCCCGTGAGCGCGTTGTAGTTGCCCGGCATCCCACTGGCCACCCAGTTGGCGAGCTCAGTCATGCCCGTCTTTGCAATGATAATGGCCCCTGCATCCCGCAAATTCTTGGTTAGCGTCGCCTCGTAAGGAGGCACAAGCCTATCGAACGCGAGAGCACCGCCCGTCGTGGGCATGTCTGTCGTGTGAATGTTGTCCTTGAGCGCAATGGGTATACCATGCAACGGCCCGCGGATCCTCCCTTGGGCCCGTTCACGGTCCCGCCCTTCGGCTTCTTCGAGCACTTTGGGGTTCACGGTGATTACCGCGTTCAGCTTGTCCTCGTAAAGCGCGATCCGCGTGAGATACTGCAGAATGATCTCCCGCGAAGTAGTACGCCCCTGTTCCATCGCGGCGCGCATCTGGGGAATCGTCGCTTCGACGACGGCGAACGGCTGCCCGGCAGAAGGTTCGATGCGCTGACTCGTCGGAGCCAGCGAGATCGCTGTCGCAGCCACGATCAAAAAAGTTAAAACTGAGCGACGCAAGAGTAGAACTCCCTAAGACTGCAGACGAAGCTTGAAAGCAGAGTCACGCCGAGCTTGGCATAAGATCAAGTCGTTCAAACGTTGCCCGTGTTCACGGCCTGATGAGATCGTCCTTGGATCGCCATCTGCAGCGTAGCAGCGAATAAGATGGTTGAACTGAACTGATTCGGCGAAACGGTAGCGGTTTTACATGGGGATTGCAAATGGGAAAGAGAGGGTGTTGTGTCGCAGCTGATGGTCTTGCGCCCGACTCTCTCCCCGTTACGTCTCGTCGATTTCCTGCATTTCCACGATTGTTATCCAGTGTTACTATCTTGATCTGGAAGCCGATTTCGCATTTCCACGGTTTTGTCAAGGCCCATGCGGCTCTTGGTCTCGCAGACCCTTTCTCACTTGTTAGAATTTCCGGATCAACGAAAAGTTGGGTTCCACCCTCCGATCTCAGTTTTTTGCAATAGTGCCCAATTCGCCGAGTGGCATTCTCTCATTTGGTCTAAGGACACTGACTCATGCAGGCACATCCCGTCCTGATCTCAGGAGGAGAGTCCGAAAAACGTCCGATCTCCAGATTCCCGCATTCGCGGGAATGATGGCTTAGCTTAACTGACGCGGCCCTTTCGTGCTCGCTCGACCTGGTCTCTCGTCTGGAGAGTTTTCCCGCACCCTGCTAAGAGATGATTCGTATAATCAGATGCGACACTCAACCCTCTCAACTCCTCCGCAGGCGATTCCGTGGCATCCATGGCATCTGACCTCTACCCTTTTTTCAAGATTTGGTAAGATCACCCTCAGGTTCAAGAAATTTACTGACCAAGTGTTCAGGGGAAGTGACCTCACCATTCCCTGATTTCCGGAAAGGGGCGAAGACATGAAAGAACAAATGTCGACTCGACAGAACTCCCGCCGACTGCGAGGAGCGGCGAGATCCGGGTGGGCTAGCATTCTCGCTTTGGTCTCGTGCTGGCTGTTTCTACTGTTTCCAGGGGTTACAACCCTTGCAGCTCAACAGGTCACCTACACCGCTCTGGGGGATTCGCTGGCCTTTGGTGTCTTCGCGCCCCTGGGTCAAGGCTACGTGCCACTCTACCGCGACCATTTAGCAAGGGATACCGGGCGGAAGGTCTTTCTCTATAACCTCGGTGTCCCGGGATGGAATAGCCAAGATCTCAGGCAGGCGCTCGAAAGGAACTTTTTGTTCCAGTTACTCATCTGGAGTTCGGAGGTTGTGACGGTGAACATCGGTGGCAACGATCTGCGAGCTGCGCGCACTGCCTACAAAACCCAAAGCTGCGGCGGTGACGACAACCAGGATTGTCTGGTTGCGGCCGTCGGCACGTTTAAACAGAATTGGGACGCCATCATCGGCCGAATCCTGCAGCTGAGAGGTTCGCGAAAAACACTGATCAGGACGATGGATATCTACAATCCCTACGTCGACGAAGATAAAGCTTCCGACAGTTGGAGCGAAGTCTCCAACGAAAACGACTTCACGATCCTGAAATCCTATTTGGAACAGGTTAATGACTACATTGCCCAAACGTCAGCTAACTTTGGTGCGTCCGCCAAGGTATATGAGGCGTTTAATGGACCAGCGGGCGACAGAGATCCCGCCGAGAAGGTACTACTGGCATTCGATGGATTTCATCCCAACAAGGCGGGACACGCGCTCATGGCCTCGCAGCTGCGAGCCCTTGGCTATGCTCCACTGCTGCCGTAGCACTCGCTCGGCTGAGGTATTGCATCACGGAACCAGTGGACAGCAATCTGCCGATCAGCGTTGAACGCATGGCTAGGATCAAGAAGGTCGTCTCTGCGCATGAGTCCTTCGCCCTCACTTCCCAAATACCGTTCTTATTGAGCATTACGCATTATAGTGACACTTCTGCGTGCCTTGTCTGATGCGGTCACAGTCGCTAGTCGGCTCCCCTCTCCCCAGCGCGGGAGAGGCGCCGGTGGGTGAGGGGGATCCTTGTCGGCTGAGTCAGTTCCCGAAACCCAGTGCTGGATGAGGTTCTTGGACCACTGGCCAGAACGTTCCACCGTGTGCTCACCCCCTCACCCCTAGCCCTCCCCTAGCCCCTCTCCCGCGGCGCCCGCGGTGGAGGGGGACCGAAGTCCGTTTCGTTTGTGGGGGACGGAGGGTCTCGTCACTATATTCTGCAATCCTTCTTAGGAGGTCTATCACCCTGGCGGCCGGATCCGTTCGGCGATCACCCCGGAAAAGTGAGTTCACGACGAGATGGGTCCGCAGGCTCCACTGGTCAGCTTGGAGGATTTCGAGGCGTAAACGAGCCGGAGAAAATCTTTTATGTTTTGTCGTCTTCCTAGCGATAAAAGTGGTTGAGCTTCATCTGACAAGTGGGTTCCCGCGAGGGTGCCCGAGACCTTACGGTCAAAAGGGGGAGTCATGTCGGATTTTAGAGATCCTGCACAAGGCAGTGTGGCGGGAGAGCAGCAGGGGGCTCTCGAAAGAGACTGGCGCCATCAAGAGAAGGCTTCGCCAGAGGCAACGGTTTCGGCAAGCCAGCAAAGATTCTTCGAAGGCGCCTCCAGCATGCTGGAGCTCTCAAACTCTCTGACTGCCGCAGATCACGATCTTAGTTCGGCTTCGGAGCAGAACTTGCGAAGTCTCCTCAAGAATGTGGAAAAACTGCGCAAGGCGAGCCAGGTCTCTCCTCAAGAACACCTTGAACCCGAGTCCCCGTACCTCAATCGCTTTCTGGACCGGGCCCGCGCGCACTATGCAAACCAGGATTTCAAAGCGTGCCTCGAGATCCTGCACGAGGGACTCAAACTCGCACCGGGAGATCCGGCAGTTCTTGCCCTGGTGGAAGAGGTACGACGGACCTCCGAACTCCGCCAGGCAGAGTTAGAAGACTCCGGTTTGACGGATCGCATCGCACAGTGCAAGGCAGAAGCGATCAAACTGCTTGAACAGGGACGATACAGCGACTGCGTTGAAAGGTTCAAAGTGCTCTCAGAACTGGAGCCGGCTAACGGCGATCTTCGCCACTATCTGGAAATCAGCCAGGAGCAGGTTGCGAACGCCAAGCTGTCTCATTTGAATGGGCCGGGACTCGTCCCTGGGGAAAATCAGGATACTGGGATTCCAGCTCTTGTCTCTGATACTCACGCGCCAGGTTTGGTTCCTCCTGCCGAACCTCTTCCACAAGCTGTTTTGATCGGGCCACAGAGATCAGACAGGCCAGAAATTCCAACGACACAATCCGTCGCCCCTCTCCCGCCAAGACAGCGAGACTCTGTCGCCGAGGCCGTCCCAACGCTTGCAGCCAAGCCGCGGGGAAAGATGCCGGGAGATCCAGTCGCGATTCAGGTTAATGAGACCAGGTTGCTAGATCTCAAGGCAGGTCGGAAAGAGACCCAACCCGGCATTGTAGAAGAAGAAACGGCGGGCTCTGCGGAAGACGCGACTCAACTGGGAGCGAAGAAGCTGAAAATCGCTTGTCTCGTGGGAGCCGGGCTGGTGATTGGAGCAGTGCTCGGAGCCTGGCTGGCGCTCGCCCCGTCAAAACATTCGAGCCTTCCGGAAGTTGCATCGCAACCTGACGGAAGCCAGGTCGGAGCAGATCCAACTCAGCCTCCAAAGCCGTTAGCCGTGTCGGCGGAGGATGACCCGCAGGCTCGGGCCCAAAAGGCGTTCCAACAAGGAAAACTCCTGGAGGCCAACCGTTTCTGCGAGAACATTCTGCAATCAGAGCCTGACAACAAGTTTGCTCTCAATTTGAAGCAGGAAATTCGGACGCGGTTCTCCAAGCTCGGCGGCCAGGCAACGGCCGACCAGCGCTGGGGAGACGCCTGCATTGCGTGGAACAACGTGCTGAAAGTCTTCCCCAATGACCACGAAGCCTCTCGTCAACTGAAAGCCGCGAGAGCCAATCTTAAGGACCAGGAGCAACTGGCCCTAGCCAGCAAGCTGGAATCTGAGAAAAAGATCGAGGAACTCTATCAACAGATCTCGCTGGCCATAAGCTCCGGTCGCTATCTTCCACCGAGTTCAGGGAATGCTTTAGAGCTAATACAAACGCTTGAGAATCTTTCGCCTGACGACGTTTTTGGCCGGGAAAAGCGCGACCAGATCCTCCGGGATCTGACAGCTGTGGCGACCCGAACTTTACAGGCCAAAGATTCCGCGCGCGCGCGCACGCTCGTCAGCCAAATCCAGACATATTTTCCTGAGACGGCCGAGCTGAAGGCTCTGCAAGAGAGCCTCAAGACCGAAGAAGCTCACCTCGCGGAAGTACGAAACTCGTGGATGCAAAAAGCACAAGCCGCGATGGCGGCAGGGCGCTACGTCACACCAGCCAACGACAACGTCATAGCCTATTGCAACCAAATCCTTTCACTCGAACCCCAGAATGCGAAGGCGCTTGAGCTCAAGAAGGCGAGTTCTGTCAAGGCCAGCACGCAAGCCAAGGCATGGATTCAGGAGGGCAAATACGACGACGCCAGGGCTGTGTACTCTTCGCTGCTCTATCTTTCGCAAAATGAAAATCAGTCTCCACTCAGTAGTCAGGAACTCAAAGCGGAAGTCGACAAACTCACCTTCAGCGCCCATGCGGTGGTACACGACCACGCCCTTGGAAGCTGCACCGGGCGCCTAAGATTCAATGGCTATCAGATCGCCTTTGTTCCATCGGCCGATTCGAAAGACGGGTTTTCTGTGAAGACTTCGGAAGACGTGCAGGTAGAATCAGATGAAAAGCTGAAGATTCATTTCAAGGGCAAAACCTATCGGTTCCAAACCAACGGCCCGAAAAATCTTCAAGAAAGCCGTGCGAGACTCAGCGATATCCACCATCAGCTAAGTGCGCTCATCGGCAGCCAGAAGTAGCGAGCGACGTCAAACCAACAGGGAATGCCAAGGGTTCTACCGACGCCCCGCACCCGAAGGGGCTCCGCGGCAGAATCGGGCTCCCACTCCAACAGCTTTCATCATTTTTTTACACCCCTGAGCCCTGAGGGCAAGTGATAGTCCCCAGGCTCACGGCTTCGCGCACCAGATATCATTGCCGTTGCCGTTCAAAGAGCATTCTCACTGTTTGAATGGTATCGGATTCAGAAGCGGGCTTGTCCGGGCGGAAGCGCCTGACGCGCGCAAACCGCAGCGCCAACCCGCCGGGATAGCGGGGCGATTCTTGAATCTCGTTGAACGCAATCTCGACCACTAGCTCCGGGCGCGCCGAGACAGTCCAGCGATCCCGCCCGATTTCGAGCGAAAGCAGTTTCTCGGTTTGCCAGCGCAGCATGTCATCTGTGAGCCCCTTGAATGTCTTTCCCAGCATTACAAACTGGCCCCTTTCCGAATCGCGCGCGCCCAGGTGAAGGTTTGAGAGCCAGCCAGAGCGGCGGCCATGACCCCACTCCGCTGCCAGCACGACCAAGTCAAGCGTGGTGGCTGCCTTCAGCTTAAGCCAGTGATATCCGCGCTGCCCAGCGATGTAAGGAGCCAAGAGAGATTTGGCCATCGCGCCTTCGTGCCCTGCATCTAAGGCCCTTCGCAGAAACCGCTGGGCTTCCTCGGGGTCGCGAGTCAGGATTCGGGGGATTTGGCTAGCCGACGGAATCGAGCCCGCAAGAATCTTGGTGCGCTCGCGATAGGGCCGCGCAATGAGCGAACCCTCATCTGCCAGATAGAGGCAATCAAAGAAGAAAAAGAAGAGCGGAAGCTCCTGCCGGATGGACGCCACGTCCTTGCTGCGTCCCAGCCGCCGCATGGTGATTTGGAAAGGATGGGGCCGCCCGTCCGGCCGCAAAGCGATGGTCTCGCCTTCCAGCAGGATGTCTTCAACCGGCAAGGCTCTTGTCCATTCGACGATTTCTGGCAGCCGGTCAGTAACATCTTGAAGTTGCCGCGTGAAGATCCGTACTTCGTCACCTTGCCGGTGCACTTGGATGCGCGCGCCGTCGAGCTTAAATTCAAAAGCGGCCTCGCCCATGCGATCCAGAGCCTCAGCCGTGTCCTCCGCGCTGTTGGCCAGCATGGGCGAAACAGGCGTCAGCAAGCGAAGGCCAAAACGCGCCAGGCCCGCTGCTCCCTGCTCTAAGGCCGACCGCGCGACTTCGCCGATGTTTCCCGAGAACATGAATGCCTGGCGGACCTCGGCCGGGGGCAAGCTGGCCGCCTTGGCAATAGCATCCAGCAAAAGTCCTTCCAGGGCTCCCTGACGAACCTCGCCCATCAGAAGCTGCGCCAGGAACTCACGCTCAGCCATACCCGCCCGCTCGAACAGCCCCCGCAAGGCCTGGACCTTTCGGGCGGTGGATCCCGCGCCTTCGTCTGCTGCAACCCCTTCGATCACCTGGTCAACCTGGCTGAGCGTCAGAGCTGCGTCCGTGACCGGAATATCTTTGATCGCTTCCTCAATCATCCGCCACCCTACCCCGATTCTGCCTTGAGGAAGCGTCCCGGCGAGGTACAACGCCACCAGCTCGGTTTCTCGCCCTTGAGCTTGCAATAACAGATTTGCCAGCAAGCGGGTCTTCTCCGTCTTTTTGCTCGTCGCCCGAACAGCCCCAACGCCTTCCACTAACCGTGCCAGTTCCATGCCGGTCATTATACGCATTCCAGCAAGAGCCCGAGGGGAGCTGCTGCACCTGGGTGGAAATGGGCGTGGTCCTGTTCTGTGTTATTGATGATTACAAAATAAAGTGACGAGTCTACTTCCTTCTCCGTCGGCGCCGCTCCCCTCACCCGAGTGCGGGTGCAATTAAAAGTGGCGGGCAGCCCGCAGCGGGCCGGAGCCCTTGCTGACGCGCGGGCTACTGACTGGCACCGGCGCTGTCAGTAGCCCGACCGTGA
>JAKEER010000028.1 GCA_022616615.1 Acidobacteriota bacterium
CGCGGGCAAAGCAACTTGCAGTGGTTGACCTGCAATTCTACGCCACACTGTGGACAGTACTGGCTGATGTCTTTCTTTTCAGGTTTAGGTTTGGAAAGTTTCGTTTTCGTTAAGGGGACTTCCGATTTCATCTGCTCTGCCTGGTCGGTTATGAAATGCGCAGACCCAAGCTGCGGGTCTGCGCTCCTGCTTTTCACGCATGCGTGGTTAACATCTTTTCAAAGTCTTTCTTGGGAACGGCACCCACAATGCGGTCGACAATCTCCCCATTCTTAAAGAGCAAGACGGTCGGTATGCTCATGATGCCGTAACGGCTTGCCACGTTCGGGTTGTCGTCTGTATTCAACTTGCCCACCTTGACTCTTCCCGAATAGCTGCCTGCCAGTTCCTCGATAATGGGGCCAACCATGCGACATGGGCCGCACCACGGGGCCCAAAAGTCGACGAGAACCGGTTGGTCTGCTTTCAACGCCTCTGCCTCAAAATTACTGTCTGTAAACTCAACCAAATTGCCAGCCATGCATTGACTCCTTGTGAATTCAACAATGAAAATCGTGCTCGTGCATTCGGAACCGATGAAACCCCCCAATGCTATTCAAGTGCCGCAAAGGCTGGGGACTCAGATCGCGAAAGCCTCCCCATTTTGACCGTGGGTTCGGATTTGTCAAGTTCTATCCGGCTCGTCAACAGGGCCCCGTCAAAGTCTCGGCCCTCCCTTACGGTCGGGCTACTGATTAGGCCGAGGCTCAAGTCACTAGCCCGCGCGTCAGCAAGGGCTGGGTCCATGGCAATGGCTTCCGGGACTTTGACGGGTCGCTGGGGCTCGTCAACAGGTTCTATGAAAGTTCCCTCCTAACAAAGGAGGACAGCAGTTTCGCACACTGGTGTTTGGACATTTTTCTGGTCTTTCGCTACACGGCTTTTCAGTTGTTGTGGCCGTGGCGTATGTAGGGCCGTAACCAAACAGGCGTTTCGCTGGCGGAACGCACCACGAAGCGTGTGTTTGGACGCGGCCACGCACGGAGCGCGGGCGTCCCGCCTGGCGAGACGCCCGCCCCGGAGCGGCCGGAGGCCGCTCCAATGGCCTGCGGCCACGATCGCGGGCGGGACGCGCGCGCTCCCACTGGCTTCGCCGCTCCAAAAAACGTCCTATCGCCAGAGCGGTTTCGCAGAACCGCGGGGGTTGTCGGATAATGAGCTAGAACAACCCCCAAGGCCTGCGGCCTTTGCCCCCTTTGTTAAGGGGGACTTGCCGGCCGCCGTCAGCTATCCCCTTCAGCTTTTCGACGATCTTGCGCGATGCCGAGGCAAAGGGATAGTAGTCCATTTCCTTCAATCGCACCCATCGACAGTCCTTGCCATTCATTTTGGCGCCGGCGCCTCCAGCCAGTTTCGCCTGGAAGACCTGAAGCTCGATCCGGCGGGTCGTGATCGCATGTCTGATCGTCATCAGCGGTTCAAGAGCCGCGACAGCCAATCCATAGGTCTCTGCGGCGAAGCGTGCTAGTCTGGCCGAAACGCTTCCCTTTTGGCGCAGCTCGGCCGACGGAAACTCCCAAAACCCTTTTAGGAGCCGCTGTCCCGAACGCTGCACAATGAGAAACCGCCCCTGATGCCGGATGACGGCCGCAGCCTGCAGCGACCTTCGGACCGGCCCGCGCCGCGCTTTTTCCGGCAAGGACTCCTGTAGGCCATCCTTGCGGGCGAGGCACTTCTGCTTCCAGGGGCAAAGCGAACACTGCGGCTGGCGCGGAGAGCAGACGGTGGCGCCGAGCTCCATCAGTGCTTGATTGAAATCGCCCGGCCGGGCAGCAGGCAGTAGCTGCTGAGCGGCCGTCCACAGACGGCTCTGCACGGCCGAGCTTTTGGGGTCGCCCGAGATCCTCAGGAGCCGTGCCAGAACGCGGCTGACGTTGCCATCGAGCACGGCATAAGGCTGCCCAAAAGCAATGCTGACAATCGCCGCCGCCGTGTAGCGTCCAACGCCCGGCAACGCGAGAACGTCCGCATAGTTCTCCGGGAACTTCCCTCCGAACCGCTCGACGATAACTCGGGCTGCCTTGTGCAGATTCCTGGCCCGCGAGTAGTACCCCAAGCCAGCCCATACTCGCAGCAACTGGTCTGTCTCCGCGCGCGCCAGCACTGCAATAGTGGGAAAGTGTTCCAAGAATCTAAGGTAATACGGGATCACTGTTTGAACCTGTGTCTGCTGCAGCATGACCTCAGAGATCCAGACACTGTAAGGATCGGTGGTGTGCCTCCAGGGAAGGTTGCGTTGATGCTCTTCATACCACTTCAATAAGCGTAGCTGGAGGATGATGGATTGTCTGGCGCCGTGTGGTTGCATGCGAGCTAGGTAAAGCATTTCGCAAATACGCTAACGTATTCGAAGACCGGAACGTGAGAGGCGCCTCTTGCACGACGCAGTTGGGTTCCCCAACACACGCCTGCTGTCACTCCCCAAGTCGCGCCTCCCGTGCCGCCAAAAGCTCCGCTATTTCGCGAAGGGCCGCTTTCTCCGCCATTTCGCGAGGCGTTTCGCAATCGTCGATCCGTGTTCGCAGTCGCGGGTCTGCTCCTGCCTCGAGCAGGAGCTCGACAGCTTGCAGATTCCGTTCACTGACAGCCATGTGCAGTGGCGTGTAGTCGTTGAGACCGCGCTGATTGGGATCAGCCCCGAACGAGAGCAGTAGTTGGACAATGTCGGCGACGTCCGGCCTTCCGGCAGCACCTGGCTGTGGCCTGCTGCACGATAACGCCGCAATCAGCGGCGGAAACCCGGCGTGATCTGTCGGGTTGGGATCGGCGCCGATCTCGAGGAGGGTACGGATGAAAGGCAGCGGGCTGTGATAGATCGCATATTCCAGGCAGGGCCCGATGGCGGGCGGCATCGGCCCGTTCGGCACCGTGTTCGGTTCATCCACTGCCGTCCGCAGCGCGGCGAGGTCGCCAGCGCGAAAGGCGGCGTCGATCTTCCTGAACTTTTCGTGCTCTGCGCACCGCTGTGTGTCTGAGTTCATCGTTCGTCCTGAGCCAACGGGACCGTGCCACTCGATTGCGCAGAGCAGGCCAGCAGCAACTCCCTGCCTCGGCGCACCAGCACGATGATCGCGCGCGAAAGTCGCGGAAATTGTAGGAGCCTGCATTCTGAGTCGGCAGAAGCTTCTTCCCTTGGCAAGGGCGACGCCGCGCTTTTTGCGGCAGGGGGTCTCGAAAATGCCTTGTCAAATCAAAACATACAGTGAGGTGAACGACAAGCGATTTCTCGTCGTCTTCACAATTGTTTGGTCATCAGAAGTTGAAGCGAGTCTCCTGGAAAATACGCCGCAACATCTTGCCCTTTTCGAAAGATCTTGGCTGGTTTCTTTCCAAGCAGCTCAATTCCATTCCCTTCCACCTTCAGCATGCTGCCTTCCTGAAGGCCAACAACCGTCACGCCTGGGTTCACCTCGAGAAACTCCGCCAACCGTTCGGCGCGCGTCTCGCCGCCATGATTGGGCAGCATAGCATCGGTGTAGTGGGGATTGATTTGAAACGGCACCAACCCAAATGCCTTTAGGCTGGGAGGCTCGACGATAGGCATATCGTTGGTCGTCTTGATGGTGGGACAGGCCACGTTGGCCCCAGCGCTCCATCCAACATAAGGCACTCCCTGCAACACCCGTTCGCGGATTTGCTCCACCAATCCATGGTTGTAAAGCCGGTCGAGAAGGCAAAATGTGTTACCGCCACCCGCCACAATGGCAGCCGCCCTCTCTACAGCCGCTGCTGGGCTGTCCGCTTCATGCACCGAGGTCAAGGCTATCCCAATCTCGCGGAACCGTTCTCGCACGCGGGCAGCATAGTCCGAAAAGGAGATGCGAACTCCCGCATACGGAACGAAAAGCACTTCCTGAACCGCCGTGCCCAGGAACTCCTGGATCGCTTTGCTCGGGTATTGGAGAAAGGGCTCACCGAAGTTGGTCGAATTGCTGAGCAGCAGCAAACGCTTCATGACTTCCTCACAAACACGCGCTTGGATACCCTGATCCTCTCGGCCCGTCAAAGTGGTAATCAATGGTTAGTTAGTTTCTGTCACGAAACTCGAAGAGCCTTACTGGTTGCCACTCTCGCGAGATTTCGGTTCCCCTCTCCCCAACGCGGGAGAGGGGCTGGGGGTGAGGAGATGCACGCGGCGGCGATTCTCGGAAACAACTCAAGAAGCGCATCCGATGGGCGACGGCGTGGATCTGTCACTGACGGCGATCCCCCTCACCCCTGACCCCCTCTCCCCGTTGGGGCCAGGGGAGCCGAGAATCGCATTGGGGCTTAACTCCACACCCGTGCTGCTTTCCGACTTTCGCGACAGAAACTAGTATTACTTTGTTAAGTCTTGATCGCGTGGCGCATACATCGCGCTCTTGACGATATAAGCGCCGCATGGGCAAGATGCCCATGCCACGTGGCACGGGCGTCCCGCCCGTGAAGACTTAACAAAGTAATACTAGTTAGTGCTGCTCCGTCGGAAGAAAGCCGCCACTTGCGGATCCCTTGCTGAGTCACTGGCCCCGAGGGCGAATCGGTCGTAGTGCTATCGCTGATGACGAAGCTGCGCCCATCTGAAAGCCAGAATGCCTTGCCTTTGCCCTTCGCGCCTGGTGCCGCTGCCGTTGGAGTGAAGTCCGCTTGCCATCGAGCGTATAGGTCTCGCTGATCGCCGTCTCCCCTTTTGCGGTTGTCTGCTTACCTTCTAGTTTGATGGTTTGACCGCTGTGGGTGATCGGCATGGTTTGATCAAAGCCCGGTGGATTGCTAAAGCTCCGCGCTTTGTCCAGCACCCAATTTCCACTGTAGTGCAATGCGTAGTCAGTTCGTTTTGCGCTGGGGGAGAGCGCCGCCAGTCCCACGTTCTTCACTGATGAATTGGCAAGACAATCCGTACGACCGTCCCCTGACCTGGAGAACTTTGGATGCTGATATCGCCCCCACACTCGCGGACTATCTGCCAAGAGCTGAAGAGCCCCCAGTTACCCGTAGACACGCGTCCCTTCCTAACCCTGAAGGCTGGGTCAAAAACATGGGCTAGTTCTTCTGACGAAATACCCCGGCCTCCGTCCTGGAAAACGATCTCCACGGAGGCGAGAAGCCGGCGCGTGCTTATCTTCACGGTTCCAGTGGCGCCTGAACCATCGATTGCGTTTTGCAGGAGGTTGGAAAACACCGCACTCATCTGCTGCGGTCGAATTGCGAGCGCCGGGAGAGGCTGCAAGTCCAATTCTACAGCCGTTGGAGCCTGGGTAGCAGACTTCAGCAGATCGGTCACATCACTCAGCAGGGCATTGAGGTCAGTGGGAAGCGCTTCGTCTCGATCCAGGTTCGTGATGCGTTGCATGCGCAAGACCATTTGGTTCAAACGCTCCACCGCCTCCAGGGCCGTTCTACTCAGCTCAGCGTCGATCGCTTCCAGCTCCGCCAGCTTGTCGGCTGAAGCCGTCTGCTTTCTTTCTGCCAGACGCCTGCTGGTTTGAAGCGCATTCTTTAGCGCGCCTAACGGCGAGTTCAGTTCATGGCTCAAGGCGGCGGCAAATCGTCCGATCGAACCGGCATACTCGGAGAGGAGTACTTGCGATTCTGCGCGGCGCAAGGCATCGGCGGCCAGCAGCTCGTTCTGGACAAGATCCAGTTCCAGCTTCAAGCTTTTCCGCTCCTCGAGCGTCTTGATCATCTCGATCTTTTCAAACACATTGCCCGCTTCCAGCGCCAGCTTTTTCAGGATCTTCTCATCGAGGCCGGAAATGGCGCGCAGGTTCTTTGTGCTGTCGAGGTACAGAACACCTCGCACCTGGGCTTCGTTCGAATCCGCCGATAACCACCGTAGCGGCACACAAGCCAGCGAATGCAGATGCAAGGCCAAGATGCTCACCTTTTGTGCGAAGGGTGCTCCGATACCTTCGGGCATATAGACGAGCTCTCCCTGCGTTGCGACTTCTCGTGCGACGGACTGGCTGGTTTGGAAGTCCGAAAGGGGGAGCTGGCTGCCAGCGGCGTCCAGAGCGACTATGTGTTCGAACCCGTCGTCCCGTTTCAAAAGGATAAAGCCCCTTTCTGCTCCGCTGATCTTCAGAGCAGATCTGACTATGTGCTCAAGAGCTTTTCCGGAGGAAAACAGTCTTTCCCACTGATACTGGAAATCGAGAATCGAAGAAATCTTTGCAAGGTCGGACTGCCCTGAAGAGTCCGGAGGAAAAACCGAGGGGAGTAAGTTTAGGTATCTTTCCAGATCGCTGGGTTCGGAGCTCAGAACCGTCGCGACGGAGCTGTCGTCAGCGACATAAACGAGTTCGATCCGGCCTTGCCCCAAATTGATTTGGTCACCGGACTGGAGTTGCTGGCTCTCGATTAGATTTCCGTTGACATAGGTGCCGTGAGCCTCGGACAGATTCAGGATCGAGTAGCCCGCTTCAGTCTTGATGAGCTTGGCATGCTGGCGGGAAACAAAGGGATAGGCGAAGACGATGTCTGAATCGGTTCTGCGTCCGATGAGGACCTCATCCCTGTCGAGCGTGAACTTCAATTCCTTGCCTTGGGTGTTAACCCATCTGAGATACGCCATCCGTATTTCCCGAGAACACCCTTCGTAAGAGGGCTGAGCGCGCACAGGACCAGCTGCTTTGAAACGCTTTCATCACTTGGCTGCTTTCTGGTCGCGTCACTTGCAGGCGACGCATTTTTCAAGGCTCGAAAAGGAAGCCCGGAGAGACCTGATCTCGCCTAGCGGCTCCGCCGCCCGATGTGCGGAAAGGCTGGGCCTTTCCGTCCATGATGTGCTTTGGGGCCTTCGCGCCAAGAATCACCGGACCGTCCAGTTCCGCAGTAAGGAAGATCCGATTGCCCCAGACGATGGGCGAGGAATGACCCCGTCCGGGAAGCGGTGTTTTCCATCGCGCACTCCCAGCCGCCAGGCGCACCGCCACGGCGTTTGTCAGGCATCCCATCAGCGCACCGAACAAGAGATAAGATAATCGTTTCATCACAGACCCAACACATGAGTGACGCTCAAGGACAAAGCGCGTTCGAGGCGGCGATTATAACTGCATCGCCTTCGGTGCGGCTTGAAGAAAGTGAGCCGCGGCAGGCTTCCCGCCTGCCAAGCGCCGTCGGAGCCAGCGCTATCGGTAGCCCGACCGTAAGGGAGGGTGTTCTTCTAGCCGCACCGTAAGCCCTCCCTTACGGTCGGCCTGCTGATAGCTTTCCTGGTGCCGGCTCGAAAGTACAAACTCCTCCGCACTTCCCCTTCACCCCCTGCTTGTGCAACGGGGAACGCCTGGCCCGTGACACCTAACACCTATTCTGGATGCAGAAGCCCGGTGGCTTCCACCACCTGGTTTGGCGGCCATTGACAACCGATCACGCCGTCATTACGCTTGTGACAATTTGGGCACCACAAACGGGCATTCCCTCAAGTCCTGGAGCTGCGAAGAAGTGCGCTAGGGCAGCCTGGGAACTGCTTTAAGGCCCGCAACCCGAGCGCAAAGCCATTGGTTGATTGCAGGCTTCAGGCCTTTCTCGGATTCACGGCTCCCGTTCAAGTGAAGAGCACGCAGCCTGACGTTTGCTGAAAAACGACGTTGCAAGCAAGCGCCCAATCTGCCAGTCATTACCAGCCGGAGAGAAACAAATGGCAAATGCACCCATTCCCCATGTCCAGGCGCCCATGAAGTTGCGAGGCTTTCGAGAGGCCTTTCCCGCCGAGTCTGGACTGAAATCGAAATTTGTGACAGTTCGCGCAGAGTTTCGCACCGACCGTGCCCGCGCTGTGCAGCAGGCCGAGACGTTCTCGGTCAAGAGCGACGACGTGGTCGAGATCGAGTTCGCCGATGGGCCGCGTCTGTGGCTGCGTGGTGACGACTACCGCCAGCAGTTTGGCGGAGCGCCCGCGCGCGACGTCACCGGCGAGGAAATTCATGCGGTCCCAGACAGCCTCGATCTGCTGCCTCGCGGTATGCAAAGCCGTGGTCCCGTGAAGTGGGTTGTGAAGTCGCTCAAAGTGCTTGGCGTCGATCTGGAACAGAAAGCCGCCGTCCAGATCGGAAAGCTAGTCGACGGACGCGCCTCGACTAATCGCCCCGGGCTTGGGCTCTACCGGTGCTCGATGGAGAGTGGCAAGTTCGGCCTCACCTCTGTCGCAGGTGGCAAGTTGCCTTCAGACCAGCCCTGCCTGGTCTTCATTCACGGCACTGCTTCCAGCACTTGGGGCAGCTTCGGCGGTCTTTGGTCCGCGGCTCGGTCGCGAGAACTGGAGGTTCTCCGCCGTTTCTACGGCGACCGTGTATTCGCCTTCGAGCATGCCACGCTTTCCAGGAGCCCGATTGAGAATGCCTTAGAACTGGCTCGCCTGCTTCCTGCCAACGCCAAGCTTCACATTGTCTCGCACTCGCGCGGGGGACTAGTAGGCGAGCTGCTATGCCGGGCAAACCGTGTCGAGACTCTGCGAAAAACTCGAAAGGGTACGGGAGAGAGGGAGCAAAGCAGCGAAGTGCCGCGACCGTTCACACCCCAAGAATTGCAATTGTTCGAAGGTGATGACGTGCATCAAGCCTCATTGAAAGGTCTCCAGGATTTGGAGGTGGCTCTCAAAGAGAAACAGTTTCAGGTGGACCGGTTCGTCCGGGTGGCCTGCCCGGCGCTTGGCACAACTCTGGCCTCAGGCCGGCTGGATCGGTGGCTTTCAATAATCGGCAGCGTCGCGAATGCGATGCCAGACACGCCGCTTTTTGACGCGTTCAAGGACATCGGAGACTTTGCCGCGGCCGTCATTAAGGAACGCACTGACCCAACGGCACTGCCCGGGCTGGAAGCCATGATGCCAGAGTCGGCGCTCATCAAACTGGTGAACTGGCCGACCACGACGATCCCGGGGCAGCTGACCGTCATCGCGGGAGACATCGAGCCAGATGCCTGGTGGGCAAAGCTGCTGGTCTTCGGAACCGACCGGTTTTACGACGGCGACCACGACCTGGTCGTTAATACGGCCTCGATGTATGGTGGCGCGAAGCGCGAATCCGCCGCTCTGGCGAGCTTTCATAAGGGCCCCGGCGTGAACCACTTCAGTTATTTCAGCAACAATGAAAGCGCGAAGCAGTTGGTGCGAGCCTTAACCCGGGCAGCAGACGATCAGGCTGGTTTCGAACTTCTTGAGAAACCTGCCGTAGACATCGCGCGTGCAGTTGTTGCCCGGTCGGCTGAGCCTCGGCCTGTAGTCTTCGTCTTGCCAGGCATAATGGGCAGTGAACTTTCGGCTGGAAGAGACGACGTCTGGGCCAAGATTGCCGATCTGGTGTTTGGCGGGCTTCGAAAGCTGCGCATTGATGCCAAGAACGTCAAGCCGACCCAGCCCATCGCCCGGTACTACGGAGAGTTGATCGAATTCCTCGCAAACACACACAAAGTTATTCCGTTCGCGTACGACTGGCGTCTCCCGGTCGAGCAGGAAGCGGACCGGCTGGCACAAGAAGTGCGGCGCGAATTTGAGCAAGCCAGGCAGCACAACCAGCCTGTCCGTGTGCTTGCCCACTCGATGGGAGGCTTGGTGGCGCGCACGCTGATTGCCCGTCACAGCGCGCTATGGCGCGAGATCTGCGGCCACCCGAGCGCGCGGCTGCTGATGCTGGGCACTCCGAATGGGGGGTCGCATTCAATCACAGAGCTGCTGGTCGGCAGCTCCTCGACACTGAGAAAGCTGGCACTGATCGATATCCGCCACTCGCAGCAGGAACTGCTCGAGATCATCTCGCGTTTCCCCGGTGTGCTGGCGATGCTGCCCAAGGATGCGCGTGAAGATTATTTTTCGCCTCAAACGTGGCGAAGTTACCACGAGCGAGCTGGCGCAGGCTGGATTCTGCCGCAGGATCAAGACCTTGCCCAGGCACACAGCTTTCGACAGCTTCTGGACAGAACACCGCTCGATCCTTCTTCGACGGTTTATGTAGCTGGTTGCGCCGACGTTACCTTGGCGAGCATGACTTTCAATGCGGAGGCGAAGCGCAGTGACGAGCGAATCCAGTTCATGGCAACCGTCCGTGGCGACGGGCGCGTCACATGGGACAGCGGCATTCCTTCCGGGGTTCCGGCCTGGTACATGGATGTAGAGCACGGGGACTTGCCGGCACACCCGGCAGCATTCCCCGCGCTATTACAACTGCTTCAAAGCGGAAGCACCACCTTACTGCCCCAGACACCTCCGGTTTCGCGCGCGGCGGCCGAGCTCTTTCCTTTGCCCCGCGCCGTAGACGAACTCTACCCGAACGCCGAAGAACTGGCGGCGTCTGCGCTCGGAGCGGGCCGGCGTCGACGAAAGACGGCAAAGGCGCCGGAAGCGCCTGTGCGTGTGAGTATTGTGCATGGGAATCTCGCTTTCGCTCGTTACCCGGTTGCGGTGGGGCATTATGCGGGGGATACGATCATCAGCGCCGAGGGGCACTTGGATCGCGCCCTCGATGGGGAACTCAGCCGCCGCCATGAGCTTGGGCTCTATCCAGGCGCCCTCGGCACTTCCGCGATCTTCACCAACCCAAAACTCCACCTCGATCCGCCGCCTTCACCACAAGGAGCCATCGTGATTGGCCTGGGAACACCCGGCTCTTTGAATTCTGGCACGCTTTCACGCGCCTTCTCCCGGGCAATGCTGGAGTACGTGATTGAATGGAGCAACCAACAGCGGATCCGCCAAGGTAGCAGGGGCAAGGAGCCTTCCACAGAGCTGGGCTTGACCACACTGCTGATCGGCACCGGCGCCGGGGGCGTCAACGTACCCGACTCCGTTCATGCGACGCTGCAAAGTGTGGTGCGCACCAACCAGGCATTGGCTGGGGCGCGCCAGCCCCAGAGGATTCGCGAGGTGGAGTTCATCGAGCTCTGGGAGGACCGCGCTATTCAAGCTGTGAAGTCCTGCCAAGGCGTCGAATCCGACCCTGAGCTGCAAGGCCTTTTTGTCATCCCCTCGGAACTGGTCAGTAAGAAAGGTGGCCTGCGTCGCCTCAGTTTTGTAGATCCCGGAGGATGGTGGCACCGGGTGCAGATCTTGGGCGGGGGCAGCGACGACTCCGCTTATTGCACACTCCGGTTCACCGCCACCACTCGGCGTGCCCGCAACGAAGTCCGCCTGTTGCCCACCCAGCGGGCGCTGGTAGATCGGTTTGTGGAGGAAGCAATCCGCACCACCCAGGATGACCGCAGTGTCTCCCGCACGCTGTTCGAGATGCTCCTTCCCAACGAGCTGAAAGAGCAGGCGCCCGACCAGGATGACATCGTGCTCATGCTGGACGAAGAGGCCGCCCGCTATCCCTGGGAACTACTCGAAGACCCAGGCGGATCCGGCAGAAACCCCTTTGTCATCGAACATGGCGTTCTGCGACAGTTGGAGACACTGCAGTTCCGGGAATCGGTCCGTCCCGTTCTTGAAAAGAATGCGCTGGTAATAGGAGACCCCATCAGTCCCTTCGTGGAGCTGAAAGGGGCCCAAGCCGAGGCGGATGCAGTTTCTCGAAGTCTTCAGGCAGATGGACGTTTCCATGTCGAAACCCGAAAGCGGCCCGAGGGCGAGGAAGTGATGCAAGCGCTGTGCGCCATGCCCTATCGGGTGCTGCATCTCGCCGGCCACGGCGTATATAACCATTTGCCCCCATGGGCAGCCCAATGCGGTGAGTGCGGCCAGGAGCTTGCTGATGCGGAAAGCACTAAGCGAACACGAGCCGTGAAACCCGTTACCGGCATGATCATCGGGGATGGCATTTACCTGACGCCAGCCGAGATTCGCCAAATGCGCCGCGTGCCCGAGCTTGTGTTTATCAACTGTTGCCATCTCGGCCGCATTGAGGGGGCCAGCGAAAAGGCCCTCAACCAGCCTCGAGACCAAAACTTGATCGCTGCGAACGTAGCAACAGAGTTCATCCGAATGGGCGTCCACGCTGTCGTTGCGGCCGGCTGGGCGGTGGACGACGGAGCTGCGCTCACCTTCGCGACAGCTTTCTACGATCGGATGCTCCAGGGCGCCCCTTTCGGCCGCGCGGTCAAGGAAGCCCGCACGGCAACTTTCGAGCGGCACGCCCAGACCAGTACCTGGGGTGCCTATCAATGTTACGGCGATCCGGATTACCACTTGGTTCGCAAGAGCGAAGCGGGCAGCGTGACGCGAAAAGAGGTTTCCTTCGTCTCCCGTGCAGAAGCGATTGTCGACATCGGCAACCTGGCTGCACGCCTTTCGACCAAGGCGGGAGAGGACCAGCAGGAAGAGCGCGAATGGCTTAAAGCAACCTTGAGCGCCTTGGAAGAGAAGAAATGGCTGGAGAACGGAAGGATTTGTACCGCGCTGGCCCAAGTTTACAGCGAAGCGGAATTGTTCGACGACGCCATTGGCTATTTCCGCGCTGCGATGGCCGTGGATCCCTCAGTCATCACCTTGAAAGATATCGAACAACTGGCAAATTTGCTTGGCCGTCGTGCGGTCGCCAAAGGTGTCGAAGTACCCGCAAGCGAAAAACCCATGCGGAGCAAAGCCAGCAAGGCTAGGGTCGGCGGCTCGGTGGCTGACATCGACGAAGCGATTCGCCTGCTCGAATGGTTGATGGAGACCCCTCCGTGGCGAACGAGGGACGGTGAGAAAGAAAAAGACACAAGCGCCGCCGGCCTCAAGAAGCAGGAAACGACGGGCAAAACGGTAGAGCGCTATTCGTTGCTTGGAAGCGCCTATAAGCGCAAGGCTTGGATTAGTAAAGATCCAAGAGTCGCTCTCCGAAAGATGAAGAAAGCCTACAAGGACGCTTGCAGTCTGTCGGAGAAGGCAGGGAAATCAGCTCCCTATCCGCGGCTCAACCAATTATTCGCTGAAGTGATACTGAGTTGGGAGGGCAAGAAAGGCCGGCAACCTGCGCCCAACCTCCGTTTGCCGTTGGAGAATCTGCAAACCGAGCTGGTGAATCGTAGCCTGGCCAAAGAATCCTTTTGGGATGAGGTAATGCTGCCCGACTGTGAACTAGCGCTGGCACTGCTCGGCGGTGCGTTGACCAGTCAGACCATCGAAGCCCTGACCGGGCGCTATCGAGAAGTACGCCGGCGCGCTAGCAGTGGCGAGTTCGCCTCGGTTCTCGATCAGATCGAGTTTCTTGAAACTATGGCCACAAGGATGGGAAAGAAAGAGATCGCCAAGAGTCTAGACTTGCTAAAGAGGCAGCTAGAACTCAAGCCCGAAAAGACGCAAGAGAAGCCGTCGGGCAAAGAGTCTGCTCGAAGTCGTTCAAGCGTGGAGGCAACGTACAGCTAAAGCGCCTCCCGGTAGAAGCCTGGAGGATTTAGATTGCTTCCCAGGATTATACCGCTGTGAGCCATTCCCGCGGAAGCGAATCCAGCCCCGTCGGGAGATACTGGATTCCCGCTTTCGCGGGAATAGCGGGCCTTGAATGACGCCTTGCCGTCTCTTCGGTTCCGGCTCGCCCAGGTTAGGGTTTGAGAGAGCCTCGAGCCCACAATGAATTAGCAAGATCACAAATGAATCGAAGTCTTCTCACGCGCGCACTCTTTGCAGGTTCTAGCTAGGTGAATAGAATCTCTGTTACGGTATCCGGTCTTGCGTCGCGGCTTTGACCTTGACAGGAAAGCACCCTATCTCTATTCTCTTAATCATCCATAGAGATAGAGGTCAGCAGTCATCGACCGTCATTCGAAAAGGAGAGAAACATGAAGAAAACCGCAGGTCTGGCATTAGCCGCCTTGTTGCTGTCGGGTCTCACGCTGGTTGCAGGAGAAAAGGGGAAGTGGACGGGTTGGCTGTCCGATGCCAAGTGTGCAGCGAACGGAGCCAAAGCAGCGCATAAGGGTTGCTCTATCAAGTGTGTTGAGGGCGGACAGCCCGTGGTTTTCGTTCAAGACAGCGACAAAAAGGTCTTCAAGCTGGACGGCGCCGAGAAAGTAAAATCCTTGATCGGCGAGAAAGTGGTGCTGGAAGGCTCACTGGACGGTGAGACGATTACAGTAGCCGCAGCCGCTAAAGTCGAGTAGTTTGGCTTCGGGAACGGCGCCACGAGGTGAAATGATTCCCCTTTAACAAAGACTTAACAAGCGGGTGAAGGCTTCGAGAAGCCTTCACCAAGACCATCACGACAACCCCCTGAAGGCCTGGAGCTGTGAAAAAATTGAATCGGGACGATCCTGACCCATTAGGGTTCTGAATCGACGAAAAGGCGCGAGGGACCGGCGTCCCCCTGCGCACGCTTCTTGCCGGAAGGAGCCGATCTTCAATTTTTTCACGCCTCCTTTTGCGAAGGGGGATTTTAGAGGAGGGCACTACGGTGATTCGACTGGAAGCAGACAAAGCAGTGCATTTTTGCGATGGCTTCACACGGCGCGACTTTCTGCATGCCGGCACGCTGGCTCTGACGGGGTTTGGCCTGACGAACCTTTTCTCGCTCAGAGCTCAAGGCGCTGTCCCGGGTGACAAAGATCTTAACGTTATCCAGTTGTTTCTGGTTGGCGGCCCCAGCCAGTTGGACACGTGGGATATGAAGCCGGATGCGCCGGCCGAAATTCGCGGTCCCTATAAGCCCATTAGGACGAATGTCCCGGGCATCGAGATTTGCGAAATTTTTCCGCGCATGGCCAAGATCGCGGATAAGTATGCGCTGGTGAGAAGCCTTTATCACACTGCCGCCGCTGTGCACGACACTGGCCATCAGATGATGCAGACGGGCCGTTTGTTTCAAGGAGGAGTTGTCTCTCCCAACTTCGGCTCTGTGCTGGCTTACAAGAAAGGTGGGCGGGGCGCTGTTCCGCCGCACGTGCTGCTGCCCCGGCCCATCGGCAATACCGGAGGCGGCCTCCCGCATGGCCAGGAAGCTGGGTTCCTGGGAAAGAGCTACGACCCTTTCGTGCTCGGTAGCGACCCATCCGATCCCAACTTCAAAGTGCCCGACATGCTGCCGCCCGACTACATCTCGTCGCTTCGCACCGACCGGCGCCGGCACTGGCGCCAGTTGGTCGACCAATCGGTGCAAGCGTTTGAATCCACGCCCGACGCAAAGCTATTTGACACGAATTTCAATCAGGCTTACGGCTTGATGTCATCGGTCAAAGCGCGCGAAGCGTTCGAGCTGGAGCGCGAGCCCGGCAAGATGCGGGATACCTACGGGCGCAATCGTTTTGGCCAAAGCTGCCTGCTGGCCCGCCGGCTGATTGAGGCGGGTGTGCGTTACGTCACGGTGAACATGTTCGAGACCGTGTTTGACGAAATCACCTGGGACATCCACGGCTCGCGCCCGTTCAGCCCGATCAGTTGTTACCGCGACCTGGTGGGCCCCATGTTCGATAACGCCTTCAGCAGCCTGCTGGAAGATTTGTCGCAGCGGGGCCTGCTGGAAAACACACTGGTAATGGCCACCGGCGAGTTCGGGAGGACGCCCAAGGTTAATCCTGCCGGCGGCCGCGACCACTGGCCCGCTTGCTGGACATCCATTTTTGCCGGTGGAGGCGTTCAAGGCGGTCAGGTTGTGGGCGCATCGGATGAGATTGGCGGAGCACCTAAAGACCGGCCGGTAACTCCGGCAGAGATTGCTGCGACCGTGTATCACTTGATGGGTTTTGATCTGGAAACGTTCCTGCCTGCTCAGCTCGGCCGCATCGTCCCTCTGGTAGACAATAATGCACAGCCGATCAAAGAATTGTTGGCCTAGAGAAATGCGTCCGTTGCCCGTAGTCGGTGTTGTGATGCAGCAACTGACAGCTCACTACTGACAGCGGACAACTGACGCATCATGGAGACGAAGAATTCCAATGTTTCTGCAAAGATTCCTGTCTGCTGTCCTAATCCTTCTTGTGGGTGCTCCGCTTCTAGCTGCTCCTAGCAATTCTCAGAAAGCTTCCGTTCAAAAGCCCTTCCAATCGATCAAGATCTTTCCATCTGAGGTCGTCCTGGGCAGCCGCCGCAGCAGCCAGCGGATTATCGTCCAAGGGTTCTATGCAGACGGATACTCCGAAGACATCACCGCCAAGGCAAAGCTCGCTCCGGCGGACGCAAAGATTGCTCGTGTCGCTTCAGGCGTCATCACGCCGCTGGCCAATGGCTCCACGACAGTGACAGCCGCTCTCGGTGGGCTGAATGCTTCAGTTCCGGTAGCCGCTCGGAACATCGACCAGGCCTCAAAGTGGAGTTTTCGAAATCACGTTATCCCTGTCTTGACAAAGACGGGTTGCAACATGGGCGCCTGCCACGGGGCCGCAGCGGGCAAGAACGGTTTTAAGCTGACGCTGCGCGGCTACGACCCGGATGCCGACTACAACGTTCTGACGCGCGAAGCCGTCGGGCGGCGCATTTCCCCCCAGGACCCTGGCCGCAGCCTGCTGCTTCTGAAGCCCGCGTTACTCATTCCCCATGCGGGTGGGCGCCGCTTTGGCGCAGACTCACTCGAATACAAAGTGCTGGCCGAATGGATCTCCGAAGGCACCGCGCCGCCGACCGCCTCAGATCGGCGCATTGAAAAGATCACTGTCGAACCGCGCGCACTGAAGTTGCGCCCCGCCTCCAAGCAGCAGTTGCTGGTGACAGCGCATTTTAACGACGGCTACCGCGAAGACGTCACGGGCTGGGTGCGTTTTGAGTCGACCAACGCAGGCACAGCCAGCGTGAGCGATCGCGGGCTGGTCGAGCTGAAGGGCTCAGGTGAAGCGGGCATCACAACCATGTATCTCAGCAAGGTGGATGTCGCCACAGTGGCAGTTCCCTTCCCTAATAAGGTGCGTGAGGCGACTTTCCTGAACGCAAAGAAAAACAACTACGTTGATCCGCTGGTGCTCGACAAACTCCGGGCTTTGAACATCGAGCCCTCGGAGCTCTCCAGCGACAGCGAATTCATTCGCCGCGCTTATCTCGACAGCACGGGCACCTTGCCCACCGCGGCAGAGACAGAAGAGTTTCTGGCCAGTGCCGATCCGGACAAGCGACAAAATCTCATTGCGAAGCTGCTTGCCAGTGAAGCCTACGTGGATTACTGGACCTACAAGTGGTCCGACCTGCTGCTGGTCACTGTTGGAAACGCCGACAATCCGGGAGGCAACAAGCTTACTTCGCCTGCGGTACGCTCGTTCTACAATTGGATCCGCGAGTCTGTCGCGCAGAACCGTCCTTGGAACCAGATGGTGCGGCAGATGTACACCGCTACCGGCAGCAGCCGTGAGAACGGTGCGCTCAATTTTTATCAGCTTCACAAAGATCCAATCCGGCTCACCGAAAACACCACTGTTGCTTTCATGGGACTGCGGCTCACCTGCGCGCGCTGCCACAACCACCCGCTCGAAAAGTACACGCAAGTGGACTATTACAAGATGGCAAATCTCTTTGCACGGGTGAAACAGAAGGCGGGCGATGCGGCAGGCGAGATTGTCGTCTATAACTCCGACTCGGGTGACATCCCCCATCCCCGCATGAACAAGCCGCTGCCGCCCGCGCCGCTGGAGGGCAAGGAAATTTCAATAGACGCCAGCGGGCGTCGGGAGTTGCTGGCCGGCTGGCTCACCTCTCCCGAAAACAAGCAGTTCTCCAGAACCATTGTCAATCGGGTATGGGCCAACTTCATGGGCCGGGGCCTGGTGGATCCGGTGGACGACCTGCGCTCCACCAATCCTCCCTCTAACGCACCCTTGATGGACGCGCTGGTGGACGACTTCGTCAAGCACGGGTATGACCTGAAATACTTGGCCAGCGTCATCATGAACTCGGCCACCTACCAGCGCACCTGGCAGACGAATGCGACCAACGTCAACGATGACCGTTATTACTCGCACTACCTCGTGAAGCGGCTGCCGGCCGAAGTCATGCTGGATGCCATTTCCCAGGTCACCAGCATTCCGACTCAGTTTGAGGACTTTCCTCCGGGCACGCGGGCGCTTCAGCTTCCAGACACGGCTACGGAATCTTACTTCCTCGATGCTTTCGGCCGCCCCGATCGAGCTTCTACGTGCGACTGCGAGCGCGACCCGCAGCCGAACCTGCGGCAGGCATTGCACATGATCAACGGAGATACCATCAACAAGAAACTCGCCGCCAAGGGAAGTCTCACTGACGTCGCTCTGACCATCGGGATGTCCGACAGCAAGTTCACTGAACACCTCTATCTCTCGGCTTTCAGTCGCTACCCGACGGAGAGCGAACGAGCCGCTGCTTTGAAGTCGCTGCAAGAAGCGCGCGGCAACTCTCCCCAGTTGCGGCGCGAAGCCCTGGAAGATTTCACCTGGGCCATGCTGACAGGGAAGGAATTCATTTTTAACCATTGAGTTCGCGGCTTTTCGATTTTCAGTCTCTCTCGAGGAATAGCCGATGTTCGTCGGCATGAAACACTTGGTTATCATCCTTCTCCAACGGTTAACGGGAGGTCGCTGGCCATTTCCTCCACCTGGTGATCCCTATGCGTGGAAGCCAGTTCCTCGAAAGCGAGGACCGGGAGGTCGCAGTGCAGCAGTGGCACTTGTTGAACCTGAGGACTGAGCCGGTGGTTCGAACAATTTAGGAGCAGGCAGCGTTTATGGTTAGATTCCTCAAGCGAACAGTCTTCTCAACTCTGCAGAACGCCTTTCTTCGGTCAGTCTCAGTGCCTCTGTGCCTCTGTGGCCCTTTTCTCCACGCCCAGAATACCACCGACGCAACCAAGAACTACCACGACCTGAACCCCGGCGTTCAAATCAGTTTCTCGAAGCAGGTCGCGCCGATCTTCCAGGCCAAGTGTGTCACGTGCCATTCCAAAACAGCCAATATGGGCGGCTTCGTCCTGTCTGATTTCGAGTCGCTGATGAAGGGCGGCAGCCACGGCACAGCCATCATTCCCGGAAACAGCAAAGACAGCCGCCTGCTACAGATGGTAGAAGGCACGGTGCAGCCGCGCATGCCGATGAGTGGCGAGCTGGAACCACAAGAGATTGCGAGCATCAAGCTTTGGATCGACCAGGGCGCCAAGCTGGATCAAGACGTTGGCCAGTTGCAGGCGCTGCACGAACCCGAGATTCCCAAGATCAAGCCGGCCGCGCTGGCGCCGCAGATTGGCGCAATTGCTTTCTCTCCTGACGGGGCGCTCGTGGCCGCCGGAGGCTATGGCGAAGTGAGTTTCTCTGCGGCTTCCAGCCGGAAGCTTTTAGGAAAACTCGCCGGCATCACCGAAGCGGTGCGCACTCTGGCCTTTTCACCCGACGGTAAATACTTTGCGGTCGGTGCTGGACGTCCGGCCCAGGAGGGCGAAATCAAGATCTGGCAAACCGGTGAGAACTTCTGGACGAAGCCGCCTTTGCACACAGTCAAAGCGCATCGCGACTGCGTTTATGCGCTCACCTTTTCACCCGACAGCAAGCTGCTGGCTTCCACCAGCTACGATCACATGATCTACCTTTGGGATCCAGCCACGGGCAAACAGGTCAAGCCGCTGAAGGAGCATACCGACTCGGTTTTCGACCTCGCGTTTTCTCCGGACGGCAGGTGGCTGGCCTCCGGCGGAGCAGACCGCACGGTAAAGCTATGGAACGTGGCCTCGGGCAAGCGAATTCACACGCTGGGAAGTTCGACCGAGGGCGTGAATACCGTCGCGTTCCATCCGAGCGGAAAGTATGTTGCGGCCAGCGGATTTGACCGCACCATCCGGGTCTGGGACATCAGCGGCAGTGGCGACCCGGTTGAGATTCATTCCATCATTGCCCATGAAGAACCTATCCTGCGCCTGGCGTATTCTCCCGACGGCCGCTGGCTGGCAACCACGGGTTGGGACAAGCTGGTAAAAATCTGGGATACGAAAACGATGGAGCAAGTTCGGGTCATTCCGCGTCAAAGCGACTGGGTGCTCTCTTTGACCTTTTCACCCGACGGGAAACAGTTGCTGTTTGGCCGCTATGACGGCTCGGTGTCCGCTTACGAAACGAACAACTATCAGCAGATTGGCGACCTGCTCGAAGGAGCAACTGCACAGCACGCTGGAAAGTAAGTCACTGGAATGCATTTGTCATTGGTCAATGGTCATCTGTCAATGGTCATTGACTATTTTCTCTTCAACTGTAGAGGCGACTAAACACTCCGTCATTCCCACGAAAGAACGTCACCCCGGCGAATGTCATCCCGGCGGCTATTATAGTAAGCCGGGAAAGCCGGGGCGAGAATCCAAGTCCCCCTTAAAAAAGGGGCAAAGGCCGCAGGCCCTTGGGGGTTGTCTTGGCACATTAGTCGCCGGCTGCACGACAACCCCCGCGCGGTTTCTGCGAAACTGCTGTCCCCCTTTGCTAAGGGTGACTTTGACGGCGATGACAAATGAAAAATGACCAATGACCAATGACAAATGTTTTTGATTTTTGATTCGGAGGTTCTGACCATGAAGCGCGTTCTTCAGTGTCTTTATATCGCCCTGATCGCAATCCCGATCCAGGCGTTGGCCCAAACAACTCCTCCAACCGTGACCTTTACCACTCCGTCCGGCATTCAGCGCGGCACCACCGCCACGTTCGTCGTAGAAGGCACTGGCCTGGAAGGAGCCACGGCGATGGTTTTCTCCGAACCAGGCTTGTCGGGCAAAGTCGTCGAGGTCTCTCCCGTTCCAACAAGCATGTCGGCGCTGGAACCCAAAGTCGTCCGGTCAAGCCGCCCGTACTTCGACGACCCGCCGCCCGTGCAGGCACGAGTCGAGATCTCAGCTGAATCGTGGATGGCAGCCGGCACGCACCAGTTCCGCATCATCACGCCCAACGGCAGCTCTACCGCTGGACGCATTGTAGTTTCTCCTTACCCGGAGACGCGGGAACGGGAGCCGAACGACAAGTTCAGCGAAGCTCAGGAATTGGCGCTTCCCATGACAGTACATGGACTGCTGCCCAAGCCGGGCGACACGGATGCCTACCGCTTCCAAGCCAAGGCAGGGCAAGAGGTTGTGTTCTTAATTAATGCTGGTGGGCTGGGCTCGCGGCTCGATCCCGTCATCGAAGTTGTCGACGCCAGCGGAAAAGTGATCGGCTCAAATCAGGAGGAGCGCGACCGTTCTTCGCTCGGCGTGAAAATCGTAGCCGATGGAGTCTACGCAGCTCGCGTCAGTGACTACCAGCATGGCGGCACCATCCGCCATTTCTACCGGCTCACGCTGGGACAGTTGCCCCTGCTGAAAGACCGCTACCCGCTGGGCCTCAAAACGGGCACAACCCGCGACTTCAAGATCTGGGGTTACAACCTGGGCGAGACGAAGACGGCAGCACCTGAGCCCTTCGGCATGATGGCGGATAAAGTGATGGACACGGGCGCGCTGCTGGCACAAACGAAGCTAGGCGAAACGGTGAACACGCTGCCGCTGGCCATCGGCCGCTTTGATGAAGTCGAGGAAACGGGAACGAACAGTGGCTTGCAGAGGGCCCAGGAGTTGCGCTATCCCATCACGGTGAATGGCCGCTTAACATTGGACTCCAGCGGCATGGCAGCTTCTGACTACTATCGATTTACAGCCAAGAAAGGCCAGAAGCTGATTCTCGAGACGGCCGCCAGCCGCCTCGGCTCGCCGCTCGACTCGGTGATTGAAGTCCTCGATGCCACCGGCAAGATCGTTCCTCGCATCACCGCCCGCGCTGTCTGGAAAACGCAACTGACGCTGCGCGACCGTAGCTCACGTGACGCAGGTCTGCGGCTGTTCCAGCCCACCGGCCTCGAACTCAACGATTACATGGCGGTAGGCGGGGAACTGCTTCGAATCGTTCGTTTGACCTCGGCGCCCACCGCCGATGAGGACATCATCTTCGAAAATTTCGGTGGGCAGCGGCTGGCATTCGAAGACACGACACCCGAAGCCCGCGCCCTTGACGAAACGATTTACAAAGTGGAACTGCATCCGGCTGGCGCGCAGTTTCCTCCGAACGGAATGCCCATCTTCCGCTTCAACATGCGCAACGACGATGGCGGTCCGGGCTACGGCACAGACTCCCGCGTCACTTTCACGGCGCCCGCTGATGGGACCTACTACGCCAAGGTTACCGACGTTCGCAGCCTGGGTGGCGACGATTACGCCTATCGATTCACGATTCGCGATCCGCAGCCCGACTTTCTCATCACCGCCAGCCCAACCAACCCGAACATCGCCGACGGCTCGAGCGTGGCTGTTGAAGTCACGGCCTTGCGCACCGAAGGTTTTGAAGGCCCCATCGACCTGCAGTTCGAGGGTCTGCCGGAGAACGTCGCAGGAACGCGTGCCACCATCCCGTCTGGCGAAAATTCCGTCACGCTGATCCTTTCGCACAAGGCAGGCACGCAGCTTGCGGGAGGCTTCACCCGTTACCGGATTACGGGCCAGGCAAAGATCGGCAGCGAGACAGCACTCCGTGTGGCCAACGGCGGTGATTACCTGAAGGTGATCGCGCTGATGTCGAAGCCCGACATCCAGGTCACAGTGAAGACGCCGCAGCTTCAAATGACGCCAGGCGGAGAGACAAAGATTACGCTGGCTGTAGAACGCCACAACGGCTTCAAAGGGCGCGTCCTCTTCCGCTTGAACGATCTTCCGTTTGGCGTCCGCCCCGTGAACGTTGGCCTCAACGGCATCATGATTGCCGAGAACGAAACGGAGCGAACCTTCACACTGGACTCGCGCCCCTGGGTGAAGCCGGTTACCAAATCCATCTACGCCGTCGGCATCGTAGAGGCGCTGGTGTCCACCGAGCACCCGTCGGCACCCATCCAGTTCCAGATCACCGGCAACGAGCGCGCCGCAAAGTAACACAAGAGGGCCCATGTAGCCGCGGACGTGAGGAGGCGGCTGCACCAGAGTCCGCCTCGTAATCTCGGCGGCTACTTGTCAGGGCCTACCCAGTCCAAATTCACGGGCAACACGCGAAGCTATCATCCATCCTAACAACAGCAGCGAAAAAGCCACCGCTGAGGCGCGGAGAACTTTTTGAGAGAACGGTCAGCGGGCAGGACTGCAATAAGGTTTGGGCTCCAGCTGACTCTGGTGTATCGGCGTTTCACTCTTTTGCTCCACCGGCTTCTCTCCGCGTCTCTACGGTGATTCGAGGATCATCGCCCGGATGGTTTCCCATCGTGCCAACTTCCTGCTCGTGGAAGAAGAGGGATAGGCAAGACTAAGGAACAAACTGCACGCGTTCGTAGATCTCAGAAACCGGCATCCGGAAGGGAACTGCAGAAAGCTGCAGGCGTTCGTTTTCAGAAAGATGCTGGCGCAATGTCCACTGCCTGCTGGACTCCAGCCGCCAGTGGTCCACCTTCACCATGGCCTGTTCGATGAGGACATAGTCCCGTAAAGTGGGAATCAGGCGGTAGAGACTCATTTTCTCGTTTTGATCGTATTCTCGCGTGGACTCCGAGAGCACTTCCACCAACACACCGGGATTCGTGGCCGTTTCCAGCCGATCTCCAGAAAGAACAATCGGACCACACACAACCATTACGTCGGGATACGTATAAAGACCACTGGGTGTCTGCAGCCGCATATCGCTGGTGAACGCTTCGCAGGTGCTGCCTCTTAGGGCGGCGCGAAGAGCAGCAAACACATTGCCCGCAATGCGATTGTGGTTGCGCGAAGCTCCGACCATCGCGAAAATCTGACCCTGATGAAATTCATGTTTAATCTCTGAAGCTCCTTCGAGAGAAAAATACTCCTCCACCGAGTAGTGTCGCGAAGGCTGCCTGTGAGTAGTCATACATCAATTCCTAGTGTCCGCTCAGCTAGTGTATCCAGATCCGCAGCTTACACCAACGAAAACCCTCACGCTGCCGGGGTTCCGTCAAAGTCCCGCCACTGAGAGGCAGCTAGACATTTGCTATTGTTGCTGGCTATCGGCTATTTGCCATTTGTGGATTGCGTGCCTTTCCTCCAAAATAGCCAATAGAAAATGATCAATAAGCAATAGCAAATCGGTGTTGCCGGGCCTTTGACAGAGCCGGGCTTGCGCTGCAGCGTCAGCGTGAGGCCTTATCACCCCTGCGCCTTTCGCTTTCCCGTTCACCTTCCGCTTACATTTCCGGCTCAGAAAAAAAGTTGCCTGGCTTGACACAAAAGCGACCTCTCAGCGGCATACTGAACAGCAGAATGTCCCGGGCGGCTCCAGCGCACCTGCGAGAGCCGTTTCAGAGCCACGGCTTGTGAGACGGTTGGACCGCTGCAGACCGTTCCCAGGCATTCCGCCGCCAACAAGCAGCACGGCTGCGTCAGGCTGCCAGAAGGCAGCCTGACCTGAAGTGTCTACGTTTTCTGAGTCAGCAGAAACTTGTTTGTCCCCCTTGGCAAGTCGTTGGGGAGAGGGGGACCGAAGTCCGTTTGGTTCGTGGGGACGAAAAGTCTCGTCACTATATCCTGCGATCCTCGACAAGGCCAGTAACTCCGTCATGGCTCCTGAACGAATGCTGTCTTGCTGGCTCGCTTGAGCAAGTTGATGCGTTCCGTGAGGGCGGTGGGCAGTGCTCGATCCCAGTCGCCGTAGACCGGGTTGGGGAGCATAAACCAGCGGGATCCCCACTGCTCTCCCGCCGCTTCCGCTTTCTTGTGTCGAGCTGCGAGCCGCTCGGCAAATTCCTCCGATTGCTCTGTTTCCCCTGGAAAGTCTGCGAGATTGTCTCCCAGATAGGCAATAACCTGATACTTCTCCTCCACTTGCCTGATTCGGGCCTGCTTGTTCGACGTTTCTTTCTTCAGTAAAAGCCGAAGCTCCGGGCCATCTTGCAGGTCTTGCGTGCTGATCCGATTGTGAGCGAGCGCTCGAATGGTGTCGTCTTTCAGGTTATCAAGACGGTTTGAGATGTAGACCATCACAACCTTTAGCTTCTCGACCTCGGTGATGAACCTGCCGGCACCGGGAATCAGTCCAACTTCCTCGGCGTTTTCTTGCACCCATTTATTCCAACGGGGACCTGTGTAGCCTTTGTCATCCTTGTTTTGCATTGCCGCCACGTCCATTTCGCTCTGAAACCTGGCATTGTCCAGAATCGTTTCGTCCAGGTCCGCGACTACGGCCAGCCGCTTGTTTCCCGAACCCACCGGCCGGCCCCGGCGATGTCGTGACGACTTGACGGTCTGCTTGATCTCCTTCAAAGCCGCATTGAAAGCTTGCCGGCAGAGCGCCCGGTATTCTGCCGAAGTCTGCATCCAGAGGTTGGCATGCAAGTGGGCCGGCGGGCTTTTTTCCTCAACTCTGGCTGGGGCCTGGGCACTGATGACGGCGGGAGGACTGCCTGCAGTCACAGATAGTAGAAGCATCAGTCCTATGGTCAAGAGCCGGCTCATGGCCTTCTCCTTCTTCGGTCGAGTTGGTGTGAATTCCTGCAGCAAGCGGACGCGCCCTGGATGATACAACCCACACACGGCAACACAGCGAACCTGGCTATTCCTTCCCCAATAAAGCACAGAGAATTTCCTCATCATTGCGAGCGAAGATCTGGCGGTTGGCATAGGCCGGATGCGACCAATTGACCGTGCCAAGCTCCCGGCGATTGCCCGGGCGCGAAGTTGGTTTGATGAGTTGAGTCCGTGCGATCTCCTGATATCCCTGGGGAGACAGTTTCGCAATAATCAACTCGCCCCGGTCGTTGTTGATGAAGAAACGGTCGCCGTTTTTCACGAGAAAGCCGCTGGCCCAGCGAGCTTTTTCCTTCGTTACTTCCAGGGTCTCCCAAACACGGCTCCCAGTGCGGAGATCCAGGCAGCGGAACTGGCCGTAACTGCAGATACCGTAAATCGAATCTCCGACAATTACCGGCGTCGTAATCAAAGGATGCAAGCCGTCAGTGTCGATCTCGCTCTTGCTCTTGCCTTTCCAAACCATGTCAGCCTGCGGCTTCTGTTCGTCCAGCTTCAGCAGCATCGAGCCGTTGTAAAACGACGAGACCAGCAAATGGCGGCCGCTTTGGACCGGCGTGGCAACCGACAGCGCCGTTTCCACCTTGAACGGCACTTCCCAAAGCAGCTCCCCTGTCTTGAGCTCGAGCGCGGAAACGGCCTGGGGATGCCAAACGATGATTTGCCGGCGTCCAGCGGCTGTGATCGCAAACGGCGGGCTGTAACCCGGCTCAGAATCTGACGACAGCGCGCGCCAAACTTCTTTGCCTGTGCGTTTGTCAAAGGCCACAACTTTGGCGTTGGATTGCCCTCCGACCAGGCAGATCAAGAGATCGCCCTCGACCAGAGGAGCTGCGGTCATGCCCCAAACCGGCACCTCAGTCTGGTAGTCTTTCCGATAATCCTTTTCCCAAAGGATGGCGCCGGTCTTGACGCCGAGACACAGCAGCTTTCCTTTCGTGCCAAGTACATACACCCGATCCTGGTCGACCGTCGGAGTCGCTCTGGGTCCAGTGGCATAGGTTTCCATGAGGCCAACATAATCGGCTTCCCATTCCTGAGCCCAAAGTGTCTTGCCTGTGCGTTCATCGAGACAGAGAACACGCTCCATTCCGCGGTTACGCTGCTGGCGCGCAAAGTCGGTGACAAACACCCGCCCATTGGCTACGGCTGGGCCACTGAAGCCGTTTCGGAGCGGCACGCGCCACTTGATCTTGAGTCCACCGGCAGGAAAGGTTGCGAGGATCCCGCTTTCGTTCCAGACACCCGCCCGTCCATGACCTCGCCACTCGGGCCAGTCTTCACCCAAGGTCCACCGAACTGAAACGATCACCAGCGCGTTGATCAAAACCATCTTTCGCGTCACCTGGCCTCCTTTGAAAATCGTGTTCGTCGTCGTCCTCGCGTTCGTGGTCTGGTCTTTCGTCGAGGACGGAATCATTTTCATCGGTCGTGACACCGCCTCATGGATGAGGAACTCTGGTAATGGAAAAGCTTGCCCCACCCATCTACCAGACATTTCCGAAGCCGCATTTTGCGCTCTTGGACGTTGACACTGGCGTTTCATCCAAGTCCCGCTTAACAAAGCAGGGTTCCGTCAAAGTCGTGAGCCCTCCCTTACGGTCGGGCTACTGAACAGGTCGGAGGCTCAAGTCAGTAGCCCGCGCGTCAGCAAGGGCTCTGCCGCA
>JAKEER010000282.1 GCA_022616615.1 Acidobacteriota bacterium
ACCATGGCGGGCGGGACGCCCGCGCTCCCAGGGTGGCTTCGCCACTCCAAAAAATCTCCAAACTCCTGACCCCCTCCGTGCGTCCGTGCAAGGAGGAGGAACACTATTTTCAACGGAGACCTAACACTTGCCGCGCAATTCCATCCTGCTGGTTGACGACGAAGCAGGCATTCGGCAATCGCTGAGTGCCGTGTTGCGAGAAGAGGGGTTCAAGGTCGAAACCGTCGATAGCGGCGAAGCCTGCCTGTCCTTGCTGGAGAGCCACTCGTTCGAGCTCATTCTCCTCGATGTCTGGTTGCCCGGCATTGACGGGCTCGAGACGCTCGAGGCGCTAAAGAGAATGGGAGTGCCGTCGGCCATTGTGATGATCTCTGGCCACGGCACTATCGAAACAGCCGTGAAGGCAACCCGGCTGGGCGCGTTCGACTTCATCGAAAAACCGCTGTCGATTGAGAAGACGCTGTTGGTCGTCAAGAACGCGCTCGATCACAAGCATCTGCAGGATGAGAACCGTAGACTGCGATCTGAACTTGGCGCTCGTTACCGGATCATCGGCAACAGCGTGCCCATGAAAGCCTTGCGGCAGCAGCTTGGCATCGCCGCGCCCACCAACGGGCGCGTCCTGATCTTCGGCGAAAGCGGCAGCGGCAAGGAACTGGTTGCTCACGCGTTGCACCACCAGAGCCTGCGCAACTCGGCGCCATTTGTCGAGGTCAACTGTGCCGCCATTCCCGATGAGCTCATCGAGAGCGAACTGTTTGGCCACGTGAAGGGAGCCTTTACCGGCGCCACGCAAAGCAAGACCGGTAAACTGGAAAAGGCGGATGGCGGCACGCTCTTTCTGGATGAAGTGGGCGACATGAGCCTGAAGACCCAGGCCAAAGTGCTGCGCGCGCTTGAAGAACAGCGCTTCGAACCCGTGGGCTCGTCCGCTCCCGTTTCGGTTGACGTGCGCATTATCGCGGCCACCAATAAGAACCTGGATGAGGAGATGGAGAAGGGGAATTTCCGCCAGGATCTGTTTTACCGGCTGAACGTCATTCCCTTTTACGTACCGCCGCTGCGCGAGCGCGTGGAGGATGTTCCGGTGCTCACCGAGCATTTCATCCAGGAGTTCTCCCAGCTCTACGGGCGTAAGCCCAAGGAAGTCTCACCCGAAGCCATGGACGTTTTGAAGCAGTACCGCTGGCCCGGCAATGTGCGGGAGCTGAGAAACCTGGTGGAGCGGATGGTCATCATGACGGCGGGCAGTCGCCTGGAAGTGCGGCATCTTCCCTCCGTCGTGCTCAAAGAAAACGGCTCTGCGGAAGATCCCGCCGAAGCCCGCAGCTTGTCTGAAGCGCGCCTGGCCTTCGACCGCGACTATATTCTCAAGAAGCTCGAAGAGAACGGCGGTAACATTTCCCGCACGGCCGACGCCCTCGGCATCGAGCGCAGCCACCTCTATCGCAAATTGAAGAGTCTGAGAATCAATCTCGAAAGAAACTGAGACTCCACTTCAGAAATAGGATCAACGCCGGCGCGCATGACATGCCCAAGCGGACTCCACATGGGAAACTCTGTCACTGATGAAGCCCCGGCTGAAGTTGGCAATACCCCGTATGGAAGAGTGCCGTCGATTCCGTGCGAAGGACAGCGAGAAACCACGAAGACGGCAAACGAGCGGTTGAAAAAAGCTTCAGTTCTGGTAAACTGCCTCTCGCAAATTGAGACGGTCAAAACGACCCGCGCAATGCACCCACCGAAATGCGCCCGTAGCTCAGCTGGATAGAGCGACAGCCTCCGGAGCTGTAGGCCGCAGGTTCGAACCCTGCCGGGCGTACCAAGCTTTGCACTCAAAACACACTTCCACCTGGCCTACGGATTTTCATCCACTGATATCTGCCGCTACGCAAGCCTGAGGTTGAGCGAAACGAAACAGTTGGTCGTGATCACAGCACGACGTATCGGCAGTGCACCAGCCGGCTGAAAGGACTTCGGAGAGGCATCTTTTCATCGATCGATTGTAAACAAGTATTCGAGTAAATTTACTCAGTTGACTGAGTAAATTGTATGATTCGTCGAGCTCTTCACGATACCCTGCTGCGCCGTGTGCGGGAACGACGCCGGTTCCTTCAGGTCTTGGCTGGGCCTCGTCAAGTGGGAAAAACCACTCTAATTCATCAGGTCATCGAGGATCTAGAGCTGCCTTCTCACTATGCCTCGGCTGATGAGCCAACTCTGCGCGATCGCACCTGGATTGAGCAGCAATGGGATCTGGGGCGATTGAAGGCGCGCGGAAGCAAGCGAGGAGCACTGCTTGTTCTGGATGAGGTTCAAAAGGTCACTGACTGGGCGAACGCTGTGAAGCTCCTCTGGGACGCCGACAGCCGGGCAAAAGTCATGCTCGCCGTGGTCCTGCTGGGTTCGGCTCCACTGCTTTTTCAGAGTGGACTTTCCGAAAGCCTGGCAGGCCGTTTCGAAATCGTTGCAGCGCCCCACTGGTCGTTTGCCGAGATTCGGGAAGCCTTTGGCTGGAATTTGGAGCAATATGTTTACTATGGAGCCTATCCCGGGGCAGCACCGCTGATCGAAGAACCACAGCGCTGGCGACGTTACATTGTAGATTCACTCATCGAAACGACCATTTCCCGCGACATCCTTCTTCTCACCCGGGTGGACAAGCCCGCCCTGTTGCGCCGCCTTTTCCATCTGACTTGTGAGTACTCAGGACAGATTCTTCCCTATCAGAAGATGCTTGGCCAACTGCAGGATGCCGGCAACACGGTCACACTGTCCCATTACCTGGCGCTACTGCAGGGCGCCGGGATGGTCGCGGGACTGCCCAAATATTCTCTCGGGCAAGTGCGCCGGCGGGGTTCCAGTCCCAAGCTTCAAGTGCTGAACACTGCCTTGGTGACGGCTCAGGCAGGCACTTCGTTTGAGGAGGCTCGCCAGAACGGGGACTTCTGGGGGCGTCTTGTTGAATCGGCGGTGGGAGCCCTCCTATTAAACAGCACAACGGGCACGAATACGGAGATCTCATACTGGCGCGAACGGAATCAGGAAGTCGATTTTGTTCTACGCAAGGGGAAAGCTGCCGTGGCTGTCGAAGTGAAGAGTGGGCGCCGTAAGGACGTCCTTTCTGGAACTGAAGCCTTCAGCAGGCAGTTCCACATAAGACGCAAACTGCTAGTGGGTGGACAGGGCATTCCGCTTGAAGAGTTCCTGCTTCAACCTGCGGGATACTGGTTACAGAGCTGAGCACCGAACCGAAGGGTAGTCAGGGCTGTCGCACTGGATATCCCTGTAGGGTGCGTTGTGCTTTTCAACGCACCTGGCCACCGGCTGCAGGTGGTGCGTCGGAAGGCGCGACGCACTGGGTTGAGTTCCTCAATCCGCGAGGCGTCGAGGTTATGCTGTGCGAATTGTTTTGCGCCTGTGCCCAGGAACTAGGCGCTGGAATTCGTTTGCTGCCTTCTTTCACGTACGCGCCGGCCTAGACGCTTACCCGGTTCTTCAATGCCTGCGCAGTCAGGACTAAGCCAGCGATGACCAACACATACATTCCGACGCCGATGGAAATAACATCCGCCATCTCTTTGAAGACGCCTTCGGCCGTTCCGGCCGCCTTTCCGAAGGCTTGATTGAAGTCCCACCACATCTTGAGGGGAGTGAGCACAAGGTAGGCGAGCAGCATCGCATTCAAGTACTTTGCCTGGGGATGCTTGAGGAACGGAACCGCGAAGGGCGCGGCGATGGCCACCAGGCCTATCAAGGCGAAGAGACCGTGGCTGCCGCCGGAAGCCATGTTCATGGGATTGCTCAGGTCGATGGCTAGAAGCTCCCAGAATGTGAGTGACTTTGAGCCCAGGAATCCGAGGTTAATGCCTCCAGCGGGCAGGAAAAACCAGGCAATCCAGGCCGACACTGTGGCGATCAGTGCAACCTTACCCATACGCGCGGCCAACGCACCGACGCCCTGGCGGGCGATCTCGGCAACTTGTTTGCCTTGTTCCTGAGCCACGCCGCTGAACTGGCTGAGCCGTTCCTTGGTTAGCTGTTGCGCGTCCACGGCGGTGATGGCAGTGATGTTGCCCGCGCCATCCAGGTCTACGTCGACAACCATATTGGCCGACGGGGCTGTTGGAGATCTCCAAATCTGCTCCAGCGTGAACGCCTTCTGTTCACTTCCAATGAAGAGCAGTCCTGGATTGCTGTCTGGAACTCTAATGACTGTGCCTCTGGCTCTCGATCGAATTGCTGTGCTCATAGTTTAGGTCTCCTTAATTTGAAATTGGAACTCACAGAGCAAAGGCGAAGACAGTCGTATCGCCGTCGCGCGTTTCGTTAGTGCAGCCGCTGATGAAGCAGGCCAGAGCAGACGGGACGGCCGTGCGAAAGGCCAGGCGTGGACGACTCGGCATTTGTTCCGTCACCTCTTCTTCCTGAAAATGTCGCTCAGCTTTCTTCCAGCCTCGCTCAGGCTTTCCGCGGAGGGCGCAACGGCACCGCCCGTGGCGGGCACGTCCGGCAGATGCACGCTGTACTCGCGAACAATCTCTGTTTGCTGGCCATTCGCAAGGATTCTCAATTCGATAATCACCGTATCGAGCGTAAACGCTGTGCCCTTCGGTCTGTTGCCCGCTTCATATCGGATCATGCCAACGGTCGCGTTGGAGCTTTGACCCGGCGCCAGTCGGAACTTGGAGTCGGAAGAGCGGCCCGGATAGACGATCCCCAGGCCCTGAACGCTGTTATCGTAAGTACCAGCACGACCCCAGAAGTAGGCGTTAGTCAGATTGTCGGTCATGCTGTTAGTTGCATTCTTGTATCCAAGAATGAGCTGTTGGTCGGTCCAGTTCTTGAAGGTAATGTTTAGCCGCACTGTGTGATGCCGTCCGCCAACCATGGCTTGGGTGAGTCCAATAACCGTCGCTGTGAAGGGCCCGGCATCGAAGCAGGGTTTGTTCACACCGGCACAGTGATCGGCCTGCGGGGGAAGAGGCTCGGTTGGTTTTGGCCCTGGACCTGGCGCCGGACCCGGCCTGGGCGGCTGGGCGCTGGTCATGGGCCGGTGAGTCAAGCCGGTGAAGCGCAGCGGACTCTCCGCACCCAGTTTCAACTGTCCATTTTCAAGGGGGATGATTTCCCGGACCGTCAACTCGATCTCGAACGTCGTACCAAAAATCTCCCGGCCAGCGCCCCAATAATAGGTAAATCGTGCGTCGCTCTCCTGGCCCGGTTGCAGGACGAACTTGTCGTCCACACCGCGGCCGCTGATGATCCCAATGCCGCGGATGTCGCCGTCATTGGCAGCATACCGGTTGCCCCGGTCGTCGGTGCCGATGCCGGAGCCGGGGATGTAGCCGAGCGTGACGGGATGGTCGGCTTTGTTCCGGAAGCGCAGTGTCGCGGTAAGCACCTTGGTCGGCGCGTTCAGGCTGGCGCGGAAGTCAGTGATTGTCACCGCGAAGTCATTGACTTCTTCGCAGAACGGCACACCAGGACACACCGGCGGGTTCTTGGGTACCCGGCTCACTGGGTTCGGCCGCTGGGCAACTTGAGCGGGAGCCGGTTGGCCGCCGGCTGGACGCGCCGCAACATCAGCTGCCGCTCCGCCGCCCGCGCACTTCTTCAGCGGAATCTGGTTCAGAGGAAACCGCTGGGCAAGCTTCTTGTGCGCCATTTGGATCGCCGCCATGGCTGCGTGCGGACTCAAGGGACCTTCCGTATGAATATTGAGCCATGTGACACCCTTCTTCTCCTCGTGGTTGAAAAACGCCAAGAACGGTGGCTCATTGGCGTTGCTATCCGGCATCACCACTTTGCTGATTCCCGAGTACTCAGGCCCGAAGTACGACGCCGACATATGCAGGTCGCCGTAAGACGCGCTGTCCTTGCCGTTGATCAACGTAAACCTGTTCCCCGTTGCGCGGAAGCGCACCGGCGAATCGCAGGTCCCCTTAGCCGGAACCCAGTCACCGATGAATTCGGCAGGTATGACGGGCTGCGCGGCTGCTTGCGGGCTGGCAGCGACGATGGACTGCACCTGAAAGTGGCCGGCGAGCAGCACGAGTACGATGGCGAGCGAAGAAGACACGAGGAATTCACGCTTGGGTTTCATGCTTAGGGCTCCTTTGTGATCACTCCAATTTTTATGAAGGCGCGGGGCCGGCGCCATCTCTACTGCTTTCGCCCCGACGCCCACTGCGCGTCCACGAGATTAAGCACAATTCGCATCTGCGGAAGGGCATTGCCGCTTCGGCTCGCAAAGTCGGTATTGGTGACGTAGTGCGCCGTCAGGGCGTTGTGCGGTGCCGACTGACTGTAACCCAGCCTCGGATCGAGGTCGGGCCCCCAGCCCAACGCAAAAGCGCCCCCTCTGTTGACGGCTGAGGCAACCGCGCCATACTTCTGGACGAGAGACTTGCGGAAAACCTCCGAGTCGAACCAGGGGAACACACGCTCCACCCTGATCGAGCGGACAATGTCGTCAGCGTCCAAAAGTGCGGTCACACAAACCGCACCCACCTTGGATCTGTCCTGACCAAACATCGACATACACCCTGTCTCATTCACAGCCAGCTTGCTTGCGAACCAATCGGTGCGGTTAGGTTTGGACCTCTGGGGTGTGCCAAACAAACGGGCCAGCGTCGTCTCCAAGTCCTTCGCCTTAACTCCGACGCGAAATCCGGACACATCCGCCTGGGTGAGGTCAAAGGGAGTTCCGCCGGCAGCTTTGGCAGATTGAAACGGAGTCACGTTGGGCGTAAACACAGCGTTGCCAGTTCGGTCGAGCAAACGCACAGAGGTCATCTCGGCTCGCACCACGCGGGCACCGACAACACCTCCAGCTGGGTCGCCTTTCCCGACGACCCGGAAATGAATTTCGTTGCTGACTTGCCGGCCCATCTGGTTCAACCGCCCATCGAACGCTCGGGCCTCGTCCTTGGGCATGGGAATGGCGCGCACACTTTCGGCATTAGCAAACACCAGTTGATATTGCTGTCCAAAGGACTGGACCGGGACGTAGTAACCAGGCATGAAGAGGTTGATGGAAAACTCGCCGCGGTCATGGTCGTACTGCGAAATCGAATCGCTGACCGTAATCACAAATTCACGACTCGAATCCGAAGCAGTCAGCTGCGCCTCCAATCTGGCTGTTTCTGCCTTGAGGGCATCGGGCCGGTCGAAGTTCGAGGCCCGCCGCACAGACTCACTCCGCTCCGCCACGGCACGAAGATCCAAAGGTTCTCCTGTGATCTTGTGATAGGTCAGAACGACCGCATCTTGATCGAAAGCCTCACTCTGCGCCCAGAATGGGACGGCCACCACCCATGTCAACGTGAGTCCCCAAAGTGCAAGCTTTGTCGATTTCATACGATTTCTCCTCCCTGACAGCCGGCAGCGGTCAGCGGCCAACTCGCTTTCGCATCCCAATGGATTCTCCGGTTGAGAAGCGCAAGTCCAGCCTGCCTTCTGCCACAGGTGCCAGCACCGCCTCCAAACCTTTGCTCAGCTTGATCGACCGTCCTCCGTTAGGCCCCGGTTCCGTCTTCAAAGGGGTCATCCCCGCATACGCCTCGTTACCGTCCAAGACAATGACGTGCAACCCGCTCACGTAGGCCAGGACCGCCCCAGGCTGGGACGGCCGGCCTGCGTCGGGATCAATCTCCCAAACCTCTCCGGCCCTTGGCGGCACTTGCGATCCCGAGCCTCCACACCCAACACACGCAGCGATACTGGCGGCAATCGTCACAAGCAGGATCAGAAAAATGCTCCCGCCATACTCGGAGCGTTCGGCGAATGAATGCTTGACCATGGTTCGTTCCTCAATAAATGACGATTTGCTGGCCCAGGCCTCCTTGCCTGAAGAAGCCATTCAGGTTCATCGTTTTGCGCTTTGCCGTCCGAGCGAATAGATCGAACAGGATCGTGAACCAACTGAAACGTACTGAAATGATGCTCTTCTTCGCTGCCTCTCAAGATCCCAAGGCGCCCCTTGGAGGGCAGAAGTCCCAAGAATGAACCCTCGTCTCAGTCAGCTTAGCTTTCACTACGCATTGCGCAGATGGCGCAACAAACTGTCATGCCGCTTCGAAATTCTCGCGCGTCGTACGGATTAGCTAGAAAATTTCAACCTCGACGTTGTCGCCGTAGTTCACGACCTCACGCAGCAGCTCCAGAGCAAGTCTGTGATCGAAACCTGGAACTAGTCTGCTGGCGTCGTCTTCAGTCAGAGAAGCATTGTCAGTCCTGGCCTGTGACCAGAAGCCTTCCAAGACCAGGGTGGGCGCAATCATGGCAGCGAAGCTCCGGAGCTAAGCTAAACCCTCTGAGATGTCGGGAAACATGTGATGAGTTCCGCTGAAGGAAATGCTCACCCTCAAGACAGAGTGTGTTCACTCCATAAGCGGAATTTCTTAGGGAAACAGCTCACGAATTTTTTGACGGATGGAACTATGGGAACAGGGGGGACAGCCGG
>JAKEER010000283.1 GCA_022616615.1 Acidobacteriota bacterium
CCTGGGAGCGCGGACGTCCCGTCCGCATCCGGCGCGCCTGTCGGCACGCCGAGGCGGGCGGGACGCCCGCGCTCCCAGGCGATCTTCAGCACTCCTCCCCTTGCATTGACCTTCTTCTTATGACTTGTTAAGGAACTTTTAATATACCCCTTATGACTTCCTTACGTGCCCGACGCTACAGTGCTACCAGCTGTCCCGCCCAAGAAGGCGAGGCCCTCCGAGCGCCAAGCTGGGCGGCGAAGGGACAGTTTCATGCCGCCGCGTGCGACGGACGAAAATATTCCTCCTTCTCAGTGCTCGTCATCGTACTCGGCATTGGTCGAGGATGAGCACGATTTTCGAAGGAAACAGAGATGTTCATCCATGCTGATCACTTAGCCGGGCAATTGTTCCAAAAGCTGCTGACCGCAACGATTGCGAGTGTTGCGTTTCCGATGCGAATAGCCCGAGTTGCGGTCCACTCTAAGCGAAGAATCGTTCTCTTCATGCAGGATTTAATCTATTCGCCTCTCTCTGTTTGGCCCGGTTCATTGTATGGCGGAACAGGCCTCGGAAGCACTGGTAGTCGTTCAAGAAAAAAAAGCGCCGCAACAGGTCGCTGGCTGTCTAGCTGGAGGAAACGAATGTTAGATCTCGTCTTTATCGTTCTGGTCTTGATCTTCTTTGCGCTTTCATTTTGGTACGTGCTCTTTTGTGAGCGGGTTTAGGGTAGAAGGAAGGAGGTACGTATGAACCTGGAATACGTTGTCAGCGGGCTCATTACGCTGGCTCTGCTGGTGTATTTGACGTACGCGCTGCTCAAGCCAGAGAAGTTTTGACCCATAGCAGGATTGGCTGACCTGGAGTGAGCGCCAGCAATTTGTAAGAACTGGTGCTTGGCAGCAGATAAGGAGAAACAATGACACTCAATGGATTTCTGCAGCTTGCGATCTATTTCTTGGCCATTCTTGCGGTGGCCAAACCACTCGGCCTCTTCATGGCTAAGATCTTCTCGGGCGAGCCAACATTGATAGGCAGAGCGCTTCGTCCCGTGGAACGATTAATCTACCGTCTTTGCCGGGTAGAGGAGAGCCAGGAACAGCACTGGACTGCGTACACGGCTGCCATGTTGATGTTCAATCTGGCTGGCCTGCTACTGCTCTATGCTTTCGAGCGGCTTCAATACTACCTGCCGCACAATCCGCAAGGGTTTACGGGAGTAGCCCCGGACCTGGCGTTCAACACTGCGGTCAGCTTCACCACTAACACGAACTGGCAAGCCTACTCGGGCGAGTCCACCATGAGTTACTTGACCCAAATGGCCGCGCTTGCCTACCACAACTTTGTGTCAGCGGCTACCGGTATCGCTCTGGCTGTGGCTTTCATTCGTGGCATTGCTCGGCGGACAGCCAGCACCTTGGGCAATTTCTGGGTTGACTTGACGCGCACCACGCTCTATGTGCTGCTGCCGTTCTGCGTTATTGGGGCGCTTGTTCTGGTTTCGCAAGGTGTCGTTCAAAACTTCAGTCCTTACACGAAAGCAACCTTGGTCGAACCGCAAAAGATCGAGAAGACAGGTGAGAATGGCGCAAAGACGACTGAGACCGTCACAGAGCAGACGATCGCTCAAGGTCCGGTCGCTTCTCAAGAGATCATTAAAGAGCTCGGCACCAATGGCGGCGGATTTTTCAATGCCAACTCGAGTCATCCGTATGAAAACCCCACTCCGTTGACTAACTTCATCGAGATGTTTGCGATTTTCGCTATCGGAGCAAGTCTGACATACACATTGGGTCGGATGACGGGTAACCAGAAGCATGGCTGGGCGGTGTTTGCCGCCATGGCAGTCCTTTTTCTGGGTGGTTTCTTTGTTGCGTATTATTTTGAGGCTCAAGGTAATCCAATTTTCAATCAGCACGGGGTCTCTCAAGCCGCCAGTGAGGTTCCTGGAAAGGAGCAAGCGGGGGGGAATATGGAGGGCAAAGAAGTCCGTTTCGGCATCATGAATTCAGCTCTCTGGGCCACAGTGACCACCGATGCTTCTTGTGGTGCTATCAATTCCTGGCACGACTCTTTCACCCCGCTGGGCGGAATGATCCCGCTGCTGAATATCATGCTCGGCGAGATTATCTTCGGCGGGGTTGGTGCCGGGATGTACGGAATGCTGGTGATGGTCGTTCTGACCGTCTTTATTGCTGGACTGATGGTGGGGCGCACTCCCGAGTACCTGGGCAAAAAGATCGAAGCTAAGGATGTCAAAATGGCAATGCTCTACGTTCTGATATTTGCCCTGTCCATCCTGGGTTTCAGCGCCTGGTCGAGTGTGGCCGACTATGGAACGGCAACGCTCAACAACAATGGGCCGCACGGCCTTTCAGAAATTGTCTACGCGTACACCTCGGCGACAGGCAACAACGGTTCGGCTTTCGCCGGAATTGGCGTCAACACTCACTGGTACAACACAACCCTGGGATTGGCGATGCTGTTTGGCCGGTTCTTCATGATTATCCCGATGATGGCCATTGCCGGCAGTCTGGCGAGCAAAAAGGCGGCACCTCCCTCGGCGGGTACGTTCCCTGTTCATACGCCTCTGTTCGTAGGCTTGCTCGTCGGCGTGATTTTGATCGTGGGAGCGTTGACGTTTTTCCCAATGCTGTCGTTGGGTCCCATCGTGGAGCATTTTCTGATGAACGCAGGCACGACGCTTTGATTTGTTTGTTGGAGGTTTCAATTCCACAGTCCCCCTTGCCAAGGAGCACAAAGCCCTTCTCCCCCTTGCGAAGCGAATAAGGGGGAGATCAAGAGGGGGTGATCTAGCACTGCAGACCCCCTCGCGCCTCAGGCGCGGTCCCCCTTGCCAAGGGGGACAAACCTCGGGCCTCGGCAGAAGATTTTCAAGGAAAGAATATGGCAGAGACAGCACAGAAGAGACCCTTGTTTGACCCACCCATTGTGAAGCGGGCGATTAAGGACTCCTTCAAGAAGTTGGACCTGCGATGGGTAGCGCGTAACCCAGTCATGTTTGTGGTTGAAATTGGGAGTCTGTTGACGACGCTGCTTATCATTCGCGACATCGCCACTGGGCATACGGAGAATCTGCTCTTCACCAGCCAAGTTGCTTTCTGGCTGTGGTTCACCGTCATCTTTGCCAATTTTGCTGAGGCGATGGCAGAAGGGCGTGGCAAGGCTCAGGCCGACACCCTCCGCAAAACCAAGACGGAAACGCTGGGGCATCGGATCGTTCAGGACAAAAGTCCGGGAATTGCGGGTATCAGGACCGAAACTGTTCCTGCGCCGAACCTTCGCAAAGGCGACCTGGTGCTCGTCAAGGCAGGGGAATTCCTTCCCGGAGACGGAGAGGTCGTTGAAGGTGTGGCTTCGGTGGATGAATCGGCAATTACCGGTGAGAGTGCTCCGGTGATTCGTGAGTCTGGTGGTGACCGCTCCGCCGTCACGGGCGGGACCAAAGTCCTATCCGACTGGATCAAAGTCCGGATCACTTCCAATCCAGGTGAGACTTTCCTGGATCGCATGATCGCCTTGGTGGAAGGAGCAGAACGGCAGAAAACGCCCAACGAGATTGCCTTAAATATTCTGCTGGCCGGGCTAACGATTGTATTCGTCTTTGCAGTTGTAAGCCTGCTGCCGTACGCCATCTACAGCGTAGGAGCCGCTAAGGCAGCCGGTGTTTTCGCCGCGGCTGCTCCGCCTTCAATCACCGTGCTGGTAGCCCTGCTGGTCTGCCTGATCCCTACCACGATCGGCGGACTCTTATCGGCCATCGGTATTGCGGGAATGGATCGCGTCATCCAACACAACGTGCTGGCTATGTCGGGTCGGGCTGTAGAGGCTGCAGGCGACGTGAACACTCTGCTGCTCGATAAGACTGGAACGATCACCTTGGGCAACCGCCAGGCCGTCGAGTTTACTCCGTTGCCAGGAATTAAGGAGGGTGAACTGGCCGACGCCGCGCAATTGTCCAGTCTGTCCGATGAGACACCCGAAGGCCGCTCCATCGTGGTGCTGGCTAAATCGAAGTATGGCTTGAGAGGGCGGGAAGTCGGAGAACACGAAGCCCGTTTCATCCCCTTTTCTGCCCAGACTCGCATGTCGGGTGTCGATTTCGATGGTCGCTCGGTTCGCAAGGGAGCTCATGACGCAGTTGTTGAGTTTGTCAATTCTCAGGGAGGCACCGTTCCTGGGGAGCTCAAGGCAGCCGTTGAACGCATCTCGAGATCTGGGGGTACTCCCCTCGTGGTTGCGGAGGGGAGAAATGCACTCGGAGTGATCCACCTCAAAGATATTGTTAAGGGTGGGATGCGTGAGCGCTTTGTGCAGTTGAGAAAGATGGGGATCAAAACGGTGATGATCACCGGCGACAATCCACTGACGGCCGCAGCCATTGCAGCAGAGGCTGGAGTGGATGACTTTCTGGCCGAAGCCAAGCCTGAAGACAAAATGGCCTTGATCCGCCGTGAACAGGCCGAAGGCAAGCTGGTCGCCATGACTGGGGACGGAACCAACGATGCACCGGCGCTGGCTCAGTCTGACGTCGGCGTGGCTATGAATACCGGAACCATGGCCGCTAAAGAAGCAGGCAACATGGTCGATCTGGACTCCAATCCGACCAAGCTGATTGAAATCGTTGAAATCGGAAAACAGCTGCTCATGACGCGTGGCGCGTTGACAACCTTTTCTATTGCCAATGACGTGGCGAAGTACTTCGCCCTCATTCCAGCCATGTTCGCCAGCCTGTACGCTCTGGCTGGTTCAAAGGACGGGCCGCTTTCGGCGCTCAACGTCATGGGCCTGCAGACCCCGGAATCCGCAATTTTGTCAGCCGTGATTTTCAACGCCTTGATCATCATCGCGCTCGTTCCCTTGGCTTTGCGCGGGATCAAGTACCGCCCCCTGGGAGCTGCTGCAGTTCTAAGGCGCAACATCTTCATCTATGGCGTGGGTGGTGTGATCATTCCGTTTATTGGAATCAAGATCATTGACGTGATCATCACGGCAGCGGGGCTGGCGTAGGAGTATTCGGAACGATGGCCTAATTCGTATCGCCACCAAGATGAGATGAAAATATGGGTGATTCCCCTCTCGGGAGGGGAAAGGGCCGTCAGGCCCTGGGGTGGGTGGTCACTTCGAAGCGACCACCCACCCCGCCTGCCTCCGGCAGGCACCTCTCCCAGGAGGGGATTTCAAGGAGAACACATGAATCTACTCAAACATCTTTATCCAGCAGTCGCCATGACCATCGTGCTGACGGTGCTGACAGGCATCCTTTACCCATACGCGGTCACGGGTCTGGCATATGTTCTATTCAAGGACAAAGCGCAGGGAAGTTTGATTGTGCGAGACGGTAAGGTCGTAGGATCTCGCTTGATCGGGCAACCCTTTACTGGAGCGGGCTACTTCCATTCGCGGCCGTCCGCGGCTGGGAGCGGTTATGACGGGACGGCTTCCGCCGGCACGAATCTAGGCCCTACCAGTAAGAAACTGATCGAGCAGATGGTGAAGCCAGCTGCTGAACAGAGGCGCGCGGAAAACCCGAACTCGCGGGTACCAATCGATCTTGTCACTGCCTCAGCCTCAGGGCTGGACCCACACATCACCCCGGCATCGGCTGAGTTTCAAGTGCCACGCATTAGTCGCGAGCGAAAGATCAGCGAAGACGAACTGCGGCAGCTTGTTAGGAAACATACCGAGGGCCGACAGTTGGGGATCTTGGGTGAGGCAGGTGTGAATGTGTTGGAATTAAATTTGGAACTCGATCAAATGCGACCAGTGACCTTCGGCTTCGGCAAGGAATAGGCAGATAGCCTGCCGTGAGTTTTCTGAAGGTGCGAAATCACATGACAGAGAATACAATCCTTTTCCCCGTTTGTGGACGCCTCTACCCCTATCGCATGAGTCACGAGTCTTTCTGGCTGGCTCGTTATTTGCCGGCAAAGCTCCACCTCGTCGAGGTGGTGGTTCCAACAGGGTGGGTTCGATGGCTGCTTTCTGTTTTTTCAAGAGAAGACAGAGAGTGGCGGCTTCAAAAGGTGAAGCGACAGGTTTTTCAGCGGGATCAGGTTCAGTGTGAAACCGAGAGCCTGGACGTGCCGAATCTGACCATCGGCATTGTCGAGGCAGCGTGGCGGGTCAAGCCGAAGTTCGTGGTTCTCATGCCTGCATTGCAAGAAGCCCTTGGCAAGGCTGGCTTAAGGGATCTTAAAATTCGATTAACCGAGATGGGCCGCTGTATGCTCGTTTTTCTCAGAAGCGGGTCTGTTGTCCACCTGGAACCCTGCAACACGGTGGATTCTCCGGACGTGGGTCGAGTGATCCATGCCAAGTTTGGATGATGCCCCTGGATATGGGAAGCCTCAAACGCAAACTCCAATTCAGCTATGGACTTCTAATCCTCATCATTCTGATGGCATGCCTGTGGGGGATCTACCATTCTTCCAGGTTGGGACGAGCCATTGACGACATCCTGGTGCATAACTACAAGAGCATTCTTGCCGCCGAGAACATGAAGGAGGCCCTGGAGCGGCAAGATTCTGCTGTTTTGTTTTGGATCGCAGGTCAGATCGACAAGGCTGCGCAGCAATTCTCTGCGAACCGTGAGAAGTTCCTGCGTGAATTCGGCGTTGCCGCCAACAACATTACAGAGCCAGGCGAAAAAGAAATCATTTCAGACATTCAGGCAAGATATTCCAGCTACCGCAGGCATCTGGAGCGCATTATCGAAACGAAGGAACCCGCGGCTGCCGCGGATTTGTCCGCTCATTATTTCACCCAACTGGAACCCGCTTTTCTCGCGTTGAAAAGCAGACTCGACGATTTGTTGCAGCTAAACCAACAAGCGATGGTTAGGGCCAGCGATCGTGCGAAGGCCGAATCCCGGCGTGCTCAGACCTCCACCATCCTTTTTACCGCGACGGCATTGGTATTGGCACTCCTGTTTGTGTGGCGTTTCACTACTTATGTCGTCAATCCCATTTCTGCGCTGACGGACAAAGCAAAAAAAATCGCAGAAGGGGATTTCGATCAGCACATCGAAGTCCAGTCTGAGGATGAGATCGGCGTGCTGGCAGCCGAATTCAATCGCATGGCGCTGCGATTGCGCGAGTTGCGCAAGTCGGACTATTGGCGCCTGCTGCTGGAGCAGAAGAAATCGGACGCAGTGATCGATTCTCTCTATGAACCCGTCATCGTCACCGACGCTCGCGGCGAAGTGACCAAGACGAATCGGGCAGCCAAGATGCTCTTCGATGGAACGTCTGCTGGGGGGAACAGCTATCCCTTTCCGATTTCAGTGCGGGTCAGCAAGTGTTGAAAGCTGTCAGGGACGCAGTATCCATGCAACGTCCCGTTGCCGCAGAAGGTGAGGCAGCCGTCGTTCCGGTCAAGCTGGGAGGCAGCGAGCGGAGCTACCGGCTTCGCACAACGCCGGTGCGAGATGAAGATGGCCGCCTCGTCGGAGTGGTGACGCTTTTGGAAGACATCACCGCGTTGCGGGAACTGGATCAACTGAAGACACAGTTCATTTCCGTGGCCTCGGCTAA
>JAKEER010000284.1 GCA_022616615.1 Acidobacteriota bacterium
ATGGCGCAGTTTGTCATGTGTGCGTACAGTCCGCATACATCGCAAAAAGCACGATGTATGCGCCACCCAGAGTTGATACCTTTATTTATTGACGCTGCCTATGCGGGCCTGCGGTCACTGCGAGCAGTCAGGTTGGCAGGGTCCCCACCTTCAGATGCGGGGAAGTTTTTGATGCGCTATCAGGGCCTTTTCCGGAGAGCCGGGGGACACCCAGGTCCGCCCCTATCTATATCCCCTCCTTATCCGAAGAGAGGAGAGTTCCGCCGCCTTCGCCGGCGCTGATTCGAGATGACTCGCCTAAACATTCAACAGATAGCCGAAAGCCTTCAACCCAAGCTGGTGGAGATTCGTCGGGACTTGCACCAGCACCCAGAATTGAGCAACCGAGAGTTCCGCACGGCAAACAAAGTCGCGGAATACTTAAAGAACCTCGGACTCTCGGTTCAAACTGGCGTCGCGCATACTGGAGTCATCGGACTTCTGGAAGGAAGCCGGCCTGGGTCCACGGTGGCCGTGCGCGCTGACATGGACGCCTTGCCTATTCAGGAACTCAATGAGATGGCTTACCGGTCGAGGTATGACGGAGTCAAACACGCCTGCGGCCACGATGTTCACACCACGATCGGGCTCGGTGTGGCTGAAACGCTCAGCCAACTACGCGAACACTTCCAGGGCCGTGTGAAGTTTATCTTCCAGCCGGCCGAAGAGGGCGCACCCGCGGGAGAAACGGGTGGCGCCTATCTAATGCTGGAGGAGGGAGTCCTGGACAATCCTCCGGTCGAAGCGATTCTCGCGTTGCATGTGATGCCCACCCTGGAGGTGGGAAAGCTGGGCTATCAGGCCGGCCCAGTCTGGGCCAGCAACGATACGCTTGAGGTGGTTATCCATGGCCGCAAGACCCACGGAGCCTATCCGCACACCGGCGTGGATGCCATCCTGGTTGCTTCCCATGTGCTGCAGGCCGTGCAGACGCTAGTTAATCGCTCGGTGGATGTGCGTGATCCGCTGCTGATTTCTTTCGGCGTCATTGAAGGCGGGAACCAGTTTAACGTGCTAGCTGATGAAGTGCGTCTGCTGGGAATAATGCGCTGCCACAATCCTGAGATCCGCCGATCGGCGCCGGCCAGGATTGATCAGTTGCTTGGCGGCATCACCGGTTCCTTCGGAGCATCTCACTCACTAAAGATGACACCTGGCGCGCCCGTCACACTGAACCATTCCGGGCTGCTGAAGAAAGCGGTCCCAGTGCTGGAAGCGGCAGTTGGTAAAGAAAACGTGTTGCTGCAAAAACCCCAGATGGGCGCAGAAGACTTCGCCTGCTTTGCTGAACGCGTACCGGGATTCTATTTCCTTCTGGGTGTGCGCAACGAAAGCCGGGGCATCACCGAAATGCTGCACACACCACGATTTGATGTTGACGAGTCCTGCCTGTCGATCGGCGTACATGCCATGAGCCGGTTGGTGATGGATTGTCTGAGCTAGCTAGTTTCTGTCGCGAAACTCGAAACGCCAGTCTCAATGCGGCTTTGCCGCTTGATGTGCGGAAAGGTTCTGCCTTTCCGTTGGGTGCGCCTTGCTTATGAATCGTCTTCCGCCCGTTACCCGCCATGCCCCTTGGCTGCTCGGAGCCAGCCTTCTCCTGCCTGGCTGCTTGATTGTGGGATTAATCGGACTGTACTTTCGCCATAGGCAAAGCGGTGCTGAGCCGGGCAGCGAGGGCCCGCGTGTTCCTGCGCTACTAGCCCAGCAAGCTCAGTCGGTGACGACCTTGATGACTTCCGAGCTGGAGAGAGTCCGCCAGCAAGTCCGCGCGACGGCCGAGTTGACGACGCACATTTTTACCAATCCCGAAAGTTACCGGCTGGCGGCACAACCTGGCGAGTATGACTACGATCCGGCCACCGGGCTGTACGGCTCCGTGCGAAACGACGGGGCTTCAGCAGTGCTCTTGAGTACCGTCAGCACCCTGAATCCGGAAATTCTGCGCGATATTCGCTTGTCGGAGTACCTGAACCCGGTCTTGAAGGCGTCTCTGAACCTGAATCCGGTCTGCCGCGAGGCTGCCCTCTACACGACGGATGGGTTGGTGCGAAGTTATCCGTGGTTTGACTTCAAAGGCCGCATTGCTTCCGGGGCCCTGAGGCGTAATTTTTCTGTAATCGATCTGCCATTCTTCGCGAAGGCCATGCCCTCGCGGAATCCGTCCAAGGAGGCCGTATGCGAGTTGGTCAACGGAAATCTCCGGGGCGGGGAAATGCAACTGACGTGCGCCGCTCCTTTTTTTGCCGGCGACAACTTCCGTGGCGTTGTTGCCATTGGAGTGGATGCGAGCAGGCTGGCCGCAAAGCTTTTCAGGAATCTGGAACCGCGCGAAGCGTTTGGTTTGCTGGTGGGCAGCGGCGACCGGGTGTTGGGAACGAGCCGCAACCTGGAAGGCAGCGCCAAAGCAGGGGGCCCGCCTCCTGCTGGGCTGAAAGATCTGAAGGTGCCAGGAATATCTGGCTTGGAACCACTTCTCCGTCAGTTGGCGAGCGCGGAGAGATACTTTGGAAAGCAAGCCGGCCTTTATGTAGCAGTGGCACCGGCAGCCGGTTTACCCGGCAAACTGGTTCTCTTACTTCCCGAAGCGCACGCGGCATGGCATAACTCTGTCGCGGCGGAAAGCGCATTGCCGCGCTGGCTGCTGATCGGTGTTGTGCTGGCGTGCGGCTTGCTTCTGGCGGATGCCTGGTGGATTGCCGAAACTCGCCGTAGTGTTCAGAACTCAGAGAAGAAGCTGATCGAATCGTTTAACGCGTTGTCCGATTTGAACCTGGAGTCGGCGCTGATTGCCACTCCTCAGGGGCTGCTCAGCGTCAGCGATCTTTACCCGAAGTTCAACGAAGGCCTTCAGTCCGTTCAGAAAGCGCTCGAAGCCAGCCGCCAGGCAGGCCCGCTGCCGGAAGCGGTTGCGGCAGCCACGGATAGTCTGAGCCGAGACCTGAAACAAATCCAGCATGAGGCGGCCGTCCTTTGCAGCTTTGATGCGGCCGATTCTGCCGAGCACAACGTCACCAGGCTAGCGATCGCCCTGAGCAGTATTTTTGAAGTGCAGGAGGTGAGCTTCTTTTCCCATGCGGAGTCGACGCTCCGGACCCCCTTGCTGAGGGCGGGCAAACCAGCCCAGGAACCGCGAATGGCGTCCATCGAATGGAAAAAGGGCATGCTGTTTGACACGCTGACTAGGTCGCAACGGGTGGTCTGGTCCAACGCCCTGGATTTGTCACCGGAGGAACAACAACTACTGGCCCCCCTGATCCAGCGAAATTACCTGGCAGCACCCTTGTTGGATGAGGGAAGGCTGGTAGGTGCTGTCGTGCTTTCAGACAAACCGTCTGATTTCTCGGCCGAGGATGAGGCACTGCTCGCGTCGCTGCTGGCGCTCCTGTGCAAGACATTACAGAATGCCTATCAGTGCGACGCGCTTTCGAAGGTCAACCTGCTGCGGCGGGAGTATTGCCTGGAGCTGGCCAAAGCCGTCGAAGCCCCTTTGGACAGGATTCGAGCAGAGGTTCAGTCCATCTACGCCCGCCTGGGCAAGCTGACGCCTTACTACAAGCAGCATTGCGAGACCATTCTGTTCGAAGTGGGCAAACTCTACGAGATGGTGCGGGAAGCGCGCGAAGCCGAGTCGGCTGCGGAAGCGAAACCGGCGGAACCGGTCGCGTCTTCGGAGAGCTGAACCAGCTGGGATGCAGGGTTTATGTGCGTCATTCCCGCGAAAGCGGGAATCCAGTGGCTCCGACGCGAGTCTGGATTCCCGCGTTCGCGGGAATGACGGAGACCATCTTGAGTTCCGGCTCGCCCAGCTTTGCTCACGTGTGTCAAATTCGCTTGAGTTTCCGGGTTGGGCTTCACTATGATTCCCCAATTTGCTTGGCACCAAGACAACAGGAAAACGGATGAACTGGTACGAGGAACTTTTTAATCCAGACTACGACCGGGTCTACTGCCCGGCCTTCACGCCCGAGAGAAACACTTCCGAAGTGGATTTCCTCGAATCGGTGCTGCTGATGCCGAAAGGCGGCCAGGCATTGGACGTGGCTTGCGGACACGGTCGCCATGCCATTGAGCTGGCCAAGCGAGGCTACCAGGTGATGGGCATCGACCTGAGTGCGCGCTTCATCGACCTGGCGCGGCAGGCCGCCCAACTCAATGAGTTGACCAATGTCGAGTTCCTGGTGGGCGACATGCGGGAAAGCTACTTTGTCAATCGCTTCAATGGCGCTTTCAGCTACTTCACGAGCTTTGGATATTTCAACGACGGCGACAATCAGAAAGTCCTCGAAAGCATTGCCAAAGCGCTGGCGAAGGGCGGCGTGTTCGTGCTGGAAACCGTGAATCGCGACTGGACAATCCACAAGGTGGAAAACCAGCCGCGCCGTTGGGACGAGATCGAACCCGACTTCTTTTTGTTGGAGGACACCAGCTTCAATGCTCACACCTCGCGCATCCACACCAAGCGCATCATCTTCGACAAAGGCGAGCGCCGCACCGTCGAGTATGACATCAAGCTTTACACCCACTCGGAACTGGAAGATATGTTGGAGGAAACCGGCCTGCAAGTCATCTCCACGTTCGGAAGCAAGGAGATGACACCGTATTCTGTTTCCAGCCCGCGCATGATCATTGTCAGCAAAAAGCAGTAAAGAGTTGCAAGTCCCCGGCCAGAGCTGAATTCTGCTTGCCTTGAATGTTCCTGCCAACAGGCTCGTACGCGTCCTCGGTGTGTTATTCCCGCGAAAGCAGGAATCTGGAGATCGGACGTTTTTCGAGTAGTGCGGCGGCTGGAGGCCGAGCGCTGTTCTAGCACCTGCTGCACCAAGGTCAGTGCCTCTTTGGCCTGGGCCTGGGTCTGGCACAGAACCACGAAGTCGGCGGCGTAACGCACAAACCGCAGACCCGTGTGATTCAATTGCCAGTCCAGATGGTTCAATTAAGTGACACGCAGCTTACAGTTTCTCACTTCTCCCAAGGAGAGAGAGAGGCAAACGCCTGATAAGCGTTCACCGAAGCGAACAGCCGTCGCGAAGTGCCAGCTGAGGGGAACTTTGCGCTGGAGAGAGAACCAGACTTGTCACTCTATTTTGCAATCGCCAAGAGGGAGATCCTATGCTCCATCGCATCCACATTTGCTTCATGGCAGTTCATCTCCTCGTCTTGTCGAGTCCGGCACTGGCGCGGGCCGTGAAGATCACGCATGGTCCCATGCTCGGCCATGTTACGGCGGATAGCATCTCCATCTGGGCGCGTACATCGGGGCCGGGGCAGTTTCAAATTCGCTACGGGCGCACGCCGGGCCGCCTCGACCAAGCGTCGGAATTCGCAACCACAACAGCCGGCCGGGATAACACCGGGTGGGTGCGCCTGAAGGAACTCGCTCCCAACACACGCTATTACTACCAGCCCATCACACGCGACGACGCCGGACCTGAGGGATCGTTTCTCACGCTGCCTTCTCCAGAGAGCTATCGCGATCCAAGCACGAATCCGCGCGGGCTTTTCAATTTTCGGTTCCAATTTGGCTCGTGCGCCAATCAACGGCCGGGAGACGGCACTGGACCGGGTTTGCCAGCCTACGGCACCATGCTGAAGCAGCTGCCCGGCGCGCTTCATTTTTCCATCATGAATGGCGACTGGCTTTATGAGGACAAGCGTGAGTTCACGGTTGAGGCGTGGCGGGAGCAGACGGGTGTCCGCAATGTTCCTTTGCCCAAGATCCTGGAGCTGGCGCCTTCCATTGCGGGAGTCTGGGAAAACTATAAGTACTTCTTAGAGCGGGGCGCGAACTTGGCGGCCTGGCATCGCGTGGTCCCTTCCTACTACACCCCCGACGATCACGAGCTTCTGAACGACATCTTTGGCACGGCCGAAGTCGGCCGCCGCGATCGGCGAACCGTTTTCCGCGATATCGGAATTCAGGCCTGGTTTGACTACCTGGCGGGATCGCAGCCCGTGCCCTTCCCTCAGCCACTGCATTTCGGCCAAGCGAAGCTCACGGCGGGATCCGATGTGCTGGTCGATCCGGGCGCCGACTTTACCACAGTCGACCTGAAGCAGGTCCCAAACCTGCACGTGCACTGGGGCGGTCAATACGCAGGAGTCGATGCCGGCCGATTCCCGGTCGGCGAGGGAGATCCAAACGCAGGCGTGTATGAAGTCATTGACGTCTTGGACAAGAATCGTCTGCGCATTCGTCCTGTTCCGGCTCGCAGCGGGCTTTCGGCGTATTCACTCGGAAGGATGTCGTTTTCGACGTTCCGGGTGGGTAACGTTGAGTTCTATTTGTTGGACACCCGCTCGGAGCGCGATCTGCAGGACACGAAGCACCCGAACAAGCCGGGTACTTCGCTGCTCGGTCGCCGCCAGCGCGAATGGCTGATGAACGCCATGAAGGCCAGCGACGCCGATTTCTTTTTCATTGCCTCTTCGGTCAATGTGACCGTGCCGCACCTGGGCTCTCCCGACGGTGGCACACCCGAGAATAAAGATGATGCCTGGACGGCGTTTCTGGAGGAACGCGAGCAGATGATCCGCTTCTGGGATTCGCTGGGAAAACCTGTCCTGATCATGACCGGGGACCTCCACAACAGTTGGGCCGTCAAGATCACCAACCGCGTCTGGGAGTTTGCTTCCGGTCCGCTCGGATCGCAGAATCATCCAGCGCGGAGTGAAGGCGGGCGGCCGCCCAACGGTGAGTTCGACTCCCGCGGCCGCAAGGTGGACATTCGCTGGTCGAGCTACATCCGCGACGACATGCCGGCATCCTTGCGGAAGCAGCCGTTCTACGCGGTCGCGCAGATCAACAACGTCTTCAACAATCCGGCCGCGCCTGGAAAACCCCGCTGGGTTGCCTACCCAAGGCCGCATGTCGTCATACAATACTTCGACGGTCTGACGGGAGACCTGGTCTACGCGGAATCGGTTCATGCGGGGCAGAGATAGATTGGACAGTAACGATTAAGCGCACAAGCATATGCCAATAATCCGTCCGATTGAACAGCTCCTTCGCCTAACTGACTCGCTGCCAAGTACGACGTGCCCGTCCAAGAAATCAAGATTGTTCAGAGCATTCAGTGTGTTCAACGGCCATGACAGAAGTATCGAATCGGCCCCTCCAAAGGGGCATTCACTATGGGGTCGCCCGGTGCGCGAGACGCACGCGGTAAATGTCGGGAATTAACCCCACCGCGACAACGGGGAGGAGCTGGCCTCCGGCCTGCCCCTTACCCACTCGGTCCCTTTGGCGACATGTGCCCGGACATGTACCCCGGGTGGCGCGGCGTGCCGCGCCACCCGGGACTATTCATATTGGTCCTCTCCGGGGACGTACCCTTCGACACCCACGATTCTCGCGTCCCGGGCCAAACCCGGCAAAGCGGAGAGCTCCGAGGTAATTGTTTACCTTGGGATTGGGTCGATCGGGAGTGAAGTCCGAAAGACTGATCGTTTAAATCAGGGGCGGACCCGCGTGTCCGCCCGTCTCGCGTCTTCCACCGCATCAAGCTTCGTTTCCACCCGCGCCGAGGGCGGACACGCGGGTCCGCCCCTGCGACGACCGGCTGGAGGGATCCCTGGTACCGCCTTTGGTCGACGTTTCCAGAACGCTGACGAGGCGCATGCAACGCTTTGTTCGCGCCCGTTCCTGACTTGTTTTTTGGCGACCCCCGATTAGCGTATGGTATATTCACCGTCGTTTCGGACTGAACTTCTTGTCGCGTCGAAGGATATTTCGATCGGCAATTCTACACCTGAACGCGGTCCCCTATGCCCCCGCGCACAGTTTGCCGGGTTGTTAACAGTGTCTTCCTGCCAGCCGTCTTGCTCTTCGCTCCCATCAGCCAACCGATGATTTCCCAGACGAACTCCCGCCCTTCCTCCAAGACTCTCAAGCCAGAGAACTGGGTTGCGCAGACCCTGCGCAAGCTGTCGATTAAAGAGAAGGCCGGGCAGTTGATCATGCCGGCTTTGCGGGCTCAGTACCTCAGTTCGAAAGGTTCGGAGATGCGGGAGATTGAGCGCCAGATTCGAGCGAACCATGTTGGAGGATTCATTCTCTTCGCAGGGGACGTTTATGAAGCCGCGGTCTTGATTGACAAAGTTCAAGCTGCCTCGAAGCTACCGTTGCTGGTGGCTTCCGATTTTGAGCGGGGCGCCAACTTTCGCCTGCGGAACACTGTCTCCTTCCCTTGGAATATGGCCGTTGGCGCCACGGGCTCTGAACACTGGGCGTACCTGCAAGGGAAAGCGACAGCACTGGAAGCACGGGCTTTGGGGGTGAACTGGATCTTTGCTCCCGTGCTGGATGTGAATAACAATCCCGCCAACCCGGTCATCAACATTCGCTCTTATGGCGAGGATCCGGAGTTGGTAGCCAGGCTGGGCGCAGCTTTCATCCGCGGGACGCAGGAAGCCGGGGTGATGGCGACCGCAAAGCATTTCCCGGGACATGGCGACACGACTGTCGACTCGCACCTGGCGCTGCCTGTCATGAACATGGACCGCCAGCGGCTCGAGTCGTTGGAATTGATTCCCTTCAAGAAGGCGATTGAGATCGGAGTCTGGTCCGTCATGACCGCGCACCTGGCTGTGCCGGCAATCGAGCCCGACACCTACATTCCTGCAACTCTTTCCACAGGGGTTCTGAGTGGGCTCTTGCAGAAGGAACTTGGCTTCTCCAGGCTGGTCGTTACTGATTCGCTGACGATGGCGGGCCTGGCTGAGGGATATTGGGCTGGAGACGCAGCCGTACGGGCCTTTAAGGCGGGCGCGGATGTGCTACTGGACTCGCCAAACCCGGATGCAGTGCATCAAAGCCTGCTCCAGGCGATCCGGAGCGGCGAGATCAGCGGCGCCCGGTTGGACCACTCGGTGCGCAAAATCCTGGAAGCCAAAGCCTGGCTGGGTCTTCATCGAAAGCGCCGCGTCGATCTGCAACAGATCAGCCAGGTGGTGAATGATCCCGATTTGCAGGCCCAGGCGCAGCAGATGGCGGATGCTTCGATAACCTTGGTGCGGGACGAGCCTGGTATCTTTCCAGTCGATGTTCGCCGCGGGCGGTCGGCTCATGCCGTGATGGTTCTGAGCCGGGATCAGGGCGAAGAGACTGGTGTTTTCGAGCGGGAGTTGGGCCAGCGGTTGGATTCGGTGAGCTTCGACCGCCTCTCGATGTCGACTTCAGAGTCGGACCTGGACGCAGCCTTGGAAAAAGCGCGTGGCGCCGAGTTGGTTGTCTGCGCGATCTTCGCCCGCGTCGTGACGGGCACGGGAACCGTGGGTCTTCCGGAAAAGCTCGGGACCTGGGTTGAAAAGCTCTCGCAGATCGAAAGGCCTGTTGTGAACATTGCTTTGGGAACCCCCTATGTGATCCAGGGATTTCCTGCCGTGCGAACCTACCTCTGCACGTTCAGCAACGCCGATGTTTCGCAGGCGGCTGCGGTAAAAGGGCTGTTTGGCGAAATTCCTATCAAAGGGAAGCTGCCGGTCTCGTTGCCCGGCGTCGCCGTGCTTCGCAGCGGGCTGGAGAGAGAGCGGAGTGTGATGACGTTGCGCAGCGCCGCCCCGGTTGAATCCGCTTCTTTGCAGGCTCAGCTCGATCAAACGCTCAGCACGCTGATCAATGAACAGATCGGCAAGCGGGCGTTTCCAGGAGCTTCGCTGGCCGTCGGCCATCGCGGCCGCCTGGTGTTTGAGAAAGCTTACGGGAAGCTCGACTATACGGCTAAAGCCCCGGCTGTAACCAACGAAACGATTTATGATCTGGCCTCTTTGACCAAGGTGATCAGCGCTACCACTCTGGCCATGCAGCTCTATGAGCGCGGCCAATTGAAACTGGAACATCCAGTGAGTCGCTACTTCCCTGCCTTCGTGGGAGAGCTCCGGGAGAAAATTACGATCCGGCATTTGCTGACACACACCTCGGGACTCCCAGCTCATCTGCCGCTCTACAAGGATCTTCAGGGAAAGCCAGCCTTCGTTGAAAAGATCCTTCAGGTCCCGCTGGAATCCGCCCCTGGGACGAAAGCGGTTTACAGTGATCTCGGCCTCATTTTGTTGGGAGACATCATTGAAAAACTCGCAGCCCAGCCTTTGGACAGGCTGGCTGCAGCGCGCATCTTCCAACCACTGGGAATGACGCACACGTTTTTCAATCCCAAGCCTCGATGGAAGAAGGTGATTGCTCCGACCGAGAACGATCCCTGGCGCGGACGCTTGCTACGCGGCGAGGTGCACGACGAGAACGCTTACGCCATGGGCGGCGTTTCGGCCCATGCCGGGCTTTTTGGGAACTCGGGCGATCTCGCCACTTTCTGCCAGATGCTGCTGAACGGTGGGATCTACGACCATCGACGAATTGTACGGCGCAGCACCCTGGAGAAATTCACCACCCGGCAGAACTTTCCTGCAGGCAGCAGCCGCGCCCTGGGCTGGGACACGCCTTCGAATGCAAGCTCAGCCGGCAACCTCCTTTCTCCACGCTCTTTTGGCCACACGGGTTTTACTGGCACATCAATTTGGATTGACCCGGCGCGCGAGCTCTTCGTCATCCTGCTCACTAATCGAGTGCATCCCACGCGGGAAAACAATGCCATCCGCGAGGTTCGGCGGCTAGTGGCCGACGCGGCGGCTAAGGCTGTGGATGAGGCGCTCTAGGGTAGTTTCCATGTGCTGGAAAGCATGACTGAGCGCAACGCTGAGGTATGGGGGTGCGCTGCTTGTCAAACGCACCGCGGGAGTTTACACATTCCTGGTAGGAGCCAGAAAAGCCATCAGTAGCCCGACCGTAAGGGATGGCATCCTAGTATTACTATGTAAGTCATTCGACGATTCCTCGGGTGGCGCCTACATGGCGTAGGTTGCCATGTGGGCGTACGCTCCGCATACATCGCAAGAAGCGCGATGTATGCGCCACCCAGAAAGAAACTTAATACAGTAATACTAGCCGAGGCGGAATGCCCTCCCTTACGGTCAGGCTACTGATAGTGCTGGATCCGGCGCCTGGCTGCGCTGCTTGTCAAGCGCACCGAACCTGACGTCGGAGCACGCCGGTACGCTCTAGAGGGCAGTGCACCCTACACGCTTCTACACGCTACGATTCGTTTATGTCCTTAATGCTTCAGGAAATCAAGCAGCAGCCGGAAGCGTTGGCTCGAACGCTGCGGGAAGAAGGTCCGAAAGTCGCAACGCTTGGCCGTTTTCTGGCGGCGCGCGACATTCGGCTGATCGTGCTGGTAGCGCGCGGTTCTTCAGACAATGCGGCGCTGTTTGGAAGATACCTGCTGGAGATCACTTCGCATGTCCCCGTGTCATTGGCCGCGCCATCAGTCCACACGCTCTACAATGCGAAGCTGGACATGAGGAACGCGCTGGTGGTGGGCGTCTCACAGTCGGGCGAAGGGACCGACATCAACTTGGTTCTCGAGAACGCCAAGAAGGCCGGAGCTTGCACGCTAGGCATCACCAATGAGCCGCGCTCAGCTATGGCACGCCTGGTCCACGAGGTTCTGCTGATCCGTGCCGGCAAAGAGCGCAGTGTAGCGGCCACCAAGACCTATACCGGCCAACTCCTGATGTTCTATTTGCTGGCCGCGGCTCTACAGCAGGGCAGAGGGCTCGAGAAGCTGCGCCAGTTACCCGAACTGGCCAGCCGTTGCCTGGAGCTGGAACCAGTGGTTCACAGCTTGGTCGAACGCTACCGCTTCATGAACCATTGCCTCGTCGTTGGACGGGGGCTGGTGTATGCCAATGTTTACGAGCTCGCCATCAAACTGATGGAGACTTGTTACGTCGTTTCAGAGCGGTTTTCTTCAGCCGATTTTCTTCACGGACCGGTGGCCATGATCGAAGCGGATTTTCCAGTGATCGTTTTCGCGCCACCGGGAAAGACTTTCAATGACATGCGGCGCCTCACCCAACAGTTGCGAAAGTTGCGGGCTGAAACCCTGGTGATTTCCAGTGAAACAGCAATTCTCAAACAAGCCACGCGGACACTGCGAATTCCCGTCAAGATCGACGAGTTCCTGGCCCCAATTCCTTATATCATTCCTGGCCAGCTTTTCGCCGCCATGCTGGCAGGGGTGAAAGGGCTGTGCCCGGATCGCCCTAGATCTCTACAAAAGGTGACGAAGACGCTCTGAGGAATTGATGAACCCGCTGCTGAACCATGTTCTGACCGAGGAGCGCAATCCGGCGTCGATGAAGATCGACCTGGAGACCACCGAGGGCATCTTGCGCATCATCAACCAGGAAGACCAGAAGGTGGCGGCGGCGGTGGCGGCTGAGATCCCGCAGATTGCCAGGGCAGTAGATCTGGTAACGGACGCCTTCAAGAAAGGCGGTAGGCTCTTCTATGTCGGCGCCGGCACCAGCGGACGGCTGGGCATTCTGGATGCCAGCGAGTGTCCTCCCACGTTCAACGTGGGTCATGAGCTCGTGCAGGGTGTCATGGCTGGAGGAATGAGGGCTGCCGTGCGGCCTGTCGAGGCTTCTGAAGACAGCGAGCAGGCAGGCATGTCGGCGCTGAAGCGGCGGAAAGTGGACGCAAGAGATGTCGTCGCTGGCATTGCCGCCAGCGGGAGAACTCCCTATACTTTGGGGGCAATGAAGTATGCCAAGAGCGTTGGCGCGAAGGTGTTGAGCATCACTTGCAATCCCGGCTCGCAGATGACCGCTCTGGCCGATGTTTCCATTGCGCCTGTGGCCGGCCCGGAAGTGGTGACGGGATCGACTCGGATGAAGTCGGGCACCGCCCAAAAGCTGGTGCTGAACATGGTCACGACGGCCAGCATGATCAAGCTCGGTTACGTCTACAGCAACTTGATGATCCACGTTCAGATGAAGAACGAGAAGCTGCGGGAGCGCGGACGACGGATCATCATGTCGGCAACAGCAGTCGATTACGCCACTGCCGACCGCGCGCTCAAGCAGGCCAAAGGGGACATCAAAACCGCCATCGTCATGCTGCAGCGAAAGGTGGCTCGGAATGAAGCCCTGCGGCGGCTGAAGCAGGCCAAGCAGAATCTTCGCGCGGCTCTGGAGGAATAAACTCCTGGTGGCGGTCCGTGCGCCACCAGCGAGTGTGCTTGGGCAGGTTTCGCAAGGAGTTTTGGGCCGCTCAGCTGGGAGCGAGGAGTCTCGTCCGTTCCCAGAGCCGTACGCCGTGGGTTTCACGGCTTGCCTGTGGCAGCCGGTTGCGGACGAGACGTCCGCGCCCCCAGGGAAAGTCAACATCAATGTCCAAATTTGCCATTTTCACCAAAGAGGTTATCACCCCGGAAACGGTCGTCCCTCAAGGCGTCGTGCTGGTCGAGGGAAACAAGATTCTCGAAGTGGGCACTCGTTTCAGCGTGAACTTCAATAGCAGCGAATTTGAAACACTGCATTTCGAGCAGAAGACTTTGGTGCCAGGGTTCATTGATGTCCACATTCATGGTGGCCGCGGCCGGGATGTCATGGAGGGGACTCGCGAAGCCATCGAAGTCGTTTCCAGGCATCTCGCAGTGCACGGAACGACGGCTTACTTGGCCACTACGGTGACGGCTTCGCCCATTGCCACGATTCAGGCAGTCGAAAGCCTGGGCAAGCTGATTCCGGAAGAAACCGGCGGCGCCCGAATTCTGGGCTTGCACCTGGAAGGGCCATTCATCAGCCAGGAGAAGCGGGGTGTGCACCCTCCGGAACACATTCGTCCACCCTCGAGGCGGATCTTCGATGAGCTGGTGAAAATGTCGAACAACCAGGTGAGGTTGATCACCGTGGCGCCGGAGAGCCCTGGCGGCCTGGAGTTTATTCAACACATCCGATCCAAAGGCGTTTTGGTTTCGCTGGGACATTCCAACGCTACTTGCGAAGTGGCACGCGAGGCTATCCAGGTTGGGGCGAGCAACGCGACGCATACCTTCAACGCCATGCGCGACTTTAACCACCGCCAGCCTGGTGTCCTCGGCGCCGTACTGACCGACTCAAGGGTTTGGGCTGAACTCATCGCTGACGGGGCGCACGTCGATCCGGTGGCGATTCAAATGCTTCTGAAATGCAAAGGCCATCGAAGAATTCTGCTCGTGACGGATGCCATCAGCGCCGCGGGCATGCCCGATGGAGATTTCCAACTTGGAAGCCTGGCCGTCAAGGTCTCCCAGGGTGTGTGCCGCAGTCCTGAAGGAGCGCTAGCTGGCAGCACTCTGAGCCTGGACCAGGCGTTGCGAAACATGGTGAGCTGGACGGGAATTCCGCTGGAAGAGGCGGTTTACATGGCAAGCCGCAATCCCGCTGAATCCATCGGAGTCGCGGGAACCAAGGGTAGTATTCAACCGGGCTATGACGCCGACATGGTGCTGTTGAATGACGATTTGCACGTACACGCCACCTTCTGCGACGGAAAGCTAGTGCATCAGAGCCCGGAGTAGACGCATTTGAGGTGCTCGAAAGGTAACCCGAACTCTCATGGACAAGATCCTCATCAAAGGTGGAAAGCCTCTGCTGGGCAGCGTTGAGATCAGTGGCGCCAAGAATGCCGCCTTGCCAGCGCTGGCGGCCACTCTCTTGACGGGCGATGCGGTCGTTCTGCAGAACGTGCCCTGTGTTCGGGATATTCAAACCACGGGCCAGGTGCTCAGGGATCTGGGTTGCGACACGGACTTCAGAACCCTGGCTTTGACTCATTCATGCCGCGTTTCCGCGCAGAATGTGACGTCTTGTGAAGCGCCCTACGAGCTGGTAAAGACCATGCGCGCCTCCGTACTGGTGCTGGGACCGTTGCTAGCCCGGTTTGGCAAAGCACGCGTCTCTCTGCCCGGCGGCTGTGCAATTGGCGCCAGGCCCATTGATCTGCACATTAAAGCCTTCGAGAAACTGGGAGCTGAGATTGCCATCGAGCATGGCTACGTGGAAGCTCGCGCTCCCCGTCTCAAAGGCGCGGAGATCTTTTTTGATCGCATTACGGTGACGGGAACGGAAAACCTGATGATGGCGGCTGCGCTGGCGGAAGGCCACACAGTGCTGAACAATGCTGCGCGCGAGCCGGAGGTGGCGGATCTTGCAGATTTGTTGCGGGCCATGGGCGCGCAAATCAGCGGAGAGGGCAGCAGCGTCATCCGCATTCAAGGAGTGGAGCGGCTGCACGGCGCCCAGCACACCATCATCCCGGATCGCATCGAGACCGGAACCTTTCTCGCCGCTGGAGCCATCACCGGGGGTGAAGTAGAAATTCGGGCGTGCCGGCCTGATCATCTCTGTGCCGTCATCGAGAAACTGGAAGAGACTGGTGTAGTTATTGAACGTCCGTCTCCCTCGATTCTGAAGGTGAGCGCCCCGCACGGGATTAAGGCTCGGAACGTAACAACGGTTGAGCACCCCGGGTTCGCCACCGACATGCAGGCTCAGTACATGGCACTCATGACACAGGGCGAGGGCACATCGATTGTCACAGAAACGATTTTTGAGAACCGCTTCATGCACGCCAGCGAGATGGTCCGGATGGGCGCCAGCATCAAGATTGAGGGCAACCGGGCGATAGTTTTCGGCAAAACGCAGTTGACCGGAGCGAAGGTGATTGCCTCTGACTTGCGTGCCAGTGCTTCGCTCGTATTGGCAGGGCTGGTGGCTCAAGGCGACACGCTCATCGACCGCGTCTATCACCTGGATCGCGGATACGAAGGGATCGAAGAAAAGCTGAAGGCCCTCGGAGCCGATATTCACCGCTCTCAGTAACGGAGCACGGACATCCGGCTCGCTTCCCCTAAGAAGGTTTTTGGCAAAGTCTCAACTGGCAGTAGGGAGGCCTCTTGAAGCCGATCAAAATGATGGCGGTTGCCGGAGCAAGGCCGAACTTCATGAAGATTGCCTCAATCGTGACTGCGATCGAAGCACACAATCAATCTCAGGGCAATCCGGCCATCCAGCGGATACTGGTGCATACGGGGCAGCACTATGACGAGCAGATGTCGAATGCTTTCTTTCGCGACTTGGGAATCCCAAAGCCAGATGTGGATCTCGAGGTAGGCTCGGGTTCCCATGCGCAGCAGACCGCTGAGATCATGAAGCGGTTTGAGGGGGTCTTGCTCAGGGAAGCACCCGATGTACTGCTGGTCGTGGGCGATGTGAACTCGACGGCTGCCTGCTCGCTGGTGGCTTCGAAGATTGCCTATCCGCCACCCTTAGAGCGGACGAGACCGCTGATTGCGCACGTTGAGGCCGGGCTGAGAAGCTTTGACCGCTCAATGCCCGAGGAGATCAATCGGCTCGTGACCGATGCGCTTTCTGATTTCTTGTTTATTACGGAAGATAGCGCCGCGCAGAACTTGAAGAAGGAAGGAGTCGTCGAACGCAAGATCCATTGGGTGGGCAATACGATGGTCGATACCTTGTTGAGCCACCGGGCCAAGGCTGAGGAATCAACCATCCTGTCCCGTCTGGGATTGAAGGCGTCGTCCGAAACAGACAACGTCCGGCAGTACGCGCTCGTCACGCTCCACCGGCCCAGCAACGTCGATAGCCCGAAAACCTTTGGCGGGATTCTGGAAGCTTTGTCGACGCTGGCCAAGAAGATTCCCATCCTTTTTCCAGTTCATCCGCGCACCGCCAACCGAATTCGCGAGTTTGGCCTAGAAGCGAGCTTCCGTTTCGCCAATGAAGTGAGCGCTCTGGATTTTACGAGCGCGCAGATCCATTGTGTCCCCCCGCTGGGCTATCTCGACTTTCTTTGTCTGACCTCCCATGCCAGCCTGGTCTTGACGGATTCTGGCGGCATTCAGGAAGAGACCACGGTGTTGAATGTTCCCTGCGTGACCCTGCGCGAGAACACCGAAAGACCGGTCACCGTCAGCCGCGGCACTAATGTGCTGGCTGGCACCCGGAAGGACGACATCCTGCGCCGGGCAGAGGAGAAGTTACGTGAGTCGCCAAAAAACCAGCCGCCGAAATATTGGGATGGCCGGGCTGGTGCCCGAATTATTGAAGTGCTGGTTCGGGAGCTGGGTGTGATGCCCTCCACCCAATAAAAAAGCGGAAAGGGTGTTCGCGCCGCTTTCCGCTATAAGAAACTGTCTATTCGATGCCTTACTATTGCTCGATGGTCTGGCCTTCGAAGAAGCCGCTTGTTCCAGAAGTGCTGTAAACACGCGACGTGGCCATGATAGGCTGGCCGTTGGTGGAGATGATTTCAATCGGGCCGTAGTTTGAAGCCACGCCGAGCGTCTCCAGAATGTTTGCGGTGCTGAAGAATCCACCTGCCGGAATCACCACGCCTCTCGACTCACCTTTGACGATTCCTTCCGAGTCGCGGGAAATCAGGTCGACTACGGCCACGGAACTGCCGGTGTTAACCACCACCAAGCTCGACTTGAAGCTTCCCACGTTCGCCGTTGACTGAACCAGAAGCCGGGTGGCGCCCCGCCCCTTGCTCACGGCAAAACCAGGATCGTTGGTTCCGTTGTTAATCTGCGAAGCCCAGCCGAAAATCGGCTGATCGGATTCCAACCGGATGCTCCCATCCAGGTTCGCCACATCCTGCAGGTTCAACAAGTGGCGCACAACATTGTTCACCTGTGTCAGGCCGCGAGGCGAAACGGAAACGACCGTGGAGGCCAGCTGTGTGCCGTTTCTGTCGAACAACCTAATGGTGACGGTGGCGGGCAGATCAGTGGTATTGTTGATGCCCAGGTTCGTTCGAATCTCGCTGTTGTCCACAACGTGCGGGATCGTTTGCGACCACGAAGCTTCAAAATACTTCAGTCCTTCAAAGAAGCCGCCCGAGCGGGTTACACTAGATACGCGGGAGCTGGCAATCAATGGAACGTTATTCAGTGAAGTGATTTCGATCGGCCCGTAGTTATCCGACACGCCCAGCGACTGCAGTACATTTTCGAACGACATCACACCATTGGGAGCAATCGTCAGCGGAGCACTTGATTGGCCCAGCAGCTCCCCAGACGTTCCATAGGCTTTCAGCGCCACCTGTGCTGTGGTGTATCCCACGTTCATCAAGACCAGCGAGGAGCTGAAAACGCCGATGTTCGCGGCCGATGGAATCAGAATCCGCGTCGTTCCCGTCTGCTTGCTCAGCAACAGGCTGGGATCGTTGGTGGCGTTGTCAATCTGCGATGCCCAGGCACTGATGGGCCGGTCGCTTTCCAGATAGAGATTGCCTGTAATGTCGCTGCCTACGCTGTCTTCAAACGCGAAACGGGCGACACTGTTGATCTGTTTTAGACCCTCCGCTTCAACCTGTACCGTCTTTCCGCCCAGCACCATGCCTTCGGCGTCCACCAGGGTCAAACTCACGTTGGCCTGGCTCTTCGAAAGGTTGTTGATGCCCAGGTTGGTTCTGAACCGGCCATTCTCAACAATCGAAGGAATGAAGATGGCTTCGTACGACGGACGGGCCGGCTGGCTGACGCGGTCAGAAGTCTTGAACATCAACACGCCGGAGGTAACGCGGTTGTTGCTCGAGTCAATGGCTGTCAGCTTGTAGCGGTAGAGCGTGGAAGGTGTGAGGCTGCTCAACTGGGTGACATGATTGGTAGTTGAGCCTGCCTCAAATCCGTTGAAGGAATAGCTGTATCCTGGTCCATACTCGATGAAGCCAGTTACTGACTTGTCAGTCGTCCAGTTAATGGTCACCGACGTATTGCTGACGTTCGAGAGCGTTATCTGCAGGAACTTGATCGGGGCGTTGGGATCATCCGGCTTGTCGTTGGTGCCATCCTTGGTTCTGAAGGTGAGGATCTCAGAAAGCATCTGGTTTCCGGACAAGTCCTTGGCAATCATGCGGTAGCTGTAAGTGGTTCCGCCTTCAAGGTTCGTGAGAGTAACTGCATGGTTCTTGCTAGATACGTTCGTCAGTCCCGTGAGGCTTCCCAGCAGATTGTTCTTTCCATATTCCACCTGGACATAAGCTTCCTCGTTCGTGCTGAATGAAACGACCGCCGAAGAAGAGGTGATGTTTACGACAGAAACTCCAGAAATCGCCGGTGGAACGGCATCCGGTCCCTTGATGAGGGCTGTGACCTCTTCAGAGAGCTCTCCAGCAACTCCCTGCTTATCCACGCCGTGAACCGCCATGTAATAGATTTTCCCGGCTTCGAGAGTGATACTGGCTTCGGTACCCAGGCCGACGTTCTGTGCTCCGGAGTAGGCCTTGGGGGCCTGTCCCCAAACCACCGTGTATCCCCCCACCTCAGGGTCGTCAATCGGATCCCAGGCGAGGATTACCTTTCCACTTTCGGCGAACAGCGAAGTGGGCAGCGCTAAGAGAATTGCGTAAAGAATAATTCCAAGACAGGTTAAGGAGTATCGGTTCCCCATCGTTTAACAACCTTTGGTAGTAAATTTTCCTTCCCGCCTGCCAAAAGCAACCGGTACGCCAATTTGGCCTGGCTCCCAGGGCTAGCGATTTTTTAGGTCAACATCTGTGTAAGCTCAAGAAAATGAAAATCTTATATTTTTTCCTCGGAGACTCCTATCTCTCCAAATTCTTCGCTCGTGTCTCTGCCTGACATGTTCCTAGGGACAGATCTGTTATTGAGTACCCAAGGGTGTTCACTAAGCTGGAACCAATAAGGAAAGTGACCGGTAACAGTCTTGTCCAGATTGAAATGGAAGAACCTGTAACACAGCGCTATCTGCCATGGTGCGAGAGGCTTGCTGGTGACAGGTTCCAGCCTGGCAATCCCGGTAGCGATCGGTGTCCGTTAACCTCGGACTGCCCGTTCCTCTCAGATTGAGCTTGTCTTTGATTCTGCTGCAAAACCCCCCACTTCTGAAAAGTGCCGATTTCGGTGGGGATCAGAAGCGTCTCACCGCCTGAAGGAAATGCGTTGTAGGCCAAATGTGCGCGAAAAAGTTTTCCACAGTTCTCGTAAAACCACGCAGGGTGGGGTTTTGCAGCAGAATCAGTCTCTTCAGGATGTGATCTTCGGTGATTCGAATCCGAAGGAGGCAGGCCCAGAACCGTCTCCGGAAAATAAAAAAGACAGCCGGTGGAGCGGCTGCCTGGGAAGAGGTGCTCTAAGCTTAACGATCAGCCTGCAAGTCTGGGACTCGAAGGTGGTCCCAGCTTGCCACCAATTTTGAAGGTCACGCCATTTGCCTGGGCGCCATTCGCGGTAACAATCACCAACCCGCTCGTGGCCTTCGCGGGAACAATAGCGGTGATGGACGTCGCAGACCAAGCTGAAACCTGGGCGACCATGCCATTGAAGGTGACGGTGCTGGAGCCTTGTACAGTTCCAAAACCAATGCCAGTGATGACGACGCTAG
>JAKEER010000285.1 GCA_022616615.1 Acidobacteriota bacterium
ATCGCTGGCTGGGAGACCGATGCGTATCTATTGGCGCTAACGCGGCCTGCGGCCGCCGAGATCGCGTCGATAGAAAACGTCACCCGCTATTTCGTTTCCGCGGGCAGCTACCTGCGCCGCGACGGTCGTGTCGTGCTCGATTCGGTCTCCAAGGTCGGCGCGCTGTTCCGCAGCGGCAGGAACACCGAAGTGTGGCTGCAAGGACAGAAGCTGATTGACCTGGCGCTGCGGTCGGCTGACAAACCGGCGTCGCTCGTCGTGAATGGCCGCGCCGCGCCGTTTGAATACGACGCTCGTCAGCAACTGGCGCGGTTCCGCACGGGAGGGTCTTGATGGCGCGACCGGGGCAAAGAGACAAAATAATCCGCTGGTTCCTTGCTGGAGTGATTCTGCTTGCGCTGCCCATGCTGCCCATGCTGAAAGCTTCGCTGTGTGCCTTTGCTGACGACCAGAAAGTGAAAAGGGATCCGTGAGGCTGGGCGCTCTGGATGGCGGAGGAATTCTCGGACGACTCTTACGGGAAGCGCTGAATGACTGGAGTAAATACGATGAGCCTAAAACCAATGATTGAAGGCGCCCAGCGCGCGATGCCCCGGCGGCAATTCCTTCGCCTCGGCGCGGCCGTCGGGCTCCTCGATCCTGCCGGATTCGGCTGCCGCAGCATCGCTCGCCCAGCGGACCATTCGCGCGATCCCACACCGGAGCCTTCCCCCCTCGGTCCGGAGTACCTCGCCCGGGGGCTCATCGCGATGAGTCACGCCCACCAGCGCGGATGGGCGCAGGGGCACTACGGCGCGGCCGTCCTTTCGAGTTACTACTTCTGCCGGGAGAACAGCCTCGACAAGCGCACGTCGCGGGCGCTCCGGGCCAACGTCGACGCCTTCATCAAGCGCCGCCCCTCGGAGTTTCCATCCCCGGAGCCCGGTCGCGGCACCGCGGACTCGGCGCGGATCGTCGAGCAACTCGACAGGCACGTTTCTCAACTCGGGAGCGGCGGGCACCACACTATTTAACTCAGTTCATAGATGAACCCTTCCCCTGCGAGATAGAGCAGTAGAAGCGCTGCCGCCAACCAAGGCCTGCCACTGGTCCTTCCGCCAGTCTGCCAACTCAAGCTCCCTCCACTCTTTGCTTTCTGAGCGAATCCAACTCAAGACCGTCGCTCCAGGGCTGCGCCAAATCAACTCTGTGGCATCGCAGGGACTTCACTGTAAAAAATGGTTGACGATCCACAGACTGGTATGATAGGTATCACCTAAATACATAATCGCTGCTGTTGAACAGCTGCCCGCACGAGGAAAAGAGACTTGATAGAAAACAAAGGCCTTCGCCATCGAGGCTTTCTGCTTGCCACCGCAGTGGCCATAGGTTCGTTGATGGGTCTCGGGATAACTGCACGAGCACAATCCAGGATCGACCCCGCTAGGCTCCCCAAAGCGTCTCCCGCCGCAGTTGATTTTCTGAAGGATATTAAGCCCATTTTCGAGAACGCCTGCCTGACTTGCCATAACGAAGGGTTGGCGAGTGGCGGATTTCGCCTCGACAACCAGGAATCAGCTCTCAAGGGAGGCCAGAACGGCATCGAACCTCGTTCCGGGCGATAGCGCGAATAGCCAATTGGTGCACTTCGTGGCGCGGCTGGTAGATGGAATGGAGATGCCCCCCAAAGGAGCGGGCGAAGCGCTAACGCCCGAGCAAATCGGGCTGATCCGGGCTTGGATTGATCAAAGAGCTCCGTGGCCAGATGGACTCGTGCTGGAGGCCCAGCCTAAGACAGCAGCCACTGAGAGTGCTAACACCACGGCGCCGAAAGTTGAAGCAGTTGCATGGACATTGCCAGCGCCGGCCAGCAAAAAAGTTGACTATGTCAAGGACATCCAGCCCGTTCTTGCCAGGAGCTGCTACTCCTGCCACGGGCCCTCGCTGCAGCGCGCCGGCTTGCGGCTCGATGTCAAATCCATTGCGCTTAAGGGAAGCCAAAATGGTCCCGTTATCCTTCTTGGCAGAAGCGCTGACAGCCGTCTGATCTATCTGGTCGCCGGAGTCGAACCCAGAAGAATTATGCCTCAAGCTGGGGAGCGTCTCACTGTCGAACAGATCAGTTTGTTGCGTGCTTGGATTGACCAAGGGGCTCAATGGCCAAATGAGGCGAGCCCCGCCGAAGCTGCTGCTAAACGAGACCATTGGGCGTTCAGAGTTCCCCTGCGGCCGGTGTTGCCGAAAGTCAGCCAGACCCAATGGGTACGAACTCCGGTCGATAACTTTATTGCTGCCCAGCACCGAAGGCGCGGACTCACACCTGCCCGAGAAGCTCCACGCCGAGTGCTCATTCGCCGACTTTTCCTGGATCTGACTGGGCTGCCTCCAGCGCCAGAGGAGATCGATGCTTTTCTGGCCGACACTGCGTCTGATGCCTATGAACGGCTTGTTGAGAAACTTCTGGCTTCGTCCCAATACGGAGTGAGATGGGGACGTCACTGGCTCGATCTTGCCCGGTGGGCGGAAACCGAAGGGTATGAAGCCAACGAGTTCCGTGCATCTGCCTGGCGCTATCGAGACTATGTGGTGAATTCGTTTAGCGCAGACAAACCGTATGACCAATTCCTGCGGCAACAGATTGCCGGAGACGAGATGGTCCCGTTTTCCGACGAAAACCTGATTGCCACTGGGTTCCTGGCCTCGGGGCGATTGAACAATATTGAACAATAATGAAGAAGACAGAGCGCTACAACGTAACGACATGCTTGTGGATCTGACCAATGCCACAGCCAGTTTGACGCTGGGTCTGACGTTAAACTGCGCGCAGTGTCACGATCACAAATTCGATCCTATCAGCATTCAAGACTACTATCGCTTCCAAGGGTTTTTCGTCAAAGGTCAGGTCAACCGGCTTCTCTTGAAAGATCCTGCACTATGGAAAGCTTACCAAACGGCGGTCCAATCTGATTTAGAGGTCCTGAAACCGGCCAAGCAGCTTAACGATCTCCTCTATGGGCCACTCCGCTCGAAGTTGGCCGAAGAAGCCAAGAAAAAGCTCTTACCTGAATTGATAGCGGCGTTAGGAACGCCTGCCAGTGAGCGGACGCCCGAGCAAGCCGAATTAGCCAGGAAGGCTGAGAAGGAAGTCGAGATTTCCAGCGACAAGGTAGAAAAGGCGCTCAAGGAGGAGGACCGGAAATTCTTCAAGGAACTCGACAAGAAGATCAATACGCTCGAAAAGGAGCTGCATGACAAGAAACCGCACACTTGGGGCTTCTATTCTCCAGCCACCAGCCCTCACCCGGTCGAGACTCTTCCCCCGCTGGGGGTCTATCCCCTCCTCTATGAACCCGAGAAACTCAAAGCGGCCAAGCCGCAATGGCTCAAGCGCGGCGACATTCATCAACCCGGATCGGAATTGAAACCCGGCTGGCCGGAAATCCTGGGTCCCATGCCGGAGGGTGGTCCAGCCGAAAGCCCTCGATTGGCACTGGTAGATTGGCTCACCAGTCGCAAGAACCCTCTACTGTCGCGGGTTTGGGTGAATTATGTCTGGCAGCAGCATTTCGGACGCGGTCTTATGGCAGCATCCGGTGACTTCGGGGTTCTTATTCCTCCCCCAAAACATTCTGAGCTCCTAGACTGGCTGGCGACTGAGTTCCGGGAAAATGGGTGGAGTACAAAACACCTTCATCGGTTGATCGTGCTTTCGAGCACCTATCGTCAGGCCAGCCAGACGAATTCGAAGAACGCGAAACTCGACCCAGAAAACTATTATTGGTGGCGCTGGTTGCCGCGGCGTCTCGAAGCCGAATCCATTCGAGATAGCGTGCTGGCGGTGAGTGGTGAGCTTGATCGCGAGTTAGGCGGCCCCAGCGTGTCCTTTGGAGCGTCCTCTGCCGAGGACGGAGGGGAACTGGATCCGACGTTTGCAGAACAAAAGCTGGGGCCGAACCAGTTCGCGGCAAAACCTCGGCGGAGTCTCTACATGCGCCAGCTGAGAGACAATTTGCCGGTTATGCAGAAGCTGTTTGACGGTCCTTCAGCCAGCGAGACGTGTCCGCGGCGTCACGTCTCCACGGTCGCGCTGCAACCGCTCTATCTGCTGAACAATCCTTTCATCCTGAAGCAGGCTGAGCTGTTTGCGGCAAGAGTATTGGCGAGAGCCGGCTCGGACACGACTCGCCAGATCGAGACCGCCTTCGTTCTCGCCTTAGGCCGTCCGCCAAAACCGGCTGAGATGGACGCGGTGCGCCGATTTCTGGACGCGCATAGGACGGCCGAAAGCTCTGCTGGTGCTAGCACGGGCCTGCTCACCGAGCTGCGGCGGCCGGCGCCAGCAGGCACGCAGCCTGTGACGCGAGTTGCGAAGATGGTAAGACAAGCCGGCGACGTGCAGGGTGGGACGGTGAAGCCGCTGACAACGGCAGCGATGCAACTGGCGACTGGAGATTCAACACATCCCCCCTTGCATCTAGTCCATCTTTGCCATGCGCTGTTTAGCTTGAATGAGTTTGTATATGTGGAATGACTTGGTCGTGGGACCGTGCGCTTGAGAAGCAGCGCTGTCTCTGGGTGGCGCATACATCGTGCTTTCTGCGATGTGTGCGGACCGTACGCATACATGGCAAACCACGCCATGTATGCGCCACCCAAGGAATGGCCCACTGGACTTAAGCAAAGTAATACCAACTACGCGACGTTCGAGGGAGTCTAACTGTGAATTCTCAATCTTATGGATGCGGTAATTATGGTTCCCCTGTCTGCAGCCGTCGCGAGATGCTACGGCGTGCCGGAATGGGATTCGGAACCCTGGCGCTGACCTGGCTTCTGGGTGAAGACGGAAAGCTGCTTTGCAGTGACGGAAGACAGGTTCCATCGCTGAAAGGGAATGGAAAGGTTAAGAGCGTCATACTGCTTTACATGGGAGGAGGCCCCAGTCATGTGGACACCTGGGATCCCAAGCCAGCTCTTCAGAAGCTGCACGGAAAAGATGTCCCGGACAGCATTAAGAAGAACGTTCCGATGAATGCGCGACTGCGTGTCAGTAACCTATACGCCAGCCCATTCGATTTCAAGCTTTATGGCAAGAGTGGGATTCTCGCATCCAACCTTTTCCAGGAGACCGCCCAGCATGTGGACGACCTCTGTCTTATTCGCAGCATGCGGCACGGCAGTCCTATCCACGCGCCCGCCGAGTATTTGACTCTCACCGGCTCGGTAATAGGCACGCGGCCGAGCCTGGGTTCGTGGCTCTACTATGGCCTGGGCAGCGAGAACCAGGACCTGCCCGGATTCATTGCGATGGTTGCTGGAGACAACTTCGGGGGTCCTGCCGGCTACGGTTCAGGCTTCTTGCCGGCGCGCTATCAAGGCACCGTCGTCAACGCCAGCC
>JAKEER010000286.1 GCA_022616615.1 Acidobacteriota bacterium
TGTTCCGCCGTTCCCCGCTTGTTGTAGAACCGCACCACTGCCCGACTGTCAGTCTCCAGGTTGGTCACGATGAATCCCACGCGAGGGAACAACTCCCCAAACGCACATTATCTTTCAGAATTTGAAGTCGATTGTGTGGCCTGTGTCGACCGGCGGACTGCGCGAGTCAGGTGTTGGCGGCTTCGATTGGCCTCTCATGCTCCACGCCGCGGACGACGCCCACGAGCAGGGAGCGCTCGTGACGTGGGCGCACTGGCCGTACCCGTCGATGGAGGCGCCGCTCGACATCGCGCTTGGACGCATCGATTCTCTCGACATCCTCACGACGGGCAATCCCTTCGAGCACCATCCCATTCTGGTTTATAGGAACTCACGGCTTTCCCGCCTTGAAATCGCCTGGCGAGCAGCCGAACGAGCGGCGGAAGACCGTAGCGAAATACTGACTCGACGAAAACCCACAGGTCTGTGCAATTTCGGTAATAGATTCTTTTGGTTGGTCGCGCAGCAGTTTCGCGGCAAATTTCAGCCGGCAGTGCCTGAGGTAGTTCACCGGCGTCATGTTGGTCAGCTGCTTTACAATGTGGACAAACTGGGTGATGCCGAGGCCGCAGGATGTGGCCATCTCTGGTACGGTCCATTCCAGGGAGAGGTGCTGTGGGTGCTGCGCTAGATCGTCCAGTAACATCTGAACGGTTCGCCGCGAACTGGTGAGTGTTTCGTCGAGTCCCGGGCTTTGACGCCGCAGGAGATTCAATAGAACGAGCAGGAGTTCGTTGATGCGGATGGTCAGGGCCGAAATCCGGCTTGCCTTTTTCTGGCCCTTGAGGGCGGCTCCGATGGCCAGGATGCAATGGCGCAGCTCGCCGGATGCTTTCCAAACCGGTTTGTCGGTCCCGCGCAGAATGCCTGCCAGGTCCGCCAGATCCGGGGGGCTGAGCATGATCCAGGACGGCCAGTGCCAAGACTGGTTTGGGCGGCGGACGCCCATATCGAGGATCAACCAATGCAGTTTGCTCGCGCTCACCAGCGGACTGCCGACCCGGTGCTTCTGCCACGGGCGGGTGATGGTGAGCGTGTCCGGCTGGAGCGAATATTCGCGCTCGTCCGTGGCGAAGCTGAGTTTTCCGCTCTCCAGGAAGGTGATTTCCAGTCCTTCATTCCGATGCCACGGCAGTCCCCACGTTTGATTGACGCCGGCGTCCCACCAGCCGATGGACTTCAATCCTGGCAGCGACCCGGCCGGCAGTCTGGTTCCTGGATAATGGCCGTGCACGAGCGCCTGTAGGCGGACCTCGTTCCTTCCGGCCGCTTCTACCAGGGGCTGGCACGTGTCCGCCTCAAAGGATTCCTCCGGGCTCTTGAAGATTGGGATCAGCTTGCGCATGGCCGGCCTCTCATGTTCAAAAATTTCCCGTTGACGAATAGTGTACGACAGGCGGCGCCGTTGCCCGTATACTTGCCGCTAATGAGCATTCAGATTGGACTGAACATGGATTCATCCGCTGCGAGGACAAGCCGTTTGAAGCTGGCGTGCGCAAAGCGGCGGAGGTCGGCTACGGCCTGGTTGAGCCGATGGTGCACAATGGCCGCGAGCTGTTAAGCGCGGGAGGGTACTTTCATTCCTTTTCGACAGGCGGGCTTCTGCGGATCGCGACGCTGGTGGAATCGCTTTTTCTGCGGTCAACTACGACACGGGCAACGCCCTGCTCGGCGGCGAAGAACCCTACCAGGGTCTTCAGACGGTTCTGCCCCTTCTCGTGCAAGTTCACGCGAAGGATATCTCCATCCAGCGAGCGGCGCACGAGCGGCGCAAGGTCACAGGTACGCCGGTGGGCTGCGCCTGTGGCGAAGGGGTGGTGGTCGATTGGGACCACCAGGTCCACACCCTGGGAGGCGCGGGTTGGAGCGGGGTCCTTTCGGTGGAATGTGGAACCCGGAACAGGCGGCCGATAGCCTCCATCACTTGTCCGGCGTGCTGGCCGGTCTGCCAGTCCAGGCGGAGCCCGTTATGGTTTGAACACAGGTAGGAGGCAGCCCTGGCGAGCTGCCTCGGACATAACAGCAGATTGAACGATGGGACGGCCGGTGGCCTTGCGGGTCGGGGCCGTCGGTTCCCTCCCATAGGAGATATCAATGTTGCATATCAAACGCATTGTCGCGTCGATCTTAGCTCTGGGATGCTATGTCTGGGGCCAGACGGTGTCCAGCACGGTCAAGGGAGTCCTGGTGGATCAGACCCGGGCCGCCGTGCCGTGGGGAGATTGTACTCTCACGGAGCAATCCACGAAAGCCGTGCTCTCGACGGTCGCGTGGACCGACGGCTCCTTCTCTTTCCTCAACGTTCCCCGAGGGACCTACAACCTCGATGTCCGGGCGAACGGATTCAAGACCTTCACCATGAAGGAGATCGTCGTCACGGCCAACGAGGTCCGCACGCTGGGCGAGATCAAGCTGGAGATCGGCAGCCTTCAGGATCGCATCAACGTCACGGCCGAAGCCGGCTCGCTACAACTGGCCACTGCGGAACGAGCCGGACTCGTCACTGGCAAGCAACTGAACGACATCGCAGTCAAGGGGCGCGACTTCTTCGGCCTGCTGGTCACCATCCCTGGAGTGGTCGACAACTACTCGCAGGGTCACGAGGCGCTGTCGGGCGACTCCACGCGGGGCACCAGCATCAACGGGAGCCGGGAAGACCAGAAGAACGTCACGCTGGACGGCATCTCGCTCATCCAGGACGGTTCGAACCAAACGCTCATGTTCCAACCGAACATGGATTCAATCGCCGAAATCAAGATTCTAACCAGCAATTACCAAGCGGAATTCGGCCGCAGCTCCGGGGGCACGCTCAGCCTGATCAGCAAGGGAGGAACGCAGGATTTCCATGGGTCGGCTTACGAGTTCTATCGCCACGAAAGCCTGAATGCGAACAGCTTCTACAACAACCGGACGGGCACGCCGAAAGCGCCCTACCGCTACCGGATCACCGGCTATTCGCTCGGCGGCCCAGTCTACTGGCCGCGGAAATTCAACACGGACCGGAGCAAGCTGTTCTTCTTCTGGTCGCAGGAACTGGTCGGCAACCTTCAGGCGTACGGTACCAGGTTAGTCACCATGCCGACAGCGGCGGAGCGCAACGGCGATTTCTCCCAGACGTTTGATATCAACGGACGGCAGATCCCGATCACCGATCCGCTCACACAGAGTCCGTTCCCTGGGAACATCATTCCGTCGAACCGGATCAACAAGCTGGGAAAATCCATCCTGAACTTCTATCCACTGCCGAACTACACCGATCCGGACCCGCGGAACCGTTACGCCTTCAATTACCGCAGCACCTTCAGCGGCGGATTTCCGAGATCGCAAGAGACGCTGCGGATGGATTGGAACATCCGGCCCACGATTCAAGCGTCGTACCGCTATCTCCAATACAACCAGGAGCAGAATCCGCCATACGGCGTCTGGGTCAACGGTGCCATCAATTTCTTCCTGACGCCCGTCCGCTATGCCCTCCCCGGCAGGGGCCACTCCTTGCACCTGACGACGACCATTTCGCCGACCCTGGTGAACGAGGTGACGTTCGGCCGGAACGCTAACGAGCCCATTGCCGATTTCGTGGACCCGCAGGCGGTGAACCGGTCGAGAATGGGGAATCCCCCTCAGTGGTTCAAAGGCGACGAGCCGCAGGTCAACTACATGCCCGACGTGGGTTTTGGTGCTCCGCCCAGCAATGCCGTGAATTCGGGCCTGGGCAGGATTCCCGATCCCGCCAGGTGCAGCGTGACCACCATCATGGATAACGGCAGCAAAGTGTGGAGAACGCACACAGTCAAGGCGGGCTTTTACGTGGAAGACTCCCGCTGCGCTGAGGAGAGCGTCCTCAATTACCGCGGCGCGTTCAATTTCGGGATGAATGTGAACAATCCTTTCGACACCCGACACGGCTTTTCCAACGCGGCGCTGGGCAGTTTTTTTTCCTACACCGAAGCGACCGGGCGTCCGACCATGGACTTCCGGTTCCGCTCCGTCGAGTGGTTTGTGCAGGATAACTGGAAGGTGACGCGGCGGCTGACGCTGGACGTGGGGATTCGCTTTTACCACCAGCCCCCGGCGCGGGATGCCCGCAAAAACCTCGCCACGTTCGACCCGGCGCTCTATAACCGGAGCGCGGCGCCCTCGTTGTACATTCCGGCCTTGGATTCCGCCGGCCTCCGCGTTGGAAAGGACCCTCGCAGCGGGACCCTCGTTCCCGCCGCGTACATCGGGTTCTTCGTGCCGGGTTCGGGCGACTTTGCCAACGGCTCGGCCGTGGGCGGCAAGAATGGCTACCCGGATGGACCCTTCACGTTCCCCGCCGTGCGCTACGGCCCGCGGTTCGGCTTCGCCTACGACCTGCTAGGCACGGGCAAGACCGTCCTTCGCGGGGGCTTCGGACGCTTGATTGACCGGCAAACGTCCCTCTACAATTACTGGACGGGCGGCAATCCGCCCGTCGCGTACACACCCACGCTGTACTACGGAAATCTCGACACGTACGCCCAGAGCGCGGGTGCGATCGCTCCCACCAATGTCCGGGCCGAGTTCGGCGCGTACAAGCAGAGCAGTACGATGAACTTTAGCCTGGGGATTCAGCGGGAGGTCTGGAAGACCGTGCTGGATGTTTCCTACGTCGGCGCGCTCCTGCGGCATCTGGGAGGCACGCGGGAGATCAATCCAATTCCAATGTTCGCGCGGTTCAATCCCGCCAACGCCGATCCAACGGTTCCCGGCCGGCCGCTTCCCGATAACTTCCTGCGGCCTTATCCGGGCTGGGGTGGCATCCTGGTGCAGAGCAACGCATATAATGCGAA
>JAKEER010000287.1 GCA_022616615.1 Acidobacteriota bacterium
ATTAGTCAGGCGGCCGTGGCAGGGACTTGGGCAACTTTGAAGAAATACTGCTGACTTGTGGATTTCATGCCGATTTCATGCATCATCGTAGATGACGAACAGCCCGCCCTGGAAGAGATCAACTTCCTGCTGGAATCCATTCCCGAGGTCAAAGTGATCGGCCAGGGCCGCAACGGCATTGAAGCCATTCAGTTGGTGGAGGAACTGGAGCCAGACCTTCTATTTCTGGATATTGAGATGCCTGGGCTAAACGGTTTCAAGGTCGTGGAGAAGCTTGCAAGCAAGGATGAGCTCCCGCAGGTGATTTTCGTCACTGCCTATGACCAGTATGCGGTGCAGGCGTTTGACGTCAATGCGGTCGATTACATTTTGAAGCCCATCGAAAAGTCCCGGCTGGAAAAGGCAGTTCAGCGGGCCAAAAAGCAGTTGGAATCGGAAACAGGAAGGCGCAGCCAGCTCAAGAATCTGATCAGTCTCATGGCGCCTGCCGCGCAAAAGAAGTCGAAGCTTCTGCTGAAAGACAAAAAACGCAACCTGCTGATCGATTCCGAGGAAATCGTGTTTGCCAGTGTGTCTGACAGCGTCGTGCATCTGTCGACGCTGGAGATGTCCGGTGAGACGAACTTTCGGACACTGGAAGAGCTGCAAGCCAATCTCGATCCGGAGATTTTCTGGCGCGTCCACCGCTCCTTTCTGGTGAACCTCAATAAGATTAAAGAAGTGGTTCCCTGGTTCAACCGGACCCTTCAGTTAAAGATGGCGGATAAAAAGGAGACTGAGATTCCAGTGAGCCGTTCCCACTCGCGCCGGTTGAAGGAGTATCTCAAGCTTTGATGCTTGTCCCGCAAGCTTCTGACTTGTTTCAAGTTGTTGCGGAAGAGCCGCGGCTGGGGCGGGGAATTTGTTCTTGTCAGCGGTGAGTGCTTGTGTTAGGTTTTTTTTAGAATCTCGATGCAGCCACAAAGTCCTCTCAGATACAAAAGGAGGTAGGGTGATGGAACTGGGGACCGTAGACATCAAGGAACATCTCTTGCAGTCCGACGAAGACTTCAGAAGGCTGGCACAGAAGCATCACCAGTATGACGAACAGTTGGACAGACTGGTGCATAAAGCCCATCTCTCCGAGGAAGAAAGGGTCGAAGAGGTCAACCTCAAGAAGATGAAGCTGCATGTGAAGGATCAGATGGAGACGATGATCCAGAAGTACCGCCAGCAAGCGGCCAAGTCTTCGAGCGCTCCTGCAAAGTCATAACGTCCGCTCCAATTTTTCCAAGCCAGCTCGGCGCTTTGTTTGAGAGATCGAGGTTAAGAGGGGAACGCAACCGTTCCCCTTTTTTTATGGGTGTCCCAACCGCGTGCGCTATAATTCCGCCGGATTTGAGAGTGACAGTGGTGCAAGGTCTGACAACGTGTATTCTTGCCGAACGCTTGAAAGCCCGAAGCGCCAGCGAGGGTAATTGCGACTGGCCCTCGCTGGCGCTTCGGGCTTTCAGATCTCGCGGAAACGAGAGCAAAATTCTCGTTGTAACGTACATAACCAACCATGGCGAAAGAAGCTTATCCATTCCTTTTCCCTTTGTTGTTGGTTGCTGGGCTGTTCTTCTGCTTGGGCATGCGGTGGCCGGGCTCTTTCTTCCTCGTCCTCAGTTTGTTCATTGCCTATTTCTTTCGCGATCCGGAGCGTATCATTCCTGTTGACGAAGCGGCGATCGTGTCTCCGGCGGATGGAAAGGTCGTCGGGATTGCGGTTGAGCCCGACAAGACGACGCGTGTTTCTATTTTCCTTTCTGTGTTCAACGTTCACATTAACCGGGCGCCAGTGGGTGGAGAAGTCGAGAGCGTTCGTTACCTTCCGGGGAAGTTCAAGGTGGCTTTTGACGAGGCAGCTTCGGCAGAGAACGAGCAGAATGTGTTGGTGATTCGCAGGGGCTTAGATAGAATAAAGTTCAGTCAGATTGCTGGAATTCTCGCCAGGCGTATTGTTTGCTGGAAGAAGCCAGGTGACTCGGTTGTCAAGGGCGAGCGCGTGGGCTTAATCAAGTTTGGTTCTCGTGTCGATATTTTCCTGCCTGAGAATGTTACGTTGTCGATAAAGCTGGGCGACAAGGTGCAAGGCGGAGCAAGCGTCATTGGGAGGATCAAGCATGCCTGAAATTCAAACCAAGAGCAGGCAACCCCGCCGCGGCATCTACATCCTGCCTACCCTTTTCACGATCGGGACCATTTTTTGTGGTTTTTACGCCGTCATTAACACGATGAAAGGCGAGTTTGATCTGGCGGCCATCGCCCTTGGTTTTGCTGTCGTCTGTGACGGCTTGGACGGCCGCATTGCCCGTCTGACAAACTCCTGCAGTGAATTTGGCGTTCAGATGGATTCATTGGCCGACGTGATCACTTTCGGCTTGGCGCCGGCGGTGCTGGCATACCTTTGGGGAGCCAAGTCCATTGTTCCGACGGTTCCGCCCTATGCGAAGCACGTGCAGCAGATCGGCTGGATTGTCTCCTTTGCTTTTGTCATTTGCGGCGCAATGCGCCTGGCGCGCTTTAATATTCAGAGTACGAAACCACAACTCCCGGCCCCCAGCTCGAAGAAGTACTTTGTGGGCATGCCGATCCCGGCAGGCGCTGCGTTGGTTGCAGCAATCGTGCACTTCACCCCGGAGCCTATCACCTATTGGCCGGTCGGAGCGCTTTGGAATATTCTCGTGGGATTTCTGGCATTCTTGATGATCAGCACCATTCGCTATCCGAGCTTCAAGCACATCGACATGCGGAGCCGCAAATCTTATGTCAGCTTCTACCTGCTGGCGTTGCTGGTCGCACTGATCTATCTGTACTCGCAGGTAGTGCTCCTGGTTCTGGCCACGGCCTACGCAACCTCTGGAGTCCTGATGAAGATTTATCAGATGGTCAAACACAAGAACGAAGTCATCTTACCTTCGGAGCAGCTTTTCCCCAGCCCTGACGACACCAAGTAGCTCATCCTTTTCCCTCTCATGAGTCCCGGAAAACCCACTCCCCTGCGTGCCGCCATCATGGGGGCTTCTACTCTCAAAGGCTGCGAGATCCAGTCGGTGTTGCGCGACAGAAAGTTTCCACTCAAGAAGCTGGTATTGCTCGATAGCGACGAGGATCTGGGCCGTCTGAGTGAGTTTGATGGCGAGCCGGTGATTTCCCTGGCCATCAGCGAAAGCAGTTTTGAATTTCTCGATGTTGCCTTTTGTGCCGGCGATCCTGAGTCGGCCCGCGCGCACGCTCATCTGGCGGCCAAAAACAACTTCCTGCTGGTTGACTTGAGTCACGCATTCGCAGACGATCCGTTGGTTCCAGTCTTCTCGGAAGGCCAGGACAGGCCGGTCATTCCGTCAAGCGGCCGGGTGGCGTCACCTCATCCCGCCGCGATCACGGTGGCTTCCATCCTGCAGCGGCTGAGGCGGTCATACGCGGTTGGGAATTGTGTTGTGAGCATCTTCGAGCCGGCCTCGGAGCGGGGCAATAGCGGGGTGGAAGAGCTGAAGCAGCAAACCATCGACATCTTTTCTTTTCAGAAGGGTTCGCAGGCAGTTTTCGACCGCCAGCTTGCTTTCAATCTGCTGTCGCGGCTGGGCGAAGAGGCCAAGGAGAAACTGATTGCCTCTGAGCAGGTGATCGCCAGCCACCTCAAGGCGCTGCTGACTTCAGGATCTCAGCTGCCGAGCATCACCCTGATTCAAGCGCCAGTCTTTCATTCGCACGCGTTTTCGTTTTTCCTGGAAGTGGATGCGGCAGTGCCGATCGCGGACTTAGAGAAGTGTCTTGAGTCGGACGCGATAACGGTGATCGAGACAGCTGACGAGCCGCCTTCGCCGGTGCAGGTGGCTGGCACCGATGGCATTCAGATTGGCGGCATGAAGCGGGATTTTCTCAATCCGCGTGGCGTCTGGTTCTGGGCGGCTTCCGACAACTTGCGTCTAGCGGCTTTGAACGCGGTGGCAGCTGCGGAAGCAATTTTGCTCCGTTAGCAAGGGAACCGGCGAAACAGACGAATAATTGCCCCTGGAGCCGCGGACGTGAGAAGGCCTTATCCTGGCGAACGCCGCCTCGTTACCTCGGCGGCTACATGCCTCTAGCTTTGATCCCATGACTGAGTTCGCTCCTCTCTTCTCCCAAGATGCCGCTTGCATGCAGTACTCCGCCATTCGCCGCATGGCCAAGTTTGCGTTGCATCCCGGCATCATCAGCTTCGCGGCTGGAGCGCCTAGCGCTGAGACGTTTCCTGCGGAAGACATCAGACGGATTACTGCTTCGATTCTGGAGACGGACTCGAGGGCTGCGTTGCAATATGGCTTGACGCTGGGCTATACCGGTTTGATCGAAGTTGTTGTCGAATTCTGCCGCTCGCGAAGGTCAATCAATGCAGTGGCTGAAGAGGTATGCATCACGTCCGGCTCTCAGCAGGCTCTGGACTTGGTGGGCCGGTTGTTCCTGGACCCGGGCGATGCTGTCTTTCTCGAACTACCGAGCTACATTGGCGCCATTTCTGCTTTCCGCAACCTTCAGGCCGAACTCGTGGGCGTGCGCCAGGAGCCCGACGGCATGGAGATCCAAGACTTGGTGGATCGGATCGAAGGCTGCCAGAAGTCTGGAAGACGGGCCAAGCTCATCTACGTTATCCCCAACTTTCAAAACCCTTCGGGACTGACAACTTCGCAGGAGAAACGGCGGGCGATTCTGGAGGTAGCCCAGCGTTTCGGCCTGCTGGTTGTCGAGGATGATCCTTACAGCGATGTGTGTTTTGATCCACTAACGGCCAGCGGCCTGGCCCCAGTGAAATCAGCGGATGTGGAAGGACGAGTGATCTATCTTTCCACATTTTCCAAGATTCTTGCAGCCGGTCTGCGCGTGGGATGGATCGTCGCGGCGAAATCGATCATGGCGAAGGTGGACCTCGCCAAGCAGTCTACCGACTTATGCGGCAGCATGCTCGACCAGCGCATTGTGGCCGAATGCTGCCGTCAGGGCGTTGTTGAACGGCATCTGCCCAAGATCCGGAAATTCTACAAGCGGAAATGCCAGACAATGCTGGATTCCCTAGACGCCGCGATGCCGCCAGTGGTCCAGTGGACTCGGCCCGCGGGCGGGCTATTCGTGTGGGCCGCTTTGCCGGATGGGTTCGACAGTGAAGTCCTCCTGACCGAAGCCATCGAACAAGCTAAGGTGACCTACGTTCCTGGCCATCCTTTCCATGTCAACGGTGCGGGCCGCAACACGCTGCGTCTGGCATTTTCGAAGGAAAGCGAAGATAATATCCGCGCTGGCATTCACCGGCTCGCCCAAGTTTTCAAACACCATCTTGAATGAGCCCCACCGACCCCCCTTCGATCAGCATCGTCATTCCTTCCTGGAACGGCCGGATGCTCTTGGAACAGATGTTTCCGTCGCTGCTGCTGGCTACCAAGGAGTTTTACGACAAGACCGGCGGTTCCTGGGAAGTGATCGTTGTCGATGACGGCAGTGTCGACGACACGATTCCGTGGATCGAAACAATTCCTGAAAAGAAAGTGAAGCTGATTACGCGGCGCCGCAAAAGCGGCTTTGCGCTGGCTTGCAACCTGGGTTTTACCGCTTGCCGGTACGATACCGTCATCCTCCTGAACAACGAGGTGATTGTAGATACAGGCTTCATTCTGCCGCTGCTGCCGCATTTCCAGGACTCCCGCGTGTTTGGGGTGTCTTTGAAATCGATGCTGCGCGACCGTTCGTCGTTTCATTCCGGTGGCAAGATTGGCGAGTTTCGCCTGGGTTTCTGGAAGGCGTTTCGCAACTATGACGTGGCAGACAGCCAGGAATCGGACAGCGCCGGAAGTGCTTGTTACTCTTTCAGCATCTATGGCGGTTTTTGCGCTCTGGACCGGCGCAAGCTGCATGAGTTGGGAGGCTTCGAGCCGCTGATGTCGCCCTTCTACTGGGAGGATGTCGAGCTTTCCTACCGCGCCTGGAAAAGAGGATGGGTGATTCACTACGAGCCCAAGAGCATTGTCTATTTGGATGCTGCGACCGACCCTCGCGAGTCCTCTCGCGGCATGCGCCTTGAGCGCATGAACACGCGCAATCGGTTTATTTTCCTCTGGAAAAACCTGCACGACCCGGGCATGTGGTTACTCCATCTCGGAGCAATCCCGGCTTTGTGTGTGCAGGCTGTGCTGACCTTGCGCGCGGCTTTTTTTCTGGGGCTGTGGGATTCGATTTGTGCCCTGCCGGCAATCGTTTCGAAGCGCCGGCAGGAGCGGCGCGCGGCGAAGATTCGCGACGGCGCCATTCGCCGGCTGTTCAGCGAGTTCAAGAAGAAGAGCTTTGTGGTTTTGAGGTAAGGACGCGTTGCGGCGCGGGTAGGGCCTCGCCGCTAAAGCCAGGGTGAGAGCGTAGTTCCGGGTGGTTGGTTCCTGCCGCAGCACCCTGTCACTTCTTAATAGTCGTCTTTTTCATTCAGACCCGAAGTGTACTAACATAACACCATGAGCCTAACACTTGTCCCCCCAAGAGTTCCCCTACAGGTTGATCCTGACGGTGTCGTGCGCGTGGCCGAGACGCGCGTGACTCTAGACACGATTGTGTTGAGCTTTGGTGAAGGGGCATCGCCAGAGGAAATGGCCCAACAATATCCTTCACTGCGGCTGTCTGACATTTATGCTGTCCTAGGCTACTACTTGCAACACCAGGAAGAGGTTCATGATTATCTGAAGGAACGCCAACGTCAGCATGACGAAACGCGGCAGATCAATGAGTCGCGGTTTGATCCTCAAGGCTTGAGAGAACGCCTTCTTACCCGCAAAAACCGCCAGCGTCCCTAGAAATGATCAAGCTGGCGATAGACGAGGATTTCAACAATCGCATCCTTCGCGGTTTGCTGCGACGAAACCCCAGGGTTGATGCGGTTCGTGTTCAGGATGCTGGGCCGCCGGGCGGTGATGACCCCGCCATACTCGAATGGGCAGCCGGACAGGGGCGTGTTTTGTTAACGCATTATGTTACAACGATGACGAGACACGCACTGGAGCGAGTCCAGGCTGGGTTGCCGATGCCGGGAATCTTTGAAGTGGGCCAACGGACGCCGATTGGCCAAGCGGTCGAAGAGATTCTCCTGCTAACTGAGTGCGGCCTTGAGGGCGAATACGAGGGACGAGTCATCTACCTCCCGCTGAAGTAGCTTGGATCGTCTGGCCGGGCGAGCGATCAGTATCACGCCTACGGAAGGGAATGCCGCTTGTTGGCCAATCCTTTGTGGCGGCAGCGTGCTGGGTCAGGCGCCACGGCTATTTTTTCATAGAGTCTCTGGACTGCCTCGGCGGCACCATTGAGCGTGTGCGCGGCGGTGGCGCACCAACTTTCTGTCGCCGCGGTTGGCGAGTCATTTTGATAGGAGATCAGCATGCCAAATCTGAAGGTCATCAAGAAAATCCTCGACGTAGGCCTAGTTCCTGTCGTGCGTGCGGCTTCGGCCGATGAAGCAATGGCGATCGTTGAGGCGATCACGGCGGGTGGAGTCTCTGTTCTGGAAATCACCATGACAGTGCCTGGCGCAATTAAGGCGATTGAGAGGGTCGCAGAGCGGTACGGTAAGGAGGTTCTGGTTGGCGCCGGAACGGTGCTCGATCCGGAGACAGCGCGGGTCTGTATTCTGGCTGGCGCAGAGTTTATCGTGACGCCATCGCTGAAGGTTTCCACTATCGAGACGTGCAAGCGTTACAGCAAAGTGATTATCCCTGGAGCGCTGACACCCACCGAGGTGGTCACTGCCTGGGAAGCCGGGTCGGATTTTGTGAAGGTGTTTCCTTGCGACAATGTCGGCGGCGCCAAATACATCAAAGCGCTGAAAGGTCCCTTTCCGCAGATCGACCTCATTCCCACCGGCGGTGTGAATCTCAACACGGCGGCTGAATTTATCGCCGCCGGGTCGGCAGCCCTGGCGGTGGGGTCTGAGCTTGTCGACCAGGCAGCCGTCGCTGCCAAGGACTTTGGTAAGATTACGGAGAACGCCCGGAAGTTTATGGAAGCCGTGAAAGCGGCGCGGTCAAAGTAGCCTGGGAGCGCGGGCGTTCCGCCTGGCGTTCCGCTCGCGCCATGTGGCCGCAGGCCACCAACGCGGCCTCCGGCCGCGCAGAGGCGGGCGGGACGCCCGCGCTCCCAGGCAATGTGAGCGGTTCCCGCTTTCGCGGGAATGACTCACAGAAGACTCTCAACTCTGGGTCCGCACTGCTAATTCTACGCCGAGGCATGGGCTTCCAGAGGCTCCAGTCCCAGCTGCTGCATGAAGCCCATCGTATCCCAGTTCACCCAATACTCCTGAATCTTCCCTTCCACGACGCGATACATATCCATTCCAGACACGGTGATCTTCATTCGGCTCGGCGCCATACCGAAAAGCTCGCCTGTGTGTGTGCCCTGGAAGGTCCAGCGTACCAGAGCACGGTCATCTTCCGCAAAAAGGTCTTCGATCGTGATGTGCAGATCCGGAAAAGCGGTCCGATAAAAGACCACCGCCTTCATGGCACGCTCAGGCCCGGTTCCTAAAAGCGTGGTGATTGGGTCATAAATATGGTAACGACAATCGACTGCAATAATCTCGTCTGCCACTTTCAGGTTGCCTTCGTTCCAGAGTTCTTCCCGGTAACGACGGACAAGCTCTTTGACGCTCGTCGACATGGGAGTGTTCTCCACTTTTCCAAATCTGAAGGAGTTTGGATCGGAAACTGTAACCATTATACGCCAGAGCGCACGAAAGACGGAAGAAGAGAATCCACGAACTCGTCAAAGTCCCCTTAATAAAGGGGGACACTGGAGATTGGGCATATTTTTGAGTGGCCACGCCGGCCCTGGCAGCGCGGGCGTCCGCCTGCACTCGTGGCCGCAGGCCACCGGCACGGCCTTCGGCCGCACCGGGGCGGGCGGGACGCCCGCGCTCCCAGGGCTGGCCCCGTCAAACACACGCTGCGTGTTGAGTCAGTGCGTTCCGCCAGCGAAACGCCTGTTTGGTTTACGGCTCTACATACACCGCGGGCAGAACAACCGAAAAGCCGCGCGAAAGACCGGAAACAAATGTGCAATCTCCAAAGTCCTCCTTAACAAAGGAGGACGGCGGTTTCGCAGAAACCGCGCGGGGGTTGTCGCGTCTCCGGCCTACGAACCTGCCAGGACAACCCCCAAGGCCCGCGGCCTTTGCCCCCTTTGTTAAGGGGGACTTGCTCGCCTGCCGGCCGCTTTCGGGCTGGATCCTGACGTGACTCTCGGCCTTTTCAGGAGCCCGACCGTGAAAGAGGGCAACTCCAGAGCAGCGCTGGGTTATTGAGAGACGAGTTGGGTATTCACAAAACAATCGTCGCCTCTTACGGTCGTGGTTTAAAATGTGATCCGTCGGATTGCTGCTTTGAAGAAAGGAACAGTTGCGTTGAACATCATCAAACCAAAATCTAATTGCCGCTGGGATCTTGTCAGCCTGGGCGAAGTCATGTTGCGCCTGGATCCGGGTGATGGCCGCATTGCGACCACGCGCGCCTTCCAATGCTGGGAAGGCGGCGGGGAGTATAACGTAGCCCGGGGGCTGAAGCGCTGCTTTGGTCTGGAAACAGCCGTGGTGACGGCCTTTGCTGACAATCCCGTGGGCCGCTTGATCCAGGACTTCATCTATCAGGGAGGCGTCGATCAGTCGCATGTCCGCTGGGTGAAGTATGACGGTGTTGGCCGGGCAGTGCGCAACGGCTTGAACTTTACGGAACGGGGTTTCGGTGTCCGCGCCGCGCTGGGCTGCTCGGACCGCGGGCACACGGCGGTGTCGCAGTTGAAGCCCGGAGAGATTGACTGGGAGCAGATTTTCGGCAAGGAAGGCGCCCGTTGGTTTCATACGGGCGGCATTTTTGCCGCTTTGTCAGAAACAACACCGCTAGTTGCCAAAGAGGCCATGCAGGCTGCACAGAAACACGGAACCCTCATTTCCTACGACCTGAACTACCGCGATTCGCTGTGGAAGGCCATTGGCGGCCAGGCCAAGGCGCAGCAGGTGAATCGTGACCTGGCGCCGTATGTCAATGTCATGCTAGGCAACGAAGAAGATTTCACAGCCGCTTTGGGCTTCAAGGTGGAGGGTCTGGACGAGCACTATGCGAAACTGGATGTGACCCATTTTCGCCGCATGATCGAACAGGCTGTCCTGCAGTTTCCGAATTTTGCAGTCGTGGCCACAACGCTGCGCGCTGCCAAGACCGCGACACGGAATGATTGGGGCGCGGTTTGCTACTGCGATGGGCGCCTTTACCAAGCGCCGGCGCGCGACGATCTGGAGATTTTTGATCGCGTAGGTGGCGGCGATTCGTTTGCCTCGGGGCTAATCTACGGTTTCCTGGCGGGCAAAGGCCCGCAATGGGCTGTGGAGTGCGGCGCGGCCCACGGCGCCCTGGCCATGACTACGCCTGGCGACACGACTATGGCGACGCTCTCCGAGGTGGAGAAAGTGATGAAGGGCGGGAGTGCCAGAGTCGAGCGGTAGCGGTCGAGGATTGAGGATAGAAGATGGAGGGTTGACATGTAATCATCCACTATGCATTTCTCATTCGTCATCGCTGAAAGCCAGTCGAGTTTGCTCTGTGGCTTCCGGACGGGTAGGTTAGCCGCAAACTGCTCTGTGCTCCATTTTTCCATCCTCAATCCTCTATCCTCGATCTTCATTCCCCTGTATAATCCAGCTTCTTTTGCGCCCCAAATCCCTTAAACACTGAGGTCTCATGGATTCTTCCAAAACGATGAAGACTGCTCCACAAACCGAAATGCCCTGGCATAAGGAACTGACGGGCTATCACTGGTGGGTATTGATCGTCGCTTCCTTGGGCTGGCTGTTCGACACGATGGACCAGCGCATCTTCGTGCTGGTGCGCCAGCCGGCCATGGAAGCGCTGCTCCCTCCAGGTTCAGACGTCAAATTCTACAGCGGCATTGCCACCACCGTCTTCATGATTGGCTGGGCGGTTGGCGGCCTCTATTTCGGCATGTTGTCCGATCGCTGGGGACGGGCAAAAACCATGATGCTGGCTATCCTTGTTTACGCTGGGTTCACCGGTCTGTCGGCGCTTTCCCAGAACAAGTGGGACTTCATGGTGTACCGGTTTCTCACCGGGCTGGGCGTGGGCGGCGAATTCGCAGCAGGTGTGACACTCGTGGCGGAGACAATGCCAGTACGGGCGCGGGCGCATGCGCTCGGCATCTTGCAGGCGCTTTCAGCCGTCGGGAACATCATTGGCTCAGGTATTGGATACTTTGTGTTGCCGGCTTACGGCTGGCGTGCCATGTTTTGCGTTGGTGTGCTGCCGTCGTTGCTGGTGGCTGCGGTGTTCAACCGGCTGAAAGAGCCCGAAGCCTGGCTGCAGGCGCGCGAGGCGATGCGACGCGGCGAGAAGAAACAGCTTGGCGCGATAGGCGATCTCTTTTCCGACCACCGCTGGCGCCACCACACGTTCATTGGCCTGACGCTGGCGATCTCGGGAGTCGTTGGGCTGTGGGGCATTGGGTTTTGGTCGCCAGAACTGATCCGCGAGGCTTTGTCGGGCCTGCCGAAGGAAATCCGCGACCAGTATGCGGCTCTGGGTACACTACTGCAGGACGTGGGAGCGTTTTTCGGTATTTCGGCCTTCACCCTTGTCACGGCCCGCTTCGGGCGGCGCCCAACATTCGCTTTCTTTTTCGTGCTGGCGATGGCTGCGACTCTGATGACGTTTGGTTTGTTGCGGCAGCCCGGCGACATTTTCTGGATGATCCCCATACTCGGTTTCTGTAATCTCTCCATCTTTGGAGGGTATTCCATCTACCTGCCAGAGCTTTATCCCACGCGGCTGCGCAGCACCGGCGTTGGCTTCTGCTACAATGTGGGGCGCATCATAGCGGCATTGGGGCCGTTTACGCTGGTGTACCTGAATTCGGCGTTTGCCGGCGCCGGGTATGAAAGTCCATTTCGCATGGCGGCAATGACGTTGTCTTCGATCTATCTCGTGGGCATGCTGGCGGTGGTTTTTGCGCCAGAGACGCGCGGTAAGGCGCTGCCGGAGGAATAAGAGAACCTTCTGTAAGCATGAAAATCAGTGACCTGCTAAAGCGCAATGGACCTTGCTTCTCCTTCGAATTTTTTCCTCCCAAAGACGACGCTGGTTTTGAAGAGCTTTTCACGACCGTGGGTCTGTTGAAGCAGCTAGACCCAACCTATGTCTCGGTCACCTACGGCGCCGGCGGCAGCACGCGCCGCAAGACAGTGGATCTGGTCACTCGCATCAAGCACGAGCTCGGCATCGAGAGCATGGCTCACCTGACGTGCGTGGGCGCCAGCAAGACCGAGGTGGAGCAAGTGCTGGAAGAGCTGGTGGCCAATCGCATGGAGAATGTGCTCGCTTTGCGGGGCGACCCGCCAAAGGGCCAAACACAGTTCGTGGCGCACCCGGATGGCTTTGCTTATGCCAGCGAACTGGTGCAGTTCATCCGCAGCCGCTATAGCTTGTGTGTCGGAAGCGCTGCCTATCCCGAAAAGCACCCGGAGTGCCCGACACGTGAGCTCGACCTGGACAACCTCAAGAAGAAAGTCGACGCCGGAGCCGATTTTCTCGTGACGCAGCTTTTCTTCGACAACGCGGATTATTTCCAGTTTGTCGAGCGCTGCCGAAAAGCTGGAATTCAAGTTCCCATCATTCCGGGCATTATGCCCATCCTAAGTGTTCCTCAAATTAAGCGCTTCACTCAGATGTGCGGCGCCCGCATTCCTGTGCCACTCCTCCAGCGCATCGAACCAGTGCAAAACAACACCAGCGAGGTGGAGCGCTGCGGCGTTGAACATGCCACAGATCAGTGCCAGAATCTTCTGGAACAGGGAGCGCCGGGCATTCACTTCTATACCCTCAATCGCTCCAAGGCAACCTGGACGATCTTCGAGAACCTCAAAGGGTAGGAACCTGCGCGACGGCGTCGTATTCGATTCTGGGAGACTGGCAATCAGGCTGCACCGGTCTTATCGATAGTTCATGATAGGGATTCCCAGAAGCATAAGTAGGTCCGTTAGATGTCCAACATCCGAGGATCTGATGAAAACGAGATTCATTCTTTTGTTTGCTCTCTGCCTGATCTGCAGTCTCATTTTGACCTTCTATCCTTGGCCAAGCCGGCCGGTTTCAGCCCAAAGTTCTGTGACCCTTGCCCTGGACAGCATTGTAACTGGACTCTCCCTACCTGTCTTTGTCACCCATGCCGGGGATGGCTCGAACCGGCTTTTCATCCTTGAACAGGCCGGGCGAATTCGAATTTTTCAAAACGGCAGCTTGATCAGCACGCCGTTCCTGGATATTCAGAGCCGTGTGACTTCGGGCGGAGAACGAGGTTTGCTTGGCATCGCCTTCCATCCCGATTACAGAAACACCCGCCGTTTCTTTCTGAACTACACCCACAACCGTCCCACGCTGAAAACCATCATTGCGGAATATCAGACCTTCGCCTCCAACGCGAATGTTGCGCAGACCACCGAACGGGTATTGCTGGAGATCAATCAGCCCTTTGATAATCACAATGGCGGACAACTGAAGTTTGGCCCGGACGGTTATCTGTACATCGGCATGGGAGACGGCGGCTCCGGGGGCGATCCGCAGAACAACGCGCAGAACCTCGACGCGCTGCTCGGAAAGATGTTGCGGATCGACGTGGATGGCAGCGTGCCTTATGGCATCCCGCCTTCCAATCCTTTTGTAAACAGGAGCGGCGCAGACGAGGCTTGGGCATTCGGGCTTCGCAATCCCTGGCGTTTCTCCTTCGACCGGCTGACCGGACGACTCTTTGCCGCCGATGTTGGACAGACGACGCGCGAAGAAGTGGATATTATCCAAAGGGCAGGGAACTATGGCTGGCGGCGCTTTGAAGCCAGTCTTTGCCATACCCCTTCCTCAGGTTGTGAAAGTCCCGCTCCAGAGTTTCCATTCCAGTTTCCCATCGCCGAGTATGGCCGGGGCGAAGGTGTTTCGGTGACCGGCGGTTATGTTTATCGCGGGCGGTTGTTTCCGGAACTGAATGGAACTTACTTCTTTGGCGACTATGGCAGCGGACGCATCTGGGGACTCATGGAAACCAGCCGCGGCACGTGGACGCGAACGGAATTGCTACGCAGCGGGATGAGCATTAGCTCCTTTGGTGAGGATGAGGCTGGGGAGATCTATGTCGTCAATCACACGGGCAGCATCCACCGCCTCCGAGTTGCGAATCCTCAGCCAGCGAGCAGCCGGTCTATGCTGATTCCCTCGTCGACGCGATCGGATCGCTTCATTTCGTCCTTGATTCTCATTAATGGAGGCTCAATAGCGGAGCAGGTGACCCTGACGCACCACTCGGTAGACGGGGCTGTTCGAGGAACAATGAACTTAAACTTGGCTTCGGGCGGCACGTTTCAGACGGATGATCTCCTGGGCGCTTTAGGCCTGCCCTTGGGAACCTTTGGACCCATCACGGTGGATTCTGCCAGCGGCCTGCCGCTCACCGCGGTCTCGGAAGTGCGCAGCACGAACGGGACGGCTGGCTTTTTTGGAGGGAGAAGCCGCGTCGAAGCTTCCGTCGAACGCGTGATTCCCGACGCCATCGATAGTGGAAATAAAGGAACGGCGGGAACGTTTCGAACGAACCTGGGTGTGAACAACCTGAGCATGGCTGTGGCGAACGTGCGAGTAACGCTAGTCGACGCTGCAGGCGCCGTTCGCGGCAATCATGATTTGACGGTAAACCCGTTCGGCATGACACAGGTCGACGGCATTGTTCGGCGCATTTTGGGCGACACCTCTCCCACCGCAGGCTATCTGAGGCTGAGCAGTGATCAGCCGGTTCATGCTTGGGCCAGCAAGATTGACAATGGAACCGACGATCCCAGCTTTGAGACCGCGATAGGCCAATCTGCTGCCGAGTCTGGCCCACGCCTCTTGATTCCCTCGGTCGTCCGCAATGCTCGGTTTGTATCCTCTCTCGTCTTGATCAACCGGGACAGCACACAAACCGTGACCTATACGATCACAGCGCGGTCAACCGAAGGCAGCCAACTCGCGACGGTTACGGGGCAACTGGCAGCAGGAGCGACTTACCGGACGGCCGACGTCCTGACGGATCTGAGTATTGCTGGCGATCCCTTTGGACCACTGACCATCGAAACTTCGCAGCCTGTCGCACTGGCGGCAGCTTCGGAAGTGCGCAGCGCCTCCGGAACGGCCGGTTTTTTCCCCGCAGTCAGTTTCTCAAGTGCCGCGCTCCAAAAGCTCGTGGCTGAAGTTGTGGACACGGGCGACCGTGGCACTGCGGGGACCTTTCGGACGAACCTCGGCCTGAATAATCTGGGGCCGGACGAGGCCAACGTGCGATTGGAACTGGTAGGAAGTGAAGGCAGCGTTCTGGGTGTGGCGAGTGTGTTGGTTCCCAGCAACGGACTGAAACAGATTGACAACGTTGCCCGCGTCATCCTTGCGCAGGGCGCGGCGACCGGCGTTCGCGGCTATGTTCGAGTGCTGTCCAGCCAGCCTCTGCACGTTTGGGCTAGCAAAATCGACAATGGAACCGACGATCCGAGCATCGTGATGGGAACTCCGTAAAGAGTGGCAGCGGCATCCTGCCGCTGACTGGCGATTGGACATTTTGCGTTGGGGAGAGGGGAGCCGAAGGCGGCTGGGAAAGCCTCAATCGAAGCAGGTGGTGCTTTGTCGGAGTCCATCGCCGTCCGCGGGCACGGCTCCAAGATAGCCTCCTAGCCCTCGAATAACCGGTGGGGTAGCTTCAGCGACGGCAATTATGCCATGATCGTTGCGCATTCTCGCCCGCGGATTCTGGTTTAGAGAAAGGAGTCTTCCCATTGATTCGCACTTCGGCTCTCATCCTGCTTTTGCCTTGTTTTCTCGCATCCCTCGCTGCGGAAGACTGGCCGCAGTTTCGCGGACCCAGTGGCTCAGGTATTTCAGTTTCAACCAATCTGCCGGTCCATTTCGGTCCAGAGAACAATGTCGTGTGGCAAACTCCGTTGCCCCGCGGCCATTCGTCGCCTGTGCTGGCGGGCAACTACATCTTTGTGACGGCATTTGAGGACAAGAAGTTGCTGACGATCTGCCTCGAGCGGTCTTCGGGCAAGATCCTATGGCAGCGCGAAGCGCCGCGCGATCGTTTTGAATCCTACCAGCCGGCCAATACACCGGCTTCGCCGTCGCCCGTAGCGGACGAAAAGTTCGTCTATGTCTTTTTCGGTGATTTCGGACTCCTGGCCTACGATCTCACGGGCCAGGAGATCTGGCGTTTGGCGCTGGGACCTTTCAACAATACTAACGGCCACGGGTCCTCGCCCATCCTGGCCGGCAACAAGCTGGTGCTAATCTGTGATCAGGACATTGGATCGTACCTGATTGCCGTGGACAAGCAGAATGGAAAGCCGCTGTGGAAAACCGAGAGGCCTGAGGTGGCACGTGGTTATGCAACGCCGGGGGTCTTTCGGCCGAAGAATGGGCCCGCCGAGCTGATTGTGCCGGGTGCGTTTCAACTGATCAGTTATTCCCTCGAGTCGGGCAAGAAGCTCTGGTGGGTTCGCGGTATGGCCTGGCAATTGAAGTCAGTACCGCTTTTGCACGGGGATATGATCTATGTCAACGGCTGGGAAACCGGCGGTGATACTGACTTCCCGCCGACGATCCTTTCATTTGACGAAGCCTTGACGAAGCAGGATGCCAATCAGGACGGCAAGCTGGCTAAGGGCGAACTGCCGCCCGACGTGAAATTCAACCCGGACGAGGACCTGGACCACGACGGCCTAATCGACGAGCGCGACTGGAACTTTCGGCGCACGCGGTACATGGCACAGAATAGCCTTGTGGCGGTCCGCTGGGGCGGGCGCGGCGATGTGACAGACACCCATGTCGTCTGGCGGCATCGGAAATCGTTGCCCAACGTTCCCTCACCGTTGCTGTACCAGGATGTTCTTTACCTCGTGAAAGACGGCGGCATTGTGACGACCCTGAATCCCAAGACGGGCGAAGTTTTGAAGCAGGCCAGGCTGCCCGGCGCGGCTGAGCGGTACTGGGTTTCGCCCGTGGCTGGAGATGGCAAGGTATATCTCGTAAGCGAAGGAGGGAAGATCTCCGTGTTGAAAGCTGCAGGAAAGTGGGAGGTGCTGGTGCTGAACGATCTCGCAGACGAGTGTTTCGCGACGCCGGCGATTGCGGACGGCAAGATTTACCTAAGGACTCGAACAAAGCTGTACTGCTTTGGGTTGAAGCATGGAGATTAGCCATCAGCGGTCAGCACTCGGTTTCAAGGCAAAGCCGGGGTAAGAAAGCCTGCGTCATTCCCGCCAAAGCGGGAATCTGGAGACTGGACATTCTTCCAGAAGTGCAGCGGCAGGAGGCCGCTGCTTCCTCTGAACGCCCTGGAAGGGCACCAGAAAGTAGCCCAGGGCAAGCGAGGGGCAGGAGCCCCTTGCGCCGCCCTGGGTCAGCGTTCCGACCAATTCTTCTCCTCTCCCCCCGAATCGCCCGCCTTTGGGGCGATTCGGGGGGAGAGGTCGGGAGAGGGGAGCCATTCGTTGCCGAAGGGCGAGTCTCGCGTTTCGCTGTTGTTTCTCGGCACGAAGCGTGATTTTCGCAGATGAGCAGAGTCTTCCCCCTCACCCTAGCCCTCTCCCCAACACAAAAAACGTGTTGGGGGAGAGAATGCTGGCCGCTGAAAGCTCTACAGCGTGCGCGCCATCACGCCGCCATCTACCAAGAGCACCGCTCCAGTGATGTAACTGCCGGCGTCGCTGGCGAGCAGCAAGGCCGGACCCGCCAACTCGTGCGGCTTTCCCCATCGGCCCAAAGCCGTTCGCTCTGCAAATTTCTGCTTGTCAGCGTCGCTGAGGAGATTCATCGGCAGGTCGGTTAAGAAGGGGCCCGGCGCAATGCAGTTGACAGTGATACCGAAGGGGCCCAGATCCAAGGCACTTGCTTGCGCCAGCCCGATCACGGCATGCTTCGTGGCGGAATACACGTTGCGCGCTTCTTTCGAACCGAGGCCAAGAACGGAAGAAATGTGGATGACTCGTCCCCAGCGGCGTTCCTTCATCTGTGGAACCAGAGCCCGGGTGAGCACCATGCACGCGCTGAGATTGAGCTCAATGACACGATCCCAATCTTCGTCTTTTATCTGGTCGATGGGGCAAGGCACGTTCGTGCCTGCGTTGTTCACCAGGATATCCACACGGCCCATTTTTTCGAGTGCGGTTCGGGCCAGACGCTCGGCTTCGCCCCGCTTGGACAGGTCGACGGTGACAGTCAGGCCGCGCGCGTCTGTGCTTTCCAGAATTTCAGGCAAGGCTTTCTCCAGCTCATCGCCATGCCGGCTGCTGATGATCACGTCAGCGCCCGCCTGCGCAAAGCCGCGGGCCATGGCTTTGCCGAGTCCTTTGCTTCCTCCGGTTACCAGCGCGACACGTCCGGAGAGGTCAAAGAGTTTGGGGTTGCTCATGCAGATCGCTCCTTAGTTCTGGGAATAAGTTGCGCCCTTGCAAAAAATTGCCGGGAGAGTGTATCACATTGCACCCCTGGGATTGCCTCGCACTGATAGACTCGGCATCGCCGGATGCAAAAGCGGCCCAATCCGCCGTATTCCAAAAAGGTGGGAGCCGCTGTCCCGAACGGCGACTGGACTGTTCTTCTCCACACCTTGGCGTCGAGGTTCGGAGACCGGCTCCCACGTTCGGGATTCTGAAGGAGGCTCTATGAGAAACACCTTTGTTTTTCTGCTTGGCTTGTTGCTCTCTACGCCGCTGCTGATAGCTGACGACAAGGCTGGAGGAGTGAAGAAGATCGGCACGGCCCCGGCTGGCGCGCCTGTCAAAGAGGTTGAAGTCAGCGCAAAGAAGTACGAATTCAATCCTGCCACCATCGAAGTGCCAGCTAATACGCTCATGCGGCTTCATTTGAAAGCAACCGATAGGGAGCACGGGTTCGAACTCAAGTCGGTGAAAGACAGTTGTGTCAAATTCGATCCCAAAGCTCCGGCAACGGTCGAGTTCTATGCCGATAAGGCTGGCGAATACGAATTCAGTTGCTGCAAGCGCTGCGGCTTAGGCCACGGGAAGATGAAAGGGAAGCTAGTGGTGAAGTAAGCCGTGGGACGCGAAGCATAGCATGCCCTGGGAGCGCGGGCGTCTCGCCAGGCGTCTCGCCCGCCCCCACGCGGCCAGAGGCCGCGCTGGCCAGACCAAAGATCTGGCTCTGGAGTTTGTACGTTTTGGGTCAGAGCTCAGAGCTCGGAATGATCAGTAGCCCGACCGTAAGGGAGGACGTCACCCTGGGGCGTCATCCCGCGGCCAAGATGTCCTCCCTTACGGTCGGGCTACTGACCGGGCGCAGCCCGAGGCCGCGCCCCTGGCCCGCGGCAACGGATGCGGGCGAGACGCTCACGCTCCCAGGGCGGCTTAACCGCTAGGACCGGCCCGCGAGCTGCGGCAGCTTTCAGATCGGAAAGTAGGAGTACGGCGTCGTGAGGACAGGTTTGGCGCTGATATTGGTGGCTGTGTGCGTCTCCGGCGGAATGGTGCTCGCTGCGGGATTTGCCCTTTCTGGCAGTGACCTTTCCTGGCTGGCGGTGTTGGTGGGACAGGCCGGGAGCCCCAATCCGCGACTGCTCGACAAACTCCGCCTGGTTCCAACTTTGATCGTGGTTACGGGAGTGCAGTTGTTGCTGCTGGGTGGCGCCGGACTTTTCCTTCCGCGCTGTAGGTCTCTTGCGCTGGCGAAGCGCATTCCACGACTGCCAAGCAGCCAGCTTGGGCTGTGGTTTCTCTGTGCCGGATGGGCTGCCATGGCAATTCTTTCGCTGAACTTTGGCGCCATCAGCCTTGTGGATAGGTTGCGCAAAACCCAGAATCGGACGGACGCGCAAGTGATTGCTGCGGAGTTTGGCGAAGATTACCGCGTCGTCCGCGCAGTGCGTGAAACGACGCCGGAATCGGCAGCGATCCTGATCAAGACCCAGCGGCCTTTACAGTACTTGCTGAATTACGAACTCTACCCTCGACGATTCTATTTCTATCCTGACCGCCAGTTGCCTGTCTCCTCGATTCCGGAAGAGTGGATTAACCGGCGCCGCATCGGCTGGACATTGGAGATTTCGGACGAAGAGCCTCTTCACTTCGAACTTCTGCCCCGAAAGGTCGCCTTCTGATGGGCATCCGTGTTTTGGCGGCTCTGGTGCTGGTCCTCGCGGCCGGCTATCTCACGCTGCGTGCCCTTGCAGGAGAACGACCCTCACTACAATCGCTGGAATTGTGGAGTCTTGCCTTTGGCGGGGGAACAGGCGTCCTCAGCCTCGGGATGTTTTATCTCGCCTACTGTGGAATTCTGCTCAGCTCGTTGAATGTTCTCATCTTCGCTGCCGGCCTTCTCGCAGTCCTGGCTATTCTCCAGGTCCTGAAGTTTCGAAGCAGAAGAATGCGTCAGGTCAGCAGGCCCGTTTTGCAATTCACCCGCAAGGCCGCGCAGCCCAACCACCCGTTTTCTCCGGTGGAGTGGGTTACTCTGGCTGTCGTGGGTTTTTGCTTCCTGATTGTCTTTGCCGACGCCTGCAGTCAGCCGTTGCTCTCGTTTGACGCACGAGCCATCTGGGCCTTTAAGGCCAAGGTTCTCTACTTCGAGCAAGGGATTTACAACGAAGCCTTTCTTGACGCGGAACGGCTTCATGCCAAGACGCGCTACCCACAACTGATTCCGCTGGCAGAGACCTTCATTGCCCGTGTCTCAGGCAGCTTTAACGAGCGCGCTTTCAAGCTTTTATTTCCCTGCTACTTTGTTTCGCTGGTACTGCTTGTGGGCTGGGAGTTGCGCCGGGAGTTCAGTCGCCGCCACGCACTACTGGCGACCAGCTTTTTTGCGGCCCTGCCGGTGTTTACAATCTACGCGAATGGCGGGGGCGCGAGCGGCTATGCCGACCTTCCACTCGCCTTCTACTGCACTGCGCTGACGACGCGGCTGTTTCGCTGGCTGCAGGACGGTTCTGCCTGCGCCCTCCGCGTGGCAGTGCTGCTTGCCTGCCTGACAGCATTCACCAAAACAGAAGGATTGGCGCTGGTTTTCGTTACTTTTTCGGTGACAGCCTTTGCGGGCTTGTTCCTGTTTGGGCGATCGCTTCGGTCCCTGCGGCCTTTGATCGCAGCGGTATCAGCGGCATTGATCTGTCTGACGCCCTGGTTCATTTACAAAGCACAGCTTCCAATCGTGGACGAAGACTTCGTGCGCCTCCTGACGCCGGAGAAAATTGCCAGCGGACTGGATCGGTTGCCTTATATCTTGCGGTCGCTTGGAAAAGAATTTTTCCTCAAGCCCCACTTGTGGAGCCTGCTATGGATTTCGGCTGTGGCCTTGCTTTTGCGCTCTCCGAAGAACACCATCCGATTCAGTCTTGTCGTCTTTCTCTGGATTCCCATCTTCTACACCGTACTGCTGTGTGTGATTTTCATGGTTATTCCCTGGCGGTTGGAAGAGCTGTTTCCGGTAGCGCTCACACGTCTCATGATGCACGTCGCACCTTTGTTGTTTCTGTGGATCTGTTTTGAAGTGGCGAACTCCGGAGTCTTGTTTGGGATCACAAAATTTAGTGACGACAGTATAAGGCCCGGGGAGGGGTGAAACAGTCATGCAAGTCCCCCTTAACAAAGGGGGAAAAGGCCGCAGGCCTTGGGGGTTGTCCTCGCAGATTCGTGAGCCGGAGTCACGACAACCCCCGCGCGGTTTCTGCGAAACCGCTGTCCCCCTCTGTTAAGGGGGACTTTGCGGAAATCGCCCTGGCATTACGCCGAGTGACCGATTCATGTTAGGCTTACCGGTCGTTGCTGCGCCGAAGAGGGGACGAGGAAGAATCTAACGCCGGCGCCGAAAGAGATGAGCGAGCCATTTCAAGAAACCGATCTACTGAGCCGCATTGGAAACACGCCCCTGGTGCGGCTTGCCCGAATTGGGCGCGATTGTCCAGGCGTGGAACTCTACGCGAAGGCGGAATACTTCAACCCCGGCGGCTCGGTAAAGGACCGTCCGGCGTTGAACATGATTCTCGAAGGCGAAGCCAGCGGAAAACTCACACCCGATAAGATTTTGCTCGACGCCACTTCGGGAAACACCGGTATTGCATACGCGATGATCGGTGCAATCAAAGGGATCCGCGTGCGTCTGGCCATGCCGGAAAACGTGACTCCCGAGCGCAAGAGAATCCTGTTAGCCTATGGAGCCGAATTGGTGCAAACCAGCGGACGCGAAGGCTCAGACGGGGCGATCCGGATGGCGAAGAAGCTGTATGCGGAGGCTCCCGATCGCTATTTTTATCCTGACCAGTACGGCAACCCGGCTAACTGGCAGGCTCACTACCAGACCACGGCGGTAGAAATCTATCAGCAGACGGCAAAGCGGATTACCCACTTCGTTGCTGGCTTGGGAACCAGCGGCACCTTTGTCGGAATAAGCCGCCGTTTGCGGGAACTCGATTCGAAGATTCGGCTAATTTCCATGCAACCCGACTCACCCATGCACGGGCTGGAGGGTATGAAGCACATGGCAACCTCGATCGTCCCGCCCATCTACGATGACCGGCTGGCCGACGACCAGCTCGAGGTGTCCACCGAGGCTGCTCAGGAGATGGTTCGCCGACTGGCCAGCCAGGAAGGCCTGCTCGTGGGAATTTCCGCGGGCGCCAACGTCGAAGCCGCTCTGCAGGTGGCCAAGGCGTTGGAGGAAGGAGTTGTTGTGACCGTGCTTTGTGACGGCGGTATGAAGTATTTGAACGAGCGTTTTTGGGAAGGCGGCGCCGGTGGCCATTAAGCTGACGGCGCAGCACCTCGATGAAATCCGGCGGCACGGGGAATCCACCTATCCTTATGAGTGCTGTGGATTGCTGTTGGGTCACGTCGTGAGCGGCGAAAAGGTAGTGGCCGAGACTTATGCGGCAGAGAACGCCAAGGAGGAAGGAGCCCAACACAACCGATTCCTCATTCCCCCAGCGGCCGTACGGGCTGCCGAGGCCTACGCTCGAAAACAGAAACGGGAGATCCTCGGCTTCTATCACTCGCACCCTAACGCCCCGGCGCGTCCTTCCCAATTCGACCTGGATCATGCCTGGCCATTCTATTCTTATGTTATTGTGTCTGTCAGAGAAGAGCAGGCGGTGGATTTAACCTGCTGGCAGATGCGGGATGACCGATCGTGCTTCGACCCCGAGGAGATGGTGAGGACGGAGGATAGAGATTAGATGATTGAGGATAGAAAACTCCCCCATCCTCTATCATCGATCCTCATTTTATCTGTGGCTGAATTCTTTGTTGATTCAAGGAGACAAGGTATGGCTTTAAGGGTTTTGTTGCCAACAGCGCTGCGTCATTTGGTCGGAAATCAGGAAGAGGTGCAGTTGGCCGGGAAGACCGTCGCCGAAGTGATGAGCGACCTGGTGAGCAAGTTTCCCGAACTGAAGAGGCACTTGTTTACCGCGGAAGGGAAATTGCGCAACTTCGTTAACGTTTACGTGAACGATGAGGATGTTCGCTACCTGCAGGATGACCAAACTCCGGTTAAGGAAAACGACGTGGTAAGCATTGTGCCTTCGATTGCGGGAGGAAACATTGCGGCAATTGAGGAAACATTTGCTGGTGTCGAGCTCAGTAACGACGAGATTGCCCGCTACAGCCGCCACTTGATCATGCCCGAAGTGGGCATGGAGGGGCAAAAGAAGCTGAAAGCCGCCAAGGTGCTCCTGATTGGCACAGGAGGCCTGGGCGCGCCACTGGGCCTGTATCTGGCAGCCGCTGGAATTGGCCGCATCGGCCTGGTCGACTTCGATGTGGTCGACTTCAGCAACTTGCAGCGGCAGGTGATTCACAGCACCAAGGACGTGGGACGGCCCAAGCTGCTTTCGGCGAAGGAGAAGATTCTCGCGATCAATCCACACGTCCAGGTGGATACCTATGAGACCATGCTCCGGTCCGGCAACGCGATGGACATCATTAAGAACTACGACATCGTCATTGATGGAACCGACAACTTCCCGACGCGCTATCTGGTCAACGACGCTTGCGTGCTCCTCGACAAGCCAAACGTTTACGGCAGCATCTTCCGTTTCGAAGGTCAGGCCTCGGTGTTTTACGCAAGAGAGGGGCCGTGCTATCGATGCCTTTATCCGGAGCCTCCGCCGCCTGGGCTAGTGCCAAGCTGCGCCGAAGGAGGGGTGCTGGGCATTCTGCCAGGAACCATTGGGCTCGTGCAGGCGACTGAGGCCGTAAAGCTGATTCTCGGCCGCGGGCGCACGCTGGTTGGCAGGCTGATGCTCTACGACGCACTGGAAATGAAGTTCCGCGAGCTGAAGCTGCGGAAGAACCCAAAGTGCCCTTTGTGCGGCGAGAACCCTTCGATCAAAGCATTGATTGACTACGAGCAATTCTGCGGCATCACGCCGCCGGCGGCCGTAGCTGCCGTCTCGAAGGAGGAAGCTGTGGAGATGACACCGGAAGAACTGAAGGCTCGTATCGACGGCGGGACAGAGCCGATTATTGTCGATGTTCGGGAACCCCATGAGTTCGATATCTGCCGCATTCCGAACTCGATTCTCATTCCGCTGGGGCAGGTCCCGTCGCGGATGAATGAGCTAGACAAGAACGCCGAGATTGTCGTCCATTGCAAGATGGGCGGCCGCAGTGCCAAGGCAGTGGATCAAATGCGCAAGGCCGGCTTCAAAAACGTCATTAATCTTACCGGCGGCATCAATCGCTGGGCGGAAAAAGTGGATCCGAAAATGCCGAAGTACTGAGAGAGGCTGGCAGGTTATTGGCTCTTTGAACAAAAAGGCCTGGATGCCGTAAAGCAACATCCAGGCCTTTTTCTTGCAATCGGACCAACGATTCTCTCCTGAACCTATTTCCCCAGCTCCGCCATCGGAATCTGCAAGCCCGGGAAGAGCTTGGATATAGCTGTTTCTGTCTTGTCGAACTTGGCTTGCAACTGATACTCAGCCTCACGCAGTTCGAACGTTTCCAGAGTCACTTCCTTTGCATCAACAATCCAATAGTGAGGTATCCGGTATTTGGCATAGAGGCGCATCTTTCCACCGCGGTCCATGCTTGCCGTTGACGCAGAAAGGACCTCGATCACCAGGTCCGGCGGGCCGTCAACATAAGGCTCTGTGATGATGTGCTCTCGCAACGTGCTGACAAAGAGAAGATCCGGCTGGATAACCGACGTCTCTGACAA
>JAKEER010000288.1 GCA_022616615.1 Acidobacteriota bacterium
ACAAGACGCCGACCGGAAACTGTTCCGACATTATGTTTCGTAATTTACATGTCATAGTACTAGTCTCACTAGGCAGCGACGAAGTTCAAGATTCGGTCAAATTTGTATTTGTTTGAACCGCCAAGAGCGCCAAGAACGCGAACGGGAATCCGATCCGTCATTTGGAATCTGAAAATTTCAAATCACGGATCTTAGATCCAGATGGCCGACCAAGTACTTCTGAAAAAGCCTTCATCAGGCAAGCTCTTGGCGCTCTTTGCGTCCTTGGCGGTTCCCTGTTTTGGGTCTCGGCGGTACGAGGTCGCTCGCTACAACTAGAGCAGCTATTGGAACATCAACTTCGCCGATCATTTCGATGTCCCGTTTTCTACCACTAGATCTAAACTAACAGCTTCTGGAAGCTTTCAGGCAGCAGCGGATGTCTGGTTCTCTGCATCTATGCCTTGGGCGACAGTTGTGACCCAACGGACCTGAACGCCGCTTTCAGACGTGATTTGGCTTTCGCCGCTTGGCCGTCCAACTGCTTCAACGGTGACATCTCTAACGGGTCCACGGTGAGATCGTACATCTCACCGTCGTTGTATAGCTTCCAACGCTTATCTCTCGCGAACTCGCGAATCTTGTTGGCATAACGACCGTCGTCCCAGTAGTGGCAGAATATCCAATCGCGGGGATTTCCCTTTTCTCCACGGATCTGCGGAAGGAAAGAGCGGCCATCGATAACCCGGTCTGCGGGCACTTCCACCCCGGCTGCCTCTGCGAGTGTGGGCAAAAAATCCGAGAAGTCGACCAGATTGTCACTCACTTTCCCTCCGGGTGAGACACCCGGCCAGTTGGCGATGAGCGGCACGTGGGTGCCGGCATCCGTCGTTTTGCCCTTACCTCCTTGTATCTTGCCGTGGATTGTATTAGTAGTAATGCCCGAGGTTCCATTGTCCGTCGTGAAAATTAGAAGAGTTTTCTCGTAAAGGCCGAGTGCTTTCAGTTCCGAAACGATCCTTCCGACTAACTTGTCGGTATACTTAACCATGTCGGCGAAGGTCTTCTTGCGGTCTTTACTGCCGCGCTCAGTGCTGTCTGGCGTGTATACGAGAGGTCCGTGGGTCAGCATCATCGTGTGGTAAACAAAGAAAGGATGGTGTTGATGTCGCTTCATGAAAGAAACGATGAAATCGCCGCTGATGTCGGGTCCGTACTGGTCCGGACCATATTCAATCCACTTCCCGTTGACGTAAAGTATCGGGCTCCAATAGCGGCTCCCTACGTTGCCCTTAGGCCCCAGAGAATCGGGTTGGGGGATGTGTTTCTGGTAAATCAACATATTCCACAGGCACTGCTCTTCAAATCCGAAGTTGCGCACTGTGGTCGAGTCTCCACCGAGCTGCCACTTTCCTGAAATACAAGTGCGATAGCCGGCACGCTGAAGCAGGTTTGCAAAGGTAACCTCTCGAGGATTGAGGTAGCCCCAACCTTGGTAATTGCGATGATTGTATCGTCCCGTCATGATCTGAACGCGGGAGGGGGAGCACGCCGGCGTGGAGTAGCAGTGGTCAAAACGCGTGCCCGCCCGGGCGAGCGCGTCCAGATGGGGTGTGTGGTAGTCCTTGCTGCCGTAGCAACTCAGGCCTTCATGCCCGAGATCATCTGCCAGGATGAGAATGATATTCGGTTTCTCGAGCTTTCGAGGAGCCCCCGTCAGTCTTCCAGGAAAGAGCTGTGCCGTCGCAGCCACTTCGGGACGTGTCATGGGGACGTCGGAACGCTTGCGCTTGTCGCTCGCAGCCGATTCGTTCAGAGACCCGTCCATTAAGACAAAACTCGCGACCACTAATATTCTCAGCAGTCGTGTTAGCCTTACCTCTTTCATAGCAGTCTCCAAAATTTCTCCACTAGTTTCACTTGCTAATGGCCAAGTTCACAAATCAGTCAAATTTTCTTCGCGTTTTATTCGCCATCGCCCTCGGCGGTCTGAGGTCGCTCGCTACAACTAGATCAGCTATCGGAACATCAACTTCGCCGATCATTTCGATGTCCCTCTCTAAAAAAACTGACTTAGTAGTGAATTTCCATCAATACGATGACGTATTCCTTAGATCGGTAGCCACGATCACCGCACGGGGGACCGCCGTCCCTTTTGCGCTGGTCGTAGAGCCGAGTGCGAAACCCCACAGCCAATGCTAAATACGCATTGACCGCAACTACCAAGACCCTTGAATACGTGAGCGTATGGACGAAACACAGCACTACAGCCTAGTTACCAGTAGAACTTTAGTCCGAACTGCAACTCCCTGGCGGGATCGGCGCTAAAAGCGCGGCCGAAGGTTGTGTTCTCTGGATTCTCGGCCAGCGCTGGAAAGTTGGGATGATTAAATGCGTTAAACATTTCAAAACGAAACTCCAACCGATAACGCTCTGCAAAAGTTGTCGTCTTACTGAGCCCCCAATCGACATTCCAGGCGCTATTTTGATCGAGTTGATTGGGACCAAGGTTGCCGTAGGCAAATCTGGGTGGCGGAAAAACTGCGCGATCATAGCGGGGGCGATCTACCCCGTTTCCGCCCAGATCGTAGTTCTGATCAACCCGGTTGGGATAGCAAATGTTAGCTAGCGCCACATTGCAGTTGGCCCTATTTACGGATACGAACAGAGGATAGCCGGTTCGAGCCACAAAGACACTGGATGTCTGCCACCCTTCAATGAGTTTGGCAAGAATCCCGCCAGCCCCAGATCCAAGGGGTTTCCCTGGGCCAAACGGGAGTTCCCAAATGGAATAACCGGTGAAGCGATGTCTTACGTCGTCGCCAGTTCGACCCACTTCATTGTGCCGATCAAAGCGGTTCTGCACCCAGGATAAAGCTCCGCTCCGACCCCAACTCCCCTCCGACGCCAGAGCCTTACTCCAAGTATGGGAAGCTTTGAAGGCTAAGCCCTGGGAGAAGCGCTTTTCCAGCGTGAACAGCCCTCCGTGAAAGGTCATAGTGCCACTGCTGTGGTAGGCGTCGAGATCTCCCCATTTGGGAAAGGGGACACGATCTTGAATCAGCCCGGGTGCGGGCCCATCCTTTGCGTATTGTTCATCGAAGCGACTCAGTGTGTGAATGGCCAGCGAGCCCAGGTATTGCACCTCGAGGACCAGATCCTTGGCCAATTCCTGGCCCACGCTTAGACTCCATTGCTGAATGTAAGCGTTGAGGAAGCGATCCTCCACTGCTGGAATTGTTCCAAAAGTTATCCCTCTTAACGGACCTGAAGGGTTATTGGCTACCGAGTTGTAGCTCAACTCAGGGACCGTCGGGTTGGAGGAGATATTCCCTCGCTGACGAAAGGGAGGAGCATTGGCAGAGTCGCGTAAGTAATTAAGACTGTCCTGATACATGTAAGAAATCCCATAGCCGCCTCGGACTACCATCCTCGTAGTTCCCGAGGGTCGATAAGCAAAACCAACTCGTGGAGCCCAATTGTTTCCGTCGCTTAACCACACGCGGTCACGATCCAAAAAACCGAAAGGAAGATCGGGGCGAACTTGCGTGAAGAACGGCTCTGCCAACTTGTTCTGCTTCGGGAAGCGTAACCCGCCAATACCACCGCCCAGCGTGGGATCCCAGAACGAGGGGTTGCCGTCCCGCTCCAGAGGCGCCTCTTGGAAATCGTAGCGCAAGCCCAAATTGAGTGTTAACTTTGAAGAGACCTTCCAATCGTCCAGCACATACACCCCAAACATCGTCTGCCGCCAGTCGGACTGCAACTCTTGGCCCGTGTTGACTCCGATACCTTGCGGCAGCCCGAGCAAGAAATCGGAAAAGCCATCGCCGGTATAATTCCCACCAAAACCGTAACTGGTCGTGGCAGGTAAAATGACCGCGTGGAGCGTCCTTTGAAGTTCCCCTCCAAACTTCAAATTGTGCTTGCCTTTCACCCAGATCAGGTTGTCAGTGGCCGAGTATGTCCAGGGAAATTCCTTAGTCGGACTTCCACCAACGATACTGCCGATCATCGCCGTTCTACTAAGATTCACCGTAGGGAATCCACCCCCCGGTTTTTCAGGCCTCAATTCGGGAAACTTGAGCCCCATGGATTGGGCGACTCCAATGGCTTTCTCGTCATCGGTGTTACGGAAATTAAAGGAACGGTTGTAGGTGGCTCGGAACTCGTTCTGCAGCCGAGGCCCAAAGGTCGAAGTCAGCCCGAGAGCCACATTGGTGAATTCCTTCTCCGTTTGAGTGTTCCCAACCGGCAGAAGCGACGGGCTAAAGAGGCTATTATCCCAATAATTGAAGCGACCAAAGAGTTGGTGGCTGTCAGAAAGACGATGGTCAATTCGTGCCATATAGTTGTTATAATCACTTCGATTGGACTCGCTACTGATGAAATTGCGCAAGGGATCGGCGAGATTGTTTGGGTCACGAAACGCCAGATCCATGTAAGCTCTAGACGCCGGATGGATTCGATTCGCGGGGATTCTGTTGCCAGGGAAAGGGCTCCTGGTAGCGGGATCAATAATTGTTTTCCCTAGTGTGGAAAGGTCTCCTTGTCTTTCTGCAGGTGTTGGTAATTTGGTTGTGAAAGTAACAGCGCGACGCTCACGAAACCCTTCAAAGGCGCCGAAGAAAAAGGTGCGATTCTTGACGATTGGCCCTCCTGCAGTGAAGCCAAACTGGTTAGTGATAAGAGGGGGCTTCCCCAAGGCAAAGAAATTGCGAGCATTAACATTGTCATTACGATGAAATTCCCAGAGGCTGCCGCGAAGCTCATTACTGCCGGACTTGGTAACAACGTTTACCACAGCGCCGCCTCCCAAGCCGAATTCCGATGTGAACTGCCCCACCTGAATTCGAAACTCTTGGATGGCATCCACCGGAGGCTGAACATTGTAAGCGCCGTGCAAATATTCTTTGTTCAAAGCCCCATCTAGCGTATAAGCATTGGCGGTAGCCGGGATACCAGCCGCCGTAGGTGCTACTCCCCGGTCTGCCCGGGCCGGATTGGCGCGAACTGAACTGCCCTCACTGACACCGGCCGTTAAGAGTGAAAGTTGCATGAAGTTGCGCCCGTTGAGCGGGAGTTGAACAATTGCTTTCTCGGGAATGACACCACCAATCATGGGAGTCTCGGTGTCTATCAATGGCGCGGCCGCGGAGATCTCTAGGATCTCTGAAATTTCTCCCACTTCCAACGTGATATCGATTCGGGCTCGTTGCGCTACCTGCAAGACTATTCCCGCTAGCCGTTTGCGCTTGAAGTTGGCCTGCTCGGCTTCCAGAGTGTACTTTCCTGGAGCAATATTGTGAAAACGGTACAGACCTGAGTCATCACTCCGATTCGTGTGGGCGACGGCAGTATCCACATTGATCAAACGCACTGTGGCACCCACCAGAACAGCGTGACTAGGATCCCGGACTGTCCCTGCCAACTCGGCAGTGGCCACCTGGCCTATTGCGAGACAGGGTGAAAGCAAGAGAGTGAAAACTGCTATCGGAAATATACGTCGCATCGTGAAGTACCTCCTGATTAAGCCTCATGGCGAGGCGGGTAAGATCGTAAAAACGGGCAATATCGTAAAAAGGTGTAGCGGGGCCTTGACTTACCGTCCGCATACCTTCCATCGAAGTCCTTTATCTTATGCCAAGTCACAGTGGTCGCTGTATACCGGTCTACATATGATGCAATATGTCCACATATGACGCAATATATAGTTGTTTGTCAAGGTCAAATGTCTCGATTCAAGGTTGATGAGCGTGGCATCTTTCGCACTTTCAGCGACTGCCGGCTTGTGTTGGCTTGTTTTGATTTCCCGACTCAAACGTGAACGCATAGAGATCACCTTCACGCAGCAGGAAACGCAACCTGATGGCTTTCCCACTCAACTCGTCCAGACCTGCCCTTTTCTTCCACCGTACCGACTGCCTCAGCCCGTCCGACCGTATCGGGTTGCAGTCGGCCGCCGCATAGCCAGAAATCAGATTGCCTTCTTTGTCCAAAACCTCAACACGCAGTTCCCCGTTTCACTTTGGCGTTCACCACCAACGAACCCGTGTGTGAGATATGAATCAGATTCAAACGGCACTTCAAATATTGGGCTTCTCACGGAGCCCAAAGACTTCTTCATTCTTTGGTTTGTCACTTTACAGTCCGTGTTCGTATTAGTTTTATCGCATTGGGGACAGGGATACCCTGTAAGGCCCACGAGATCAACTGCTTCCTTGCCTTTCAGTGTCCCGTGCGACGGTTCGCCAAAGCGACTGAAACCGACGCGGAATTCATTGGTCAGTTGCGGTGAAAACACATGTGTATCCGCCAGGATGGAAGAATGAACTGTGCGTACCCGGTCTTGATTGCCAAACATCTCAGGGGGCAGATTGCTGTCGGGTCTTCGGAAGTCAATGCGGTTTCTCCAGTAGCGGCCAAAGAGCGAATCTCTCGCAGCATCTCCTGGTCCGGGCGCATTGGCGAAATCTGGTTTCCGCTGGTAGGTTCCCCAACGCTCAATCCATCTAGCGTGGAACCCATTGAACCCTGCCGACCACCGTTGATCGTGTACCCATACCCGAAGTACGTACCCGGCGTTTGCAGAATCCAGTTGTAAGCGCCTCGGCCGCCCATCACGACATGCCGCAACCAGCGCTCGTCGACAATGTCAGCAATTCGCCCGGCACACAGAGTGGAAGGGGCCGCGACGTTCGATGAAGTTTTTCACACGGCGAACCTGAATGCGTAAAGCTGGGCGTCGCGTAACTTGACGCGGAGACGGACAGGCTTTCCTGCAAGCATGCCTAAATCTTGTTGCTTCCAGCGCACGAAGCCGGCGGTCGTGTCACCAAAAATTTCGTAGCAGTCGTTCAGCGCGAAGCTTTGAATTGCCTCTCCAGACGGAGTCTGCAACTCTACCAGGACGCTTCCACCCCCGCCGGTGCTATAATTCAACTCCAACTCTCTTCCGGAAAATACGAGAGGATGCGTTGTAAACTCGCCCCAGCCAACGTTGGGCGCGCCAACTGAAACAAACCCGTCGGTACGCAAGGTGCAGCGTCGTATGCGCGTTTCGTCCGAGTAATAGAGCTCCGAGTAATACATCGAAATCTCGTTTGGTCCCGTCTGAACGATGCCTTGGCCCATGATTGGATTGCGATCTACCCAGTTGCGTTCGTCCAGGCCCGGGCTGATGAACGCCTGCCGAAAAGGGCGATTCCATTTTAGGCCATTGCGACTTGAGGCGAACTGCACTTCGGACGTCCCCGCGTTGGAGGAAAGCGACCTTGGATGTTTCCTGTCCTGGTGAAGAATCATCGGAAACATCAAATAGGCGTTATCGGCCCGAAAGTACTTCACGGCCGCGTTGGTGTAGAAGTGGATGTCTGTTGGATCTTGGTTGTCAGCCGTGACCACCAACTTAGGTTGTGACCAGCGCCGAAAATCGACAGATTCGCTCCGTCGTATAGCTCGACGACCCCTGAAAAAAGGACCCGCCACTGCAGGATCGACTGCCCTAAGGTAAACGACATAGCGCTGGCTTTGCTGATCCCACAGGAGAGTGTTGTGGCTATCAAATGGACCCTCAGTCAAAAACGGGTTGGTTTCCACACCAGTCCAGCGCAGGCCGTCAGCAGAGATGTAGCCGTAGACGCCATCCCTCCGAAAAACCATTTTGTAGCGTTCTGCAGCCGGAGCATTCAGATCGCGGATAATCGAAGCATTCTTTCCCTTGATGGAAGCGTTTGGTAGGAGAATGTTGTTCTCTGTCGATCCGCGCCATGAGACCAGACCGAGATTCGGCTTTTCCCAATGAATTCCATCACGGCTCTCCGCGTAGCAAGTCCATACGTGGGCTTTCTGGAAGGGGTCACCATCGTAAACGTGATACCACATTCGATAGCGTTCCTCTTCCTGCAGTACGCAGCTATAGTGCATGCATCGCTTTTCCCAGGGGCGATCACACTCCAGGACCGGTTCTCGCGGTACGGGGGAATGGAGACTAAGTTTGATGTTCGTTTTTTCGGCAAACCACGATTCGTCGAGAAAAAGCTGCCGCCCGGATCCAACATCGAATCGTTCCGAAGTCGGACCGACTGGCCGCGGACTACTGGCTGGTTGTGAGCGCTCGGCATTTGGAATGGGCGGTTTAACGATTGCCGCGCCTGCTAAACAACCGATAAAGTTTCGTCGTCGCATAACCGGAGAATCCTCCAATCGAGGTCAGTTTCTTGCGGAAGCCGCAAATCTTGCGCCAGTCACTAAGATATACTGGTATACATATAGTGAGGAACCTGAAGACATCATCGATGAGCAGCCCTCGAATGTCAAGCTGAATCCAAAACGAATGAGTAATGCGTAAGGTGTGAAAAATTTGAAAATGCTTGACTAGCGATATCGCTATTATATGCTTCCGTCCGCATTCACATTCTTTGACGGAGGTAGGGCATGGGCTTTGTTTCCAAGGTTCAGGTGATTCAGCGCGGGGAGAAGAATCGGCAATTTTATTTCATCTGTCCGGCCCCCTTAGCACAAGCTCTGGAGATCGAGAAGGGGGAAGAGATTGAATGGGTAGTTGAAGACAAACAGCGGCTGACGATCCGCCGCCTGGCCTTTACCCAAAAAGCCCGGAGGCCGAGCCATGGGAAATGAACAGGCCGCCGTACTGGCCGAAGGGATGGAGGGGGGAGCTGCGGTGGAGGAGTCGAGCCAGGAGCCGGAGTGGCCTCGAGCGAGAGTGCGAGCGATTGATCGGCAACAACGGTGGTTGCGCTCGGTAGTGGTGGAGGAATTAGTCGAGGAACCGATGCGATGCGGCGTGCTACAAGCGCCGATATTGCCATCAGCAGCCGGCAAAACTATCGTGGAACAATGATTCCGGCCGGCACGGTGGACATGATCGACATTCTCAACGCGATGGGCGTCAATGATGCCTACCTGGTTCTTGCCAGTCTTACCGGCAAGGACTTGCTGGAAATTCTTGATGACAACGTTCCGGACCCCAAGAAAGATCGCCCTTACGTCAAAGACGGTCCCGAAGCCAGCCGGCTGATTCAACTCTCTGGCGCCCGCTATGTCTTTGACCGAAGTCGGCCGCCCGAAACGAGAATCGTCGAAAGCGATTTGATCCCAGCAAGGACCTATTCCGTCGTCTTTGAGGGCCACGTTCTACACCGCGAGAACATCCTCATGGCCGGACGATTCGGCAAGATTCCGTTTCGCGTGACGGACATTCCCCTGAGTACGGCTCTCTACGGCCACGCCGTGCGTTCGGGAAAAATCTTCGCGCGCACGGAAGGGAGAGTAAGAGAAATCTCCGAGACACCCACGCCTTTAGCTATATGTAATCAACTCGGCATACTAGTTGATGTGTCACACGGATCTGAGCAGACTGCCTGGGATACCATAGAAACGAGCAGTCACCCTGTTCTCTAGCCCCACTAAATGCCGGTCACTCACTACGAGTCAGCGCGACATCAGCGACGAAATGATCCGTGCCATTGCCAAAAGAGGCGTTATTATTGGGGTTCTTGCCCTTCGGCCGAGAAGTGGCGCTGAAGCGGTTGAAGCGCGTCTCAAAAGAGATCAGGGCCTCAGAAACAAGTTCTCTGACCCGTTTGAGCGTGCCGCTGGCCAACGGTCTGATTCTAGCGTTTGGGGCACTGACTTGGATCTCGAAAATATCGACCGCGTCATTCAAATCGTTGGTATCGACCATATCGCTTCCCACTGCACCAAGGTTCCGCAGTGGCATGAATTCACGGAAACCTTGCTGCGGCACGGGTACAGCGAGGAAAGCACCAAAAAGATTCTTGGTGAAAACGCATTGCGGCTGCTTCGCCAGACAGTTTGAGGTTGATCTAGCGTCAGCGGCGCCGGTAAAACGTCACGATCGCTGAGGGTCGAATTCCCGATTCTCTATGTCCTAAAAATTAACCAGTTTTGCAAGTTCAGTCTATTCAAGACCATTCTCATTCAAGAAACAAAGACTCTTTTGGGGGAGGAACTCGATGAATCGCCGCAACTTCTTGCAGGGCAGTGCCAGTTTGACCGCCTTCGCCGGAATAGGAGCACCGCAGTTGGCTGGACAAAAAACAGGAAAGACTGCTTCCAAAGAAATTCAACTCACTGCCACTGAGCCGGGCGGGGCGGAACGCAGAGGTTTTCCTTTAACTGTCGGGGTTCCTTTTGCGAAGGGGATTCTGCCAAAGGGTCATTCGGTTGCGATACTAGACTCCAAGGGAACTCCTCAGCCATTACAAACGCGGGTCACGGAAACCCATGCAGATGGCAGTGTGCGCTGGTTGCTTCTGGATTATCAAGCTGACTTCAAGCCCTTTGGAACAACTAGAAGCAGTTTGGTATTGGGAAGGAAAAGCCCTGAACCACTTTCGGGAAACCGCATCGAGACCCAAGAAGCTGGTGACTTAATGTCGGTGAATAATGGTGTCTTGAAAGTGGAGTTGAATCGAAAACGATGTCTGCCTCTGGTGCGAGTTTGGCGAAACGGCCAGCTCATCAGTGAAGGGGGTCTCGACTTTTGGGTGACAGCCTCCAATGGGAAGAAATTCTCCGTGCAAAACGACTCCGCCGCATCCTTCAACATTGAGGAATCCGGTCCCTTGCGGTTGTTAGTCAGTTGGAAAGGAACCCACAAAGACTTTGCCGGCGAGAAACATTTTGACTTCTGGATTCGGCTGACGATTTACGCCGGGAGTCCGTTTCTTCGCCTAGATGATGTGTTCTATAACCGACTGGATGCTGACGAAACCTCGGTTCAGGAGATTTCTGTTCGTTTTCCACTCCAGCTGACAGGCCCGCTCACTTACAGGGTGGGAGAACGGTACCGACCAGGCCCTGGCCAGCCTTCCGTTGTTTTCAAGGCTGATGAACCTGTCCGTTTGGAAGAATATAAACTCGGCGATTTTCACATCGTGAACGAGGCTGGAAAGATCATCCGGGATGCAGATATTCCCCCCAAGAACCCATTCATGCCCAATGCCTCGATGGGCTGGGTCAACGTTAACGGACAGGGGCAAGGCGTAATGTTGGTTGGCAAGAACTTCTGGCAAAACTATCCGAAAGCCATTGCGGCGAATTCCAAAGGAATTCAGCACGACTTGATTCCTAAACAGGGGAAGCAATTCCCGGTGCCCCGCGGAATGGCCAAAACACACACCTTTTTTCTTGCCTTCCACGACGGCAAAGCAGAAGAAAGAGACCTTGTTGACTTGGCCTTCACGGTCCAGCGCTGGCCGATGCCGGCCGCACCAGCAGAGTACTACTGGGAGAGCGGTGAACTATGGGACTTTTTTCCCTACTACCCAGAGAAGTACCCACGGCTGGAGGGCGCTTTCGCGCAGTTGTTCGAACCTGACCGAAATCATCTCCCTCGGATCACTTCGGGCAGTGGGCGAGCCTATGGACTCAAGCACTATGGCGATTTCGTGGCAATGGGCAAGAATATCAAATCGCCCGATCCGGATGAGCCCGATGTGTTTTATTTGAATAACGAGTACGATACGGCTCACGTCCTCGCAATGATGTTCCTGCGAGATCAGGATATTGCCAAATGGTGGGTGGCTGAAGCTCATGCCCTTCACATGATGGATATCGATACTTGCCACCATGCGATTCCCGTACGCTCCGATTCTAAGGACGATCCGCGGGCCGAAGCAGATTCCGAATCGGAATCTAGCACCGATACTTCATTGCCAGCCGTTTTGGATGCCCGATTCATGATGGGCGCCCAGTATCGGCATTGCAACCAGCACATCAGCAAGAGCCCGCGCAATCCCGATCACAGCCACGTATTCGGGGAAGGACTTTTAGACTACTACCATTTGACTGGAGATCGTCAAGCTTTGGAAGTGGTTACAGGCTATGCAAAGAATCTCGCGTATCGAACCAATAATTTCAAACGCTACGTTTTTGGAATCGGCCGCGGTGCAGGTTGGTCGCTGCTGACTCTCGGAGGTGTTTACAACGTCCAGCCGGACCCCGAAATTCATAGGGCAGCAAACTCGATGATCGACAAGATCATCTCTCAGAAAGGTCCTGATGGAATCATCCTGGACTCCAATAACCATCCACAAGCCTGGGAAGATCGAAAATACACCTTGTGCATGAGAGGACTAATTGAGTGGCATCGGGCCACCGGCGATCCCAAGACGCGCACACTTATTCTCGACATGATGAATGCGTTTATTCGAATTGCGATCGGAAGAGATGGCATGCCGCGCGCTGGAAACTGGCCAGAACGTAGCAAGCCAACCACTGCCAGCCAAGGCTTTGCTAATCTCGAAGCGTTGGCGTATGCGTATGATCTGAGTGGAGATCGCAAATACATCAATGCGGGGATCGGCGGACTATGCCACGTGGTTGACTGGGTCACCCATCCGCAGGAGGAATCCCAACATGTATTCTTTCATCGCATCTTGCGAGGACCGTTTCGATTCATGGCCATCGCTGACAAACTGGGAATTCTAGAAAAAGTTCCGGGTACCGGGAGTTGGCTGATGTCCTGAGAGCCTGAGGGACGAAACTAATGAACAACCAAAAGAGACTCACAGTGAGCTTTCCTCTGTACAAAGGAGGATTGTGGAACTGCGGTACGGTCGCATTCTAGGAATGAGCCGTGGGAGGGTGAAATACTACTCCCGGGATCGAGGAAGAACCTGGACTCGGCCTGAGCCTGCAATTCAACAGGGCAAGCAGATCAAAGCCGGAGCCCGGTATACCTTTGACCCCGAACGTCGGAAGGGCAGCGCATCGTCTGGAGCGCCTTCAGCCGGATCGTGTCTACACGGTTGTGATGAGGGGAGAAGTGGTGGAGCGGGAAACCATTCTGCTAGCGGGGCGTTTCCAGCGGCTAACTTACCACGTCACAGAGATTCCATTAAGCCTGGCCCTTTATGGTCATGCTGCAAAGTTAGGCAAGATCGAGGCCCGCCTTGAGGGGCGTGTCCGCCAAGTCGAAAGTTCCCAGGGGGAGCGCAGAGACGCGGAGTATATTAAACTGCGCGTCTCCGCGGTTAGGTTTGGTTACGGGTCTACCGCGTTGTGCCTATGTTGTGCCTATGAGGAGACTCTGGTGGCCATTTTGAGAGGGACTGGCTGGAATATTTGTTGGCTGCTGGCTGTCTCTTTGTTTCTCAGCCTTCCGCCAGCGTTGGTTCGCGCGCAAGTCGCTGATCACGGCGAAGACCTGAACTCCAAGGTGTTGAAGCTGGCCGAGGGATTTAAAGGCTCGGTGGGCATCTATGCGAAAGACCTGAATAGCCAGAAAGTGTATGCCTACCATGCTGATGATCTGTTTGCGACGGCCAGCGTATTTAAAGTCCCCCTCATGATTGAACTATTCCGGCGAGCGGAAGCCGGGGAACTGCGTCTCAATGAGCGGCGCAAGGTTCCCATTGCCGGGATCTCCAGGCATGGTACGGGAGTGCTCAAGAGTCTTCAGGATCAGCCAGAATTGACGCTCCTGGACTACTGCCGCCTGATGGTGATCTTCAGCGATAACGTTGCCACCGACACCCTCATGGAGGTCATTGATCCCGCCTCAATCACCGCCACCATGAACCGACTCGGTTTCCCTCACACTCGCGTCGCGGGAAACTGCACGGTGATGCATTACCGCATGTTCGGCATCGATTCCCCTTTGGGGTCGGCTGAAAATGACGAGCTGCTGGTCGCTCGGATCAAAGCGGGAAAGCGGATTGTGGGTGCCGGCTTTGCAGACCGGTCTCTGAATGGCAACGTAACGACACCCAGAGAAATGGGGGCCATCTTTGAGAGGCTTTATCGGGGTGAGATGATCAGTGGTAAAGCTTCGGCCCAAATGCTGGAGATTTTGAAGCACACCGCCAGTCGAAAAATGGCTAGCCATCTCCCCTCCGATATCGCGGTCGCGCACAAAGTGGGAGCTACCCAGGGTGTGAATACCGACGTCGGCATTATTTATCTGCCGAAAAAGCCGCTGGTCCTTTCCCTGTTCCTTTACACCGATGTAGAAGACCATCGGGCCGGAAACCTCATCCCGGATCTGGGGAAGCTCTTAGCTGAAGAATTCTCCCGGCCTGTGAATCCTCCGGCGGGGTCGAAACAGGAGTAAGGGCACACCAAACCAAAGAGGAAAGGGACCATGCAAGTCTCTCGCCGAGAGTTCCTGAACACCGTTGCCTGTGTGGGAGCTGCTGTTTACGGCTCTGGCCAACGGCCAGCGGACGGATAGGACAACATTTCCAACCGTCAGCATGCGAACTACATGGGCCGGAGCCTCAAGCAACTGCTTTTCCATCAGAAAGAGCTGGGCGCTACGAAGACGGTTCTATCGGCCGGTGCACGATGCCTGGATTCCTAACTTAATTGTCGCAGAACAGGGCCGGTCGCCCGTTGGTTGTACAACGGGGTGGGCTCCAAGTACGGCCTCGATCTGTGGAGCGGCGAACGCGGGTTCCCATCAGCATGGAGGGGGGTGCTGTCTCACTGGCTTCAAACGCGAGTCGATATCCACGGGTCTTGAGAGTGTTCTGCGAAGAATCCTTAACCTAGACAGAACCGGGCAGTGGACGGGGACCCGTAGAATCTCTGTGCCCTGGTCGAAACGAGGTGAACAGTATGAGGATCGAAACGCTGCGGGAGTGCACTGCGGTTCTGAAGAGGGGCAACAGCCTTGGGAAGGGCTGCCACGGTCAGAAAAAATCATCCCCCAATATCTTCGTCGGTATCTTATCTCAGCTTCAGTGACCTGCCGCTCGACCAGTTCGTATGGGTCCTCTAACTGACTCAAACTTGAATGCATAAAGGTCTCCATCTTGCAGCAGGAAGCGCAATCTTGCTGG
>JAKEER010000289.1 GCA_022616615.1 Acidobacteriota bacterium
GCTCGAGCCAACACGGCCTGGGGCCGTAGTTCCGCCAGCACCATGAAGAAGACGGCAACGAATAGGAAATGCACGGCATTATTGAAAACGAGGGATACCAGCCAGAGCTTGTGATTGGCGTATAGGCTCGAGTCCAAGAACCCGAGGGGACCATACGTCCAGAGAATCTGCTCCCCGAAGTGCCATCCATTCTCCACGGCTATGACCAGAGCGATCCTCCACGAGGAATCCAAGCCCGGGGAGGGGGGGGTGACGGGCACCGGCAAAGTCCACAGGCCCAACCCCACAACCAGCAAACCAATGAGTCTCGTTCGTCCCAGACGATTGGGAGGATCAGGATGAGGCATTGAGTTCAGCGGCGCAATCGTGCTGTTCTCCGGTGTTGTGAGGACTGGTATTAGGAACCCCTATCGCCCCTACGGACTACCTGAACTCCCGCTCGCCCAGATCGAGCGGGTCAACTCTCAGGCTCTTGTCTTCTCCGGCAGCTCGGCCCGCGGTGTCTTACCCACAGAGGCCTTTTTCGATCTTCCTGAAATACGCGACCTGCTGGTCTTCGTTAACAACGCAGCGAAGGATTGAGCGGCCACCGTAGGCTTCTTGGGAAACAACAGAAAAGTTGCTGGCTTCGAGCATCCGTCTCAGGCAAAGCGAGTTGGGGCCCCACCAGTTCGTGTAGTCCCCAGCGGCCTCGTCGCGGGGGTAGAATTGCATGATCGGCTGATTCAAGAGCTCTTTTGAGTTCTGAGCACCGGGGAGGTCCTTCAAATAGGAGTCAATCACGTGTGACTCAACGTACAGTTTGTCTGTGCAAACCTCGCGTACCTTTTCCAGACCCAAGAGCGGATTGCGAAGGTGATACAGAAGCCCAAGGCACAGCACAATGTCAAATGTCCCATACCTGTCCACAGACAGGTTGTACACGTTGTCTTGATGGAACTCGACCCGCGATTGAAGAATGTCACACAGGATAGGGAACCCTGTTTCTTCCACAGGCTTATGGTCAATGGCGATCACTTCTTTGGCTCCGCGCTGTTCCAGAACGAATGAAAAAAAACCATCGCAGGTACCAATGTCCAAGACCCGCAGCCCGGAACAATCTTCGGGCAACTGAAGCCGGCTAAGAAAAGGGTAGACGTCGTTCACGCCCGGAGTATAAAGCCCGGAGAGAAGTTCTACTCGGTGGTACCAGCGCTTGAATCCACTGATTCTCTCAATTAGGTCAGCCTTTGAGAGGTCCGGCCTAAGGCGAAACTGAGGATGAGGATCTGACACTTCTGTCGACGGTTCGAGTGTCTCGGGTGGCGGGAAGGGGTTCGCCTCTTCTACCAGGGATTGCGGAAGTACCCGCAGCTCGGGCATTCTGAACCACAGCTTTGCGGTCGACGGCGCGCAATCGCTTGGCAAGTCCGAGTTCACCCGGTAACCAACTACCACCTGCTTGGCCCGCAGGGGAACCGGCGCTCGCAGGGTGTAGTTCTTGGCCCGGCCGCTGAAGTCGTCAATCAGGGCGATCTTCCTTTGAAGTTCTTTCCCCGCTTGATCTAGGAAGATTAGGACCACGAACGCGCAGCCCAAGGCGCCGTCGAAGCCAACAACCCAGGCTGAGGCCTGGCAGAAATGGCTCGATTCAACGGGGACGGGGCTAGAATTCCAAGCAAAGCTCTCAGTCGAAGCGATGCGCTGGTACCCGACTTCGGCCACTCCGGCATCAACCTTCATTCCTAGCCTCGGCCCCCACCGGCGACTCTTCCAGTGTTTGGTCGGTCGACAGGGAGAATCTCTCGCGCATCATGCGGCCCACGGCGGTCGGATGCAGGTCACGGTTGACATCCTCTCGCGCCTGCCCGCCTACGGCCGCTGCCTGCTCTCGGTTTGTGTACACCTGGCGCATCAGCTCGGCGGCATGATTCAAATCCGGGTCTGCCCAGAACCAGCCCTTCTTGTAAGGGCCGTGGTCTTCTCCGATCTCAACCAAGCGATACCTGACGAGAAAGCTGTTGCGAGGAGTCGTGAAATCCATGTTACCCGAATAGGCTGTGGCAATCACGGGTTTGCCAAGGCTCATGGCTTCCAGCAGAGTCAAGCCAAAGCCCTCCGAGCGGTGCAGAGAGACGTAGCAGTCACACAAAGACATCAGACTGTGGACCGCCGCACTTGGGAGCACGGCGTCATACAGCCTGATGTTCGCGCCACGGCATTCCTCTTGAAGACGCGCCAAGGTAAGCGGAGCGAAGTTGGAATGAGAGCACTTGACTAGAAGAAACACGTCCTTCTCATCGGAAAATGCCTGCTTGAAGGCGCGGATCACCGCCATGGGGTTCTTGCGTTCGGCATAGCTGTGAAAGTCGAACAAGTAGAGAAAGACAAAGCTCTCCGAAGGCAATCGGAAACTCGATCGCTTGTATGTTTGAAGGACTTCGCGGTCTGGATTGATGGGGTAGGGCATTCGGACAACTGGAATTGGGGAGACGCGGCCGACGGCTTCGCGGACAAAATTGCTGGGAACCCAGATCTCGTTGAAGCACTCGAAACTGCCTTGCCATTCTGGTGGAAACGAAGACAGCTCCCAGTTCCAGCAACCAATGTTGTAGCGGTTATGGAAGTACCCGTCTTTTTGATGTTGGAAAACGGGGACCTGGTCAGCATTGACATAGACCAGGTTGATTCTGTGGGGGTTGCTATCGGAGAGGCGATCGATTGCAGGGCCGCTCTCGGTATTCTCTGAGCCGAGGTCCTCAAATGCATTGATGACAAATGGGAAATGGACCGCCTCGAGCGCCCGAACAGCCGCCCGTAGAGCTTCACCCACGCCTTTCTCCGACCTGACATAACCGGCAACGTTCACTCCAAGAGGAAGGTCAGGCCGCTCGAAATAACCCCCTTCAACCCGGCAGGGTTCGGACGGTTCTGTCTCTGAGGGCGTAAGCGGGAACGCTTCCATAACGGGTATACGTTCCACGCGCTCTTCGTCCTTCTTATTGTGCAGGACAAAATGCGGATCAATCGCAAAATCGGCCTGCCCGCTGCTGATTACCCACTCCAGAAACGGAAGTCTGTGCACGCCGAAGATGTCTGGATAGGTTATGCGAACATCGGGACGCTGCTGATAGATCGTGTACCAGAGACGCGTGATTCTCCGCAGCGGATCGACCTGCTGGTCCATGGCTTCGTTCAACCAGTCGAAGAAGTTAGGGGCATGCTTCGTGCTGAATGGATCGCCAAACCTCAGCGCCTCTCCAGCCAGAGACCGATAAAGCTGACGAATGGTTGGAGAGATTCGGGCGCCGTTATCAAAATAGTCGTGGTTGTACGGCCATGATTTCGTTTCGGTCCACCCTGCTGCAAGAACAAGATCCCGGTAGCGCCCGAACAGAATACTTGCCTCCTCGATGTCCTCCATACGAAACCGGTTCTGGTGCTTGGAGACGGTCTTTGGTTTCTCGGGGTCGAAGCCGCTAAAGTGGAAAAAGGCGCATGGCCGGTCGTTTACGGTGACCTCTCCATTTCTCACCTGTACGCGTCGTTCGTGGAGATTCCAATAGGCAACGTTGTATCCGGGGTCGCGGAGAACATGAACATCTCCAAACAAGCCGGGCACCAGATCGAACCACTTCTGGTCCACGTGCCAGCCGCGTTCTGGCGCCATCAGGCACTTGTCATAAAGCCTGTCTTGCCACCATAAGAGCATTCGGTGGGCCACCTCCGTATCGCGGATGGCCAGGAAGCCGAGGTTGTAGACCCCCGCTTGAAGGATTTCGAACTCTCCCGGTCGATAACTGTCCTCATAGGGCGCAGTCAAGTGGGGAGTAATAACGAAAGAATAGGAGTCAGGAACGGAAAAAACTGCAGACAAACTGCTGGTAATCAGGATATCCGGGTCGAAATAGATTAGGTTCTTGAGCTTGTGGTTCTCCAGCAAGTGTTTCAGGAAGTACGGCTTTACAGCCGTACTGCACTCAAGCACATCGTAGTGAAAGAAGAACTTCGTCGGGTTGGGAATATCTAGTTGATCAGCTTCCACGAGGTGGAAGGATTCTCTTTCAAGGTCAAAGAACCCGTCGCCGTGATCCACGAGGAGGACGAAGAAGGGACAGCCGGGGTGGTGGCGTAGAAAGGAATCGACCAGCACTCGGGCCTTGCTGAGGTGGTTTTTGGCGATGATGGTGCACGCCGCCAGTTCGGCCGTCACCCGCTGGACAGGGGGGCGAGGAGCGGGCAGCGGGCGCGAACTTGGCAGCGAGGCCCGCTTCGGTACGGACGCAGCCGGGCGTGGCGACGACCTCTTGGGTGCCGGCGGGGTCGGGCTCAGCTTCTCAAGCTTGTTTTTTTTTCTGCCGCGCCGCCAGTCCATCAATCGAACCGCCCACGCCTTTGCCAAACTGTGCAGCCGGGGCACCTTCCTCTTGACAAAGAAGTTGAGCGAATCGACAAACCGATAACGGAATTGGCTCAGCTGAATCTCCAGCGCCTGGCGGATAGCGCGTTCCGCGGTCAGTTGAAGCTCCAGCGCCTGACGGGTCGCCCGTTCCTGTTCGAGACTAGCCGTCAGATTTGCGACTTCGGCTTCAAGCCTCTGCTGAGCCTCTTCCAGGGCTCGACGAGTAATCTCCTGAACCGTTAACCTGATCTCGAGAGATTTCCGCTCTGCCTGCCCCACCAGAGGCACGGGCACCCTATCCTTCTTCCCCAAGGAAGGAACCTGCTGGGCTCTTTCCAGCGCCTGGCCCCAGTCCCCCAGCTGTTGAAAGGCCTCAGATTGGCCCAGCAGGGTGTGCGCCACGGTTTCCGATGGAAGTCTGTTTCGGAATCTCAACATCCTCTCAAAAACAGCGGCGGCTTCGCTCGCATGCC
>JAKEER010000290.1 GCA_022616615.1 Acidobacteriota bacterium
CTAGCGCCGGACGGCCGAGGTTCTCCGGGATGGCTTCACTGGCCGTGTTCAGACGTTCCGAGACAAGTTGACGGGCGAAATAGATGTCGACGTTCTCCTCAAAGATGACAGTGACCGAGGAAATGCCGTATCGGGACACCGACCGGATCTCTGCTAGCCGTGGCAGGCCATTCATGGCGGCCTCCACTGGGTAGGTGATGAACCGTTCGATTTCGACCGGACCCAAAGCCGGGGATTTAGTCAGGATCTGCACTTGAACATTCGTGATGTCCGGCACTGCATCGATGGTGAGATGTTTCAGGGCGAACGACCCGGCCACGACAGCAAGGCAGACCACAAGAATCACCAGAATGCGATTGGCAAGTGCGAGTTCAACGATGCGATGCATTAGTGATGGTCCTCCTGGAGGGTCTCTTTCAGCAGGGTCGACTTCAAATAAAAGCTGCCCTGCGTAACGACTCGTTCGCCGCGGTTCAATCCGCTGGTCACCTCAACCCAGCCGTCTGTCTTATGCCCAAGCTCGACCTCACGTCTCTGAAATTCCTGTGGCTTGGTCTGAACAAAGACCGCATCCTTGCCATCCACTTGCTGCAAGGCGGTCTCGGGAATTGCGGGAACAATCCGTGGGTCCTGGGTTGGAAGACGAACGGCGCCGAACATCTCCAGCTTGAGCTGCTGACCGTGGTTCTCCACTTCGACCCGAACTTTGGCTGTTCGTGTTTCCGGATCGAGCCGCTGCGCCACCTGGCTGATCCTTCCGGAGAATGTCCTGCCGGGGAAACTGACAAAAGAAATCTCGGCGGTCTGGCCTGTCTTCACACGTCCGAGATCTCGCTCGTAGACGCTCGCGATGACCCACACGCGTTCGAGGTTGGCAATGGTCATAACTTCCTGGTCCGCCGCCAGAACTTCACCCGGAGCGATTTGAAACTCCAGGATCACACCCGATTGCGGCGCCCTTACACTGCTGATGTTTGAAGTCTCCGGAGACCGGCTCAGCAATCGGTCTGGGCTCATCCCGAAACGCCTGAGCTTACCTGCTACTGCGTTTAGGTTCTCGGCGTGAGCCTCCAGTTCGGCCTGAGCTTCGCGCTGCTCTGCAATACGCAGCTCCAACTCTTTTTGGGCCAGCGCTTGTGCGGCAACCAAGCTGCGGGCCCTTTCGACGGCCTGCTCGGTCAACCTGACACGGGCCTCGAGCTTTCCCCTTTGCGAGAGAAATGCTTTGTACTCTCCCAGCAGTTCTCCCAATTCAATGTTGTCGTACTCAAACAGGACTCGGCCTGCTTCAACACGATCGCCAGGACGGACCAATACCCGTCTTACGATGCCTCGCCCTAAGGAGCGGACACGGGCAACCTGATTCAAGTCGGCTTCAACGACACCCGTAGCCTCAAGCCATTCCTTTAGTGGGCGCCGTTCGACTTCGAGTGTCTTGATGTCCGCGTTACGCAGCGCTTCTGCGGTGAGCACAACCGTTTCCCCAGGACCGCTCTCGCTTTCTTCGTGGACATGCTCCGGCTCAACGGTGCGGCCCTCGTAGTACCAAATGAACCCTGCGCCCCCTAGCAGCAGCGCGAACAGAGCCATGTTTCTCAGAGTGAAGTCAGGAACTCGGATGGTAATTTCTCGCATAGTTATTCAGCCTCCAGTCCGATGGCGCTGCCCAGTTCGTAAAGACTCATGCGGTATTCGTACAGAGCTTGGTTGTAGGTTTTTCGTGTCTCACGGAAGGCCCGCTCCGCATCCAGCAAGTGGATCAGGTCGATCTCTCCCAACCGGTAAGCAGTCAGAACGATCTGCCGCGATTCGTCCGCTTTCTGAATGGATTCCTTCTCGATGTATTCCACTCGCTGGCGGTTGATCTCCGCGCTGTTGTAACCCTTCTGAACATCGAGCAGGATTAGAGAGCGAGTGTGAGCCGCTAGATTGTCTGCCCTGGCTTTTTCCGCCGCTGCCCTGGCGATTCCGCCTTCGTTTTTGTTAAACACCTTCAGCGGAAGGGCAATCCCGAAGGCAACGGTGTTGTCCAACAAATTCCTTTTGTAGCCACCCGTGACTGTGATGTTGGGTGACCGCAAAGACCGCTGGTGCAGAGTTTCGGTGTCGGCTCGCTTCTGCTCGAACATCGAAGCCATCAAATCAGGACGCTTGGCGAGAGCCCGACGTTCCAGATCGGTGTATGGCAGCGGCGGGGGAATTCCCTCAGGTGGGATGGAACCCCCGCGATCCACTGTGAGGGGCCCGGAGAGCTTGAAGGAAGGGTTCGCCTGAGGAAGCCCGAGCAGGGAAAGCAACGTGCTCTTCGCATTGACCAAAGCCAGTTTGGAGGCAAAAACATCCTCGACAAACTTGAGGCGCTCAACCTCCACGCGTTTTAGCTCCGCACCAGAGATGTCACCTTGTTCAAAACGCGTTCGGTTCAGTTCGATGACCCGATCGATTTCCTGAAGGATGGTTTCAGCGTTCTCCAGATTCGTTTGAGCCAGAACAGCCTGAAAGTAGGCTCTGCGAACGTCGAGGACCAAAGCACGGGTCACATTGTCAGTTTGCGCTTTTTGCGCCTGGCTCCTCACGGCTGCAGCGTGCGCTCGCAGTTTCCTTTTCCCACCCGTCTCGATCTCTTGATCGAGTCGGACGGTGATTTCCTGAGTCCGAAAGAAAGGGCCCATCTCGGAGTGAAAGAGCCGGTAATCTTCGAAGTAAGCCGACAGGGCCGGATTGAGCCGTTTGGCAGCATCAATGTTTTCCGCGTCGATAATCTCAATCTCATTCCGGGCGGCCTTGAGTTGCGGGTTGTTGGCAACAGCTATTTCGAGCGCCTTCTTCAATTCAAGTTGTTCCGGTATTTCGTCGTTGGTTTGACCAAGACAAGCGGACGGCCAGAGCAGTAGGAATGGCAAGAGCCATTTCATGATCTCCTCCTCAGAAGCTGAGAGCGCAGTTATCTTGAAAACGCGAAGCGGCCTTGGAGGAGTGTTCTGCCGACGACGGTGAGACAAGTCGCGTGCGTACACAATCCCTTCCAGGGATTCGCGACAGGACTAGGATTGGAGACTAGGATCGGGGAGGGTGGTACGGCGGCTGAGGATCGACCGAAGAAACGACTTCACCAGGGCCAAAACTCAGGATGGAACTGTTCAAAGTGTGAACGGGCTGAAAAAAGCCCGAAGTCAGAAGATGGCGGCAACAACACAGGCAGTCGTGATCGTCGTCTCCAGAGTCTGGAGGAGAAGTCCGTTGCGTGCTTTCTGCTGCCGCCAGAGTCGAAGACCGCTGTTGCGCTAGAAGCATAGACCGGTCTTCCCCGCACGCGTCAGGCACCAATATGTCTTCGACACCCAGGCAAAGACAAATCAAGGCGATCAAGAGGAAAGCCACAAACCGCTTTGAGGTAGAAGCGCGGAAGAAGTTCATACTCGATCAGAATAGCAGCTCGCCATGAGGCCAACCAGCCAAATCTGCGCAGACGCCTGTCTCGCATTTGCCCCGCCAAGAGCCTATAATGCGCTGAGTTGTTGTCAATCGCTTGCTGATCTTTATCGCGACGATCAGCTATTTCGTCGCCCAGATGCCCCCAAAGCCTTGAGCCAGGAATATACATTTGAGGTAATTGTTTACCGCATCCCACCGCATCCGTCGGCGGGCACTGGCGCGGCGGCACGACCGACCCGGTTGGCGAGCTTTGGCTGAGGTTGGATCGGTGGGA
>JAKEER010000291.1 GCA_022616615.1 Acidobacteriota bacterium
GGTTGATGGTTGTCCGGCTGAAGTTGAGCAAACGGTCGAACCTTTCAATGCGCGAAACGTGCAGGTCATAGCGCAGCCCCAGATTGAGCGTCAGCTTCTGGTCACCGAGTATTCTCCAGGGTTGAGTAAAGGCGCCACATAATTGCCACTTTCGTTTGTTCTTACAGAGAGTGTGCGGTTAGTGCCAAGGTTCGTGACGATAACCGTGGCATCTGGAACGACTGCCCCGCTCTGATCGGTGAGCGTCCCCAAAATGGTCCCGGTGGGCGTTTGGGCGAGAACCACACCTACCATCAGGGAAAGCAATGGCAAGGACGCCAGTGGATGGTTTCTCTTTAGAAACTTCATGGTCTGATCTCCTTATCACTGAGATATGGGGTAAGGTTTCGGTAGATTGGCGGGCCGAATCGAAGCACGCAACCTTGGCACACGAGCAAGCCACCAACGGGTGTTTCCCAAAGTGCGAAATTATTATCAGGGGCTAGTCGAAGACCATCGTTGTAGATGGCCCCAAGGACCTTCTGAAATAACTGAGCACGACCAGCTATCATCAGTCTACGGGAGGGGGCGCAGACTCATTCAAACCCAGTTTGTCCTCCCCTCGGACAACAATTACCTTATGGCCAGGAAATAGAGGCGGCTGGCCATGGTATATCTTGACGAAAGGAACCGTTAACCGTACCGAAAGTCCCATACGCCTCTTGTTCGATCGATTCGGCTCGGACTGGTGCAGCAACCTCTCACTAAATAGGAAGAACTCGCCCGGCTTAAGTTCCATATTGATAGCCTTACTTGCATCTACGAAAGCGGGATCCGCCTTCTCTCCTAACCCTGCAAATAGGCTTTCCGAAGCCGTCAGCACATGTGGCACCAGCTTCCTGTGCGATCCTGGAATCAACCGAACACACGAGTTTTCTACCGTCACATCATCGATCGCGATCCACGCGCTGACGTTAACCGGTGGATCAATTGGCCAGTAGTTAATGTCCTGGTGCCAGGGGGATTCCCCATCCCCAGGGTTCTTGTTAAAGAAATTCGAGCTCCACAGCACCAGATCCGCTCCCAATACAGATGCAACACGATCTAGAATCGCCGCCGACGTGCAAAGGTCAAACACAACGCGGCAATCTAGATGCCGCGCATGAAGACGACTGTTCTTGTTCGGCCCATCGGTCGTCAGGACCTCGCGCTCAATTCGGTCACAGCTGACAGCCATTTGCTCTGGCGGGCAAATTCGAAACGGTCCCAGATACCCCTCATCGTGGAATCGTAATACTCCTTTCCGGCTGAGCTGATAGGCGCCTGACACTGACATTCTCGTTCTCCTTTTACTTCTCTAATTAGTCTTAAAGTGGTAGCCCAAACTTGCTACTAAACATCCTGAAAGGTTGTTGAGCTCACTGGTAACGCGCTCTCTTCCACCTGATGGTGACGTGACCGCTGCGTTCGGATATCGAGTTGACCATTGCATTAGGACATGAACAAATCACCAGCCCCGAGCTGAGACCACTCACGAAAATATGTTGTGTCCAAAACTATATATACCGATGCTATACCGGTTGTCAAGAAATTAATTTAGAGGGTTCCGATTAGATTCATTCCCGCGAAAGCGGGAATCTAGCCCCACGTGGGAGACACTGGATTCCAGCTTTCGCGGGAATGACGGGCCTCAGATCGAGTAACGGTTGCCGGCTCCGTTCGCACAAAGCGTTTGAGCGCTCTGTTGTGGTATAGTTGCGGTTGTTTTAGACTCAACATGCAAAGTCACAGGGAGCGTTTCGATGTCGCGAACGAAGAACAGGCTGAAGAAAGACGAGATCGCTTTCCGGTTACGAGAGAAGCTGGGCAAGGTCTATCCAGTGGGGACTTTTCTTCCGCCGGAACGGGCTCTGGCGGAAGCTTTCGGGGTGGCCCGGCCGACTCTAAGACGAGCGCTGGAACCGTTGATCAAAGAAGGATTGTTGGAGAATTGCCCCGGTGTGGGAACGCGGGTTGTCGCTGCCCGGGCCTTGGCCAGGCGGCTCAAATCAAAATGGCGGGTGATTGGACTGCTGCTGCCTGACATTCGAAGCCCATTTTTCGTCGAAATCACCGAGGCGATCGAATACACGGCCCTGCAGAGAGGTTATCAGATCCTTCTCTGCAGCTCCCGCAGACAGCTGCCGGTGGAAGAGTTGCACATCAAGCAACTCGTTGAGCGCCAGGTCGATGGCGTCATTATCGCTCACGACCGCTACCGCGAGTTTCCACAGACGTTGGACCTTCTAGAAAAGGCCTCCATCCCTTTCGTCCTAATGTTTGGCATCCCTACCAAGGCGAAGTTCGACACGGTTGCGGTTGACGAGAAGGCTGGCGTATACGAAGCCATGCGCTACCTGCTTTCACTGGGCCACCGGGAAATTGCGTTTTGCCATCCGCTCCCGCAGACTGAACCTCATCCTCGCATGGAGGCCTACTTGGAGTTCATGAAGGAAAATCGACTGCCCGTGCCGAAGCATTTCTTCATTCCCTCTGAAGCCCTGGAAGACCGCGCCGCTCCCTTTACTCTCAAGAACCTGCTGAGTCGCAGTCCGCACCCCACGGCCCTTTTTGCCGGCAACGATCAAATGGCGATCATTCTGCTGAAGCAACTCGCCGCCCTCAAGATGCGTGTGCCGGAAGATTTTTCTGTCATGGGGTTCGACAATCTCCGCTTTGCCGAACATCTTTCAGTACCGCTGACCACGATGGACCAGCCCATCCAAGAAATGGGCCGCCGAGCGACCGAACTGCTGCTGGAAAGGGTGGAACTGGCGAAACCCTTGGCCCCGCGGCATGAAATCTTCCATCCACGCCTCATCATCCGTGAATCCTGCGCTGTGGTGCGCTCCGAAAGCTCTGCTTTGGCTCGCAACTGAGAGCAGACAGTTAAAGAGATCGGAGTCAAGGGATCGGAGTCAATGGTTCAGGGAACCTGTAAGTCTCAGATTCAAAATCTTCCTGCAGCTCTCCAACGCATCCAAGGTCAGTTCCACGGACGGCTCCTGTCGCCCGCCCCTCCAAGTTGCAATCCTTCCACAAAGTTGTCGTACACCACCAGGCGGAGTCGCGCTTGACAGCCGTGCTCGATCCGGACGCTGGTCCTTGATGACTGCACCCGCACATTTCGGCTTCAGAGACCTGATGGCCTGATTTGTTCGCAGGGCCGTCAAAGTCCCCCTTAACAAAGGGGGACAGCGGTTCGCAGAAACCGCGCGGGGGTTGTCGTACATACGGGGTGCGAATATGCCAGGACAACCCCCAAGGCCTGCGGCCTTTGCCCCCTTTTTTAAGGGGGACTTGACCGCCTGCCCGCTGTTTGAGGCTGACTCTTGACTTTGACGGAGCCTTGGATTTGCTCGGAGGTTGCGGCAAGCCTTTCCGCGTGGTACTCTATCGTGCATCGCTCACCAGGACTTCCTAATGGACGACCTCTCTTGGAAAGATGGGTATCAGTTCGTTAATCCCAGGGTCAATGCGGCCGGAGACCATGTCTGGCCATTCGATCTTTCCTTTCCTCTGGAGGTGCAGTTCTGGTCCTATGACCGGCCCAGCGAAATCCGCATGAACCGGCATGACTATTTCGAGCTCATCTTGCTCGAGTCGGGAGAGGTCATGTTCCAGGTGCAGGATCGGTTGCTGGACCTCAAGCCGGGCGACCTGTTGGTCATGGGAAGCACCTTCTTCCATCGGCTTGTCTATACTGGAACGCCTTCCAAGGCTCCGCGCATTATGTTCTTGCCGGAACTCATCTGCCCGGCCGGAGGCGCAGGCCCCGATGCAGAATACCTCATGCCGTTTATGGTGCAGAATGCCAGCTTTCCTCACGTGGTGCCCGCCGACGCAGGGCTTTCGGGCGAGATCAGCCGCCTGATGAGACGAATCGATGGCGAGCTGGGCGCCGGCTCAAGCTGTTCACGCCTTTGTGCGAGGACTTATTTGAAGATGATCCTTGCCTTGCTGGTGAAACACTATGCTCCCTACCAGGGCTCCAAACCGGCCTTCGAACGCAGGCAGCGCGATCTGGATCGGCTGCGCCCGGTTTTCGATTTCATTGACCGGCACTGCAGCGACCCGATGGGCGTGGAGGATGCCGCCTCCATCATTTATATGAGCAAGCGGAATTTCACCCGTTTCTTTAAGAAGGTCACGGGACAGACGCTGATGGACTATCTTCAGGCCTTGCGCATCGAGAGAGCCAGGCACCTGTTGGCCTCGACCGACAAGACGATTGCCGAAATTGCCTTGGAAGTAGGGTTCTGCAACCAGAGCTACTTTGGGACAGTCTTTCACAGACTGGCCCAGATGTCGGCTCATGAATACAGGAGGCAACTCTCTGTCTCCACCGAGCCGGCTTTGGTTCACAAAGCTGGCGGTGACCAAGCTCGGATAAAGATCCAGTCATCACACCTTCCCATCAGAGCTTTCAAGCAGTCCCTGTAGGTTCAGCCGTCCTGCTCAAGACTTCATCGCTCCTCCTCTTCGGCACTGAGCCTTCCAACATCTTGGAGTGACGGGCCACTGTTCTTCAGTTTGGAGATTGGACATCTTAATTCCCCTCCTCGGCTGAGGAGGGGCGGGCGATGGCACGGGACGGCGGTCCCACGCCAGCGCCGGGGTGGTGCGACCGGCCCTTGCGGAACCTCCAATCGAACGTTTCGCGCCGCAAAGGCTCTTCCTCGATACGAAACCTTTGAATGACGGTTCTCGGTGCATCCCTCAGACCACCCCCGTGCCGCTACGCGACCGCCGTCGCTACGCGGCACTTCCCCTCCTGATCTCAGGAGGGGAGCCAGAAAAACTTCCAATTCGCAGTTCAGTGAGAGAAGCCAACGGCCCAGTGATACTCCAGTGAATCTCTCCTCCGCGTCACGCTGGTTTCCCGCGCCTTCGTGACTGCACATCGACTCGCTGCTCCATTGGGTCGCCACCCACCCGCCCGTTGGCAGACGCCTTCCACGACCCAACAGACGACTTGGCCCTATTACGACAAAAAATGGCCCGATCCTGGTAGACAGGGAAGCCGGAGTCCGATGATGATTCCGGCCAGAATTGCTCCGATAAAATTCTTCTCGACGATGATGAGGAGGTGCGCTGTGAAACCTTTTGTCGCGCCGTCCCCATTTCGAGCAACGTCTCTCGCCAGAACCGGTTGGGCTACCTAATTGGATGGGGCAAACTTTACCGATCGGCACACGAATGTGAACACCGTACGACTGCTTCTTGAACGCAGTGAGAGAAGGATGCTCGCTGCTATGGGTTAAACGTGGAGTTACGCTAGAAAAGACAGAAAAGACTCATGAAGAAAGCCTGCTTGATGATTTCTCAATTTTCTCTTTTTAAAAAACAAGAAAGGAAAATGAAATGAGCGGCTCTCACAGCACAATTTGATGAGGCTGATGACCGTGTCCTCGGGTCTCTCGGTTCTCAGGAAAAAGGGGCGGTTGTCGCAATGCTGATAATTCATCTCCAAGAAGGAGGATCTATGACTCGCTCACTCATCTGCGCGACGATTTCGATGTTGGCCATCTCTACCCTGGCCCTGGCACAAGGCTTGGGCGCACTTGTTGGGGCGGTAACGGACCCCTCTGGTGCGGCTGTTCCGAACGCCGAAGTCACGGCCACGGAAGCGGGAACTAGCTATGTGCGCACCGCCGCGGCGAATGCCGAGGGGTACTACGTGATCCCCTCGCTCCGGCCTGCCCAGTACACCATTACGGCAAAGGCCGCCGGATTCCGGACCCACAGTCAGACAGGCGCGGTGTTGCTGGCCAACCAAAGCCTGACGCTTAACATTACGCTGGAGCTTGGGGCGCTGACCGAGACGGTGGAAGTCTCCGGAGCCGCCGCCCAGGTGAACACGAGCACATCGGCGCTCGGCGAGGTCGTCGATCACGCCCGTATCGTCGACCTGCCGTTGAACGGCCGCGACGTCGCCCGGCTGGCCACGGCGGTGGCGGGCGTAGTGCTCCAGGGCATCAGCGGCGAGAGCGCCAAAGCGATCCCGGGCGCGTTGCAACTGTCGGCCAACGGGACTCCGGGCGGCATGCAGACCGCCTACAAGCTGGACGGCGCCAACAACACCGATTACTTTTTCCAGCGGAACCAGACCTTCCCGATGCCGGACGCCGTGCAGGAGTTCTCGATTCAGACCAGCAACTACTCGGCGGCCACGGGGAACAATGCCGGGGCGGTGGTCAGCGTGGTGACCCGCTCTGGAACCAACGAGTTCCATGGCGGGGCTTTTGAGTTTGTGAGGAACCGGGTGTTCAACGCAAGGAACTTTTTCGCAAGCCAGCAGGACTTCCTGAAGCGCAACCAGTTTGGAGTCCACGCCGGCGGTCCGGTAGTGCTGCCAGGCTACAACGGGCGGAAGAAGAGCTTCTTCTTCGTTGGTTGGCAGGGCACCCGCTTGCGGGACCTCAGGAGCGCCCTGAACACCTTTGCGCCGACGATCGATCAGCGGCGGGGTGATTTCAGCACGTGCGGTGCCCCCTGCAACCGGCCGATCCGGGATCCGCTGACCGGACAACCGTTCCCCGGCAACCAGATTCCGGTGAGCCGGTTCGATCCGGCCGCAGTGAAAGTGGCCTCGTTCATTCCGGCCGTGGCAGGCACCGGTTTCACGCAGATTAGCAAGCCGGTCAACCACCGGTACGACCAGGGCATCACCAGGATCGATCACCAGTTGACCGCCAAGGACCGGCTGACCGGACGGTACTTCATCGATGATTTTCAGAATGCGGGCAGCTTTGATCCGTCCAACCTGTTGTCGTACCGGCAAGTCCTCGCGGCGCAAATACGGATTCAGAATTCCATGGTGGGCTGGACGCGGACGATCAGCCAGTCGGCGCTGAACGACTTCCACTTCGCCTACAACCGCTATCACGCCGCCCGCGGCCCCTATTTTCAGGGCGTGCCGAGCATGCAGGAGCTGGGCGTTCGGCTGCCGATCTATCCGACCCTGCCGTCAATTTCGCAGATCGAAGTCCAGGGTTTCTTCAACATCGGCGACAACCTGGAGGCGGCTTTCATCCGCAACAGCTTTGAAGGGAGCAACCGGACAAGCTGGGTGCGGGGCCGTCACAGCATCCAGTTCGGCGGCGA
>JAKEER010000292.1 GCA_022616615.1 Acidobacteriota bacterium
ACTCCACAGCAGAAAGGACTGGAGCGGCGGCTACGTGCGGCGCGGGTGGCGCGGTTGGCCACCGTGGACGCGCGCGGCCGCCCACACCTGGTTCCCATCTGCTTCGTGTACGACCGCGGCGTCTTCTACACGGCCATTGACCGCAAGCCGAAGCGCACGGGCCGACTCCGGCGGCTGCAGAACATCGAAGCCAACCCGCAGGTGGCGCTGCTGGTGGACCACTACGAGGAGGACTGGGACCGGCTCTGGTATGTCCTGGTTCGCGGGCGGGCAACGCTGTTGGGCGCGGCCGAGCGCAAGGAGGCGGAAAAGGCGCGGGGCTTGCTGCGCAAGAAGTACGCCAACTACCGCACCGGCCTGCTGCCGCCCGACGCGCCCGTCATCTGCATCCGGCCACAGCGGATCACGAGCTGGGGAAGATCCTAGCTCTCAGTCTGGCTCCGGATGCGCGCATTCAGGTGCAAGGGTCACAGCTCTTGTTCGGGGTGATAGCTCAATTCGGCGCGGTAGCGGGCCGTCTGCGACCGCACGCGCTGGACAATCCCCTGCGCACTCTTCGGGTCCGACGAGGCCTCGACGAGATGGCGGAGGAGCTCCGCTCCCGCCAGCAACTCCGATTGTTTCCTCAGCGGAACGAGGAAGAGGTATTCATCCGCGCCATCCACGGGACGCAACAAGACGCAGGCGCGCGCGGGGCGGGGTGAGCCCAGAACTGCGGCCGCACGCTCTTCGAAAACGGTGCCCGCGCCGGGAAGCACGCGAATGTAATAGAACGTCAGCAGTGGCGCGGTGAGCGCCTGGGGCGAAAAGTCGGGCGATTGCGCGACCAGCTCGTAGGTCGCCAGCGAGCGGACTTCGCCATAGGGAAACACATTGACCCGGTTGTCTGCGGAGTCTTCGGCCGGCGCCACCGGCGCGTCGAAGTCGGACCAGCGGCGAAACAGGGTGGCGTCGACAAACCAGCCGAAGCGCTCGCCCGAAACGATCGTCCAGCCGTACCACGCCCACGGGTCCTTGGCCCGGCGATGCCAGTCCAGGTGGCGCTTGTAGCCTTCTTCAAAGTCGCGCTCCATCCCTTTGCGCGGCTGCCAAACAACCACTCTGGCCGCCCTCGACTCCTCCTGCGCGAACGGCGTCGCTGACGCCGCCAGGACAAGCAGCAAAAGCGGCACCGCCCGGGTCAAGCAAACCTTCTTAGCCGGAATCTCCGATTTCAACTTCATCTTTGTGCAAAACCGTACGCCAGGCGCCCTCTCGCGTCAACCTCACATCGGCTGTGCACATTGCCCGGCCGTAACTTCGCCGCCAAGCAGTTTCCCTGACTGTTGAACAGAAAGACGGCATGGTGGCAGACCGAGCGGAAATAGGGTTTAGACCAGCTTGCGGCACTGCTCCATCAGCGCCAGCCAGCGGTCGAGCTGCTGCGCGCCCGTCATGAAAGTGGGGTCGAAGATGAGCTCGTGGGCGCCGATGCTCCTGCACGCTTCCGCGTCCGTTTTGATCTGCTCCCACGTGCCGCTGAAGATGAAGCCGTTTTTGGGCCGCGGCTTCTCGTGCACCTCCAGGTTGGCGCGGACGATCATTTCCAGTTTTTCCGGGTCGCGGCCGGCGACCCGGGCCATCTGCTTGATGCCGTCGAACATTTGCTTCATGCCGTCGGGCGGAATCCCCACCGGGTTCCAGCCGTCGGCGGCGCGGGCGATACGCTGGAGCGCCGCCGGCACAAAGGCCGCCATGATGATGGGCGGGTGGGGTTTCTGCACCGGCTTGGGCTCGATGTGCGACTTCGGCAGAGAGTAGAACTTGCCCCTGAACTCGGCCGGGTTGGTGGTCCAGATGGCTTTGAGAACCTGCAGGAATTCATCGGCCTGCGCGCCGCGCTTCTTGAAGTCGGCGCCCATGGCGTCGAACTCGTCCTGCGACCAGCCCAGCCCCAGGCCGAGCCGCACGCGCCCGCCGGAGAGCACGTCGAGGGTGGAGACGCGGCGAGCAAGCATGACCGGGTTGTAGTAGGGGATGTCGAGCACGCTGGTGCCGAGCGCAATCTTCTTCGTGACGGCGGCGGCGAAGGTGAGGGTTTCGAGCGGGTCGAGCACGTGCTTGTAGGGCTCGGGCAGCGCGCCGTCCGGCGTCGCGGGGTAGGGCGATTGGGGCTTGACCGGCCACAGCAGCCGCTCGATGACCCACAGGCTGTGGTAGCCCAGCTCCTCAGCCCGCTGCGCTACGCGCGTCACCGACTCGCGCCCGCCCAGGGGCCCGATGTTGGGAAGAGCGAAACCAAGCCTCATCACTTGCCTCCCTCTGAGGGTAATCGTGCCTAGTGTCATAGATGCAGGCGAGAACTGCAAGTCGCACCGTACATCTTTTTCGCCTACACTCGCCGAGTCGGGGGGCCAAGCAAGCGCCCAGAGGGAGCGAGCGCCGAAGCGCGGGCAAACCGTAGGTCGACGGTCATAGACCGCCGCTACAGACACCAAACTAGCCCACTCGCAAGGAGCCAATCACGACGATGGACATCCGATGGGGAGTAGACATCCTGGGTTGGATCGGGGCGCTGGCGGTGTTGTTGGCCTACTGGTTGGTGTCGACCCGGCGGGTGGCGGGTGACGCGCGCGGCTTTCAGGCGCTGAACGCCTTGGGCAGCATCGGTCTGCTGGTCAATACCGCCTACTACGGCGCCTATCCGTCCACCGTCGTCAACGTCATCTGGCTCGGCATCGCGGTCTATGCTCTCCGCCGCGGCGCGCCAGAATCGGTCCGTTGAAAGGATGGCGACCAGGCCCTCCCCTACTATTGGGCGGGCTTTACCTTGCAGGGCGAAGGCGCCTCCACGGTTCCGGTTTCGCAGCGACAGGGCTGTCTCTGTCTAAAGGTTTACGGAGACTGTATGATGGTTATGTGACGGAACCCGGTGGGTACACACCTGATGGAATCCCGGATTCAGCCAGCCATGAGATTGACCCCGACATCGGGACAGGAACGATACGAGTTCCTCGATGTCCTGCGAGGCTTTGCGCTCTTGGGGATTATCACCGCGAACATGATCCTCTACTCCCTGTACCTTTACCTGCCCGAGTCCGCCAAGGTGAGCATGGACACCTATTCAACCGACAGAGTGCTCGATTTCCTCGAACTGCTTCTGATCGAGCAAAAGTTCTACACCATCTTCTCGGTACTGTTCGGAATAGGGTTCGCGATCTTACTCACGCGCGCGCAAGCGAAGCACTTGGTGTTTCAGCGCTTCTTTCTCCGGCGCGTGTGGTTCCTGTACCTGATCGGCGTGGCGCACGCGATTCTAATCTGGCACGACGACATACTTCAATTCTATGCGTTCTGTGGAGCACTGCTTCTGCCCTTCGTCAGGGCTCGGAATCGGACAATCATCGTGTTCTCCGTGCTGGCGCTGATGGCTCCCGCTGCTATCAAGCTCGTCGGCGCAATTCCCCCCGAGTCCTTTACCGCTCCGCGGGATCTGCTCTTCGATCGCTTCGGTTTCACTCACGCTACACGGATCGATATCTGGACGAGCCGGAGCCCTGCAGACATAGTACGCCTCAACCTCAGCTCCTGGTTCAATCAACTGGATCATGTCATTACAAGTGGAATGATTTTCAAGATCTTCGGGTGTTTCCTGCTGGGTTTCTACATCGGGCGGAACGAAATACATAAGAACCTGCAAAAGTACCGGCCAATCATCAAACGCCTAGCGGTCCTGGGGATCGCTACCGGGGTCCCGCTCAACGTCATCTACGCCAGCACGTTCTCGTCGGAGTCCTGGCTGCAGACGGTGAGTGGCACGCTGGGCATCCTGCCGTTGAGCGCCGGCTATGCATCTCTGCTTTGTTTGCTCTGGATGGGTCCGAACGGAAAGCACTTGCTACAACACTTTGCTCCGGTTGGTCGAATGGCATTGACCAACTACGTTGGCCAGAGTGTGATCTGCACGCTGATCTTCTATGGAACAGGACTGGGGCTTGGGGGGACTATGGGCCCAACGCTGTACGTGCCAGTCGGCATCGCTGTCTATCTCGTTCAAATCATGGCTAGCCGTGCCTGGCTCGACCGTTTCCAGTTCGGACCGCTCGAGTGGCTTTGGCGCATGCTGACGTATGGGAGTCGGATTCCATTGACGAAACGAGCGATCGTGTGACGACGGGGGTGTCGCCGGTCTATGCTCTCCGCCGCGGCGCGCGACGATCGATCCGTTGAAAAAGGATGGCGACCTCCCCTACTATGGGGCGGGTTTTACCATGCAGGGCGAAAGCGCTGCCCCGATCTTGTTATCAGAATGAAGCCCCAACTTCGTGCAGCCGTTTGCGACGTGAGCTTTAAGGGACGCAATGCCCGAGTTACCGGTCTTTTCTTTGCGAAGACGAAGAGATTCGTGGTCTTACTAAATAATGTGAGGCAAAAAGCGCAACTCGGAAGGCTTCAACGAACTAGGTACGAGCATATTGAGCCAGAGGCGGACATTCACATTTTTCCAAGAACAGCCGTCACGAGACTGCAGATTCTGGATTCGCATGACAAGTAGTATAGGCCGGTATACCGAATACAGATTCGTTGTTCCCGGCAAGGCCAAGTCCTTTCGCTCGCCGAATGCTCCGCGCTACAAGAAGCTGATTCGGCGGGAGGCCAGAAAGGTTTTCCGTAGACCACTTCGCGGTTGTGAGTTGAATGTCCTCGTGGACTATTTCCACCTTGGCAAGAGACGGTTTGACATGGATAACGTCGCTAAGTGCATTTTGGACGCATTGAATGGAATCGCCTATCTGGACGACAGAATGGTTCGATGGCAAGCATCTGCCTCTCATTTTCTGGGTGGTCCTCTCTTCATTCCCGGTGGGCCGGTTGACCTGGTGAAGCCGATACGGCGGCACAATGTTTACTTGTTCGTGCGGGTCAGGGTTCATGTGCCACCATGGTCCTGAGAGGAGAACCGTGGCCCATGATTTTTAATCTCGGGAAAGATCACGTGAACCCTAGATGAGAGAACCCCACCCCAGAATTGCTATCCTCATATGAGTTCTTCCAATCTCTCTCGCGCGTAAGCAGCTAAGGAGTCTCCTTTTGACGATAATAGTTCAATTGCCCGCTGATAAGAATTCACAGCTTCTTGTTTGCGGCCGATTCTCGATTCGATTCCACCCTTCCATAGCCAGTACTCGCCGTTTTCCGGGGCGATTGCAATTGCCTGTTGATAGCACCGAATCGCTTCTTCAAAACGATCTAGTAATCCGAGGGAGGAGGCTTTCTCGTACCAGATTGCAGCATCGCTGGGGTTGAGCTCAAGCGCTTTGTCCAAGCAGGAAATGGCCTCTTGATGCCGATCAATCCGTGCTAGTGCGCGTCCTTTGCAGGACCAACCAGCTGAAATGCATGGGTCAATTGCCAGTGCTTTGTCATAACAGGCAAAAGCGTCTTCGTAGCTTGTTTTGCGAAGGATATCGGCGAGCTCGAAAAGGGCGTTTGCTTTGCTGACCCAAAACCCTGGTTCTTCGGGATCAAGCTCAAGTGCCCTTTCGTAACAACGAAGCGCTTCCTCATGAAGGAAAATATTGTTAAGGACGTTTCCCCTGTTATTCCATGCATGCGCATCAGTCGGATCAAGCTCAAGCGCCCTTTCAAGACAGCGAAGTGCTTCCTCATAACGGCCACGGTCAATCTTATGCAGCGCATATCCCTTGTTAGTCCACGCAATGGCATCAAGGGGATCAAGGGCAAGGGCCTTATCAAAACACTCTACAGCTTCTTTGTAGTGACCGAGGGCGGCTAGGCTTACGCCTTTAGCTTTCCATTCCCAGACTCCTGGCCTCTCCAATTTTGGTGGAGGAATAACCTCGCCCGTCGTTCGCCTTAGAAGCGATTCTAAATCTGATCGCAGCTCTCGGAAGGTTGGGTACCGTTTATCTGGTTCTTTTTCAACGCACCGATGGATCACATCAAATAGACGTGAATCCAGACTTGGGATTGTACCTTCGCTATGCAACTTCCACATAGCTTTCCAAAACCGAACTTGCTCAGCTTCTGAAGCATCTCTTGGCAACGGAGCAAGAAACGGAAGACGACCACCGGTTCGCATTTGAAACAAGACGACCCCGAAACTGTAGATATCACTTCGCTGGTCGCAAGCAGCAGCGTTCATAAATTGCTCTGGTGCCATATGCGTTGGCGTGCCGAAGCCCCTCCCATCCCTCGTTTGCACAGAGAATCCTGCTTGCTGCCCCGCAAGCTGTAGTTTGATTCCTGAGATCACATTTGACAATCCAATGACGCCTGCAAGACCGAAGTCTGAGATTCTGATAAGTCTGTCTTGGCTGATCAGGATGTTCTGTGGCTTGATATCGCGGTGGCAACGAATGCCTCTTGAATAGGCGTATTCCATGCCATGGCAAAACTGAATAGCCCACCTAAGGCTTTGCCGAAAATCAGGGGGGTGCCTTCTCAAGTAATGTTCGAGTGAGTTCATCCCTCTCTCATTTGGAGCAATGTATTCCATAGCAATGCAAAGTCGTCCCGCAACCTGATCGACAAGATAGGCCCGTACAATGTGAGGATGGCGTTCGAGGTCTATCCAGACTTGGCACTCGCTTCGAAAGCGTTTTCTGGTTTCGGCATCGTGGAGATATTCATCTCTCAAGGTCTTCAGTGCGTACACAGAATCCTGATCCGGGCAGTAGACGAGATACACTATGCCGAAGCCGCCCATGCCTAGCACGTCGTACACTTGATATGTCTGGCCGGTCACATCGCCTTTCTCAAAGGAGCGGGGGTACCACGGCTCGCCTCCAAGGGTTTTCGGTTCAGGGCGGGAGGACGGCTTGTCGACTCGACGGTCCAGCGTCCTGGGGTTGAGTACTTTACTTAACAGGCGGGCGAACAAATCCTTGAGATCATTCACTGTTCTCTCCTGACTCATATTTGCTCAGCATCGCTTAAAGTGGACGATCTGATTCTAAGAGAATCATGCCCAGCGAGAGAGGGACTGTCATCGGGCTCTGCATTGCGGTCTGGGCTCTCCGCCGCGGCGCGCGGGAACCTGGGCCGCGCCGGAGCAATCCTAGTCTTCCGCAAAGGAGACGGCGGTAAAGGCTTCGAGGCGGGCGCCCTTCTTCCAGGCGCTGGGCTCCAAGCCCGCCTTTAGGCAGGTTTCCGCCAGGAAGCGCTCGCGGTCCCAGCCGTGTTCTGCAGCCACTTTGGGGAGGAGCAGGCCCCGCTGAAAGCCCTGCGAGATGAAGAGTCCGTGCTCCCCCGGGACAACCTCTTCCGGCTGGACTACGAAGAAGGGCGAGAGGATCGAGACCTCGAGGCGCAGGCCGGGCAGCTCGTTCGGCGCCACCGGCGGGAAACGCGGGTCCTGCAGTGCAGCGGAGACTGCGCTATCGGCCACCGCCAGGTAGAGCGGCTTCTCGGGATGCAGGGAGCCGACACAGCCGCGCAGCCGGCCTCCCTGGTAGAGGGTAACGAACGCGAAGCCCGGGCGCGTCAGGATTTCGCTGGCACGCTCAGCACTCCAGCCGCCGAGATCGAGCGATGTGTGCTCGACCGCCGCCGTCAAGGCTTGCCGCGCCAGCGCCAGCAGCCGGCCCTGCTCCTCGAGGCTCAGGGACATCAGGTTTCTGCTCCCTGGCCGCTATTCTACTGCGTCCAACCTGAGGGAGGCGAATTGCAATCTAATCAGGCGTGGTCTACTATCGCTGAGGGGACTTCCCCACACTAAATCGAATGCCCCACAGGGGTTGGCAGGGTACGTGAGTATGAGAGAGCGCACTGCTATTCATCGCCGCGGAGCCGCCTGGGCGCTGGCGTGCTGGCTGTTGCTCGGCCTGGTCCCGTGGGCGCAGGCCGCCAAGGCCGACCTCACCGAGCGCCACCGGAAGTGGCTGGAGGAAGAAGTCGTCTACATCATCTCTGACGACGAAAAGAAGCTCTTCCTGACCATTCCCACCGAGGAGGACCGCGACAAATTCATCGAGCGCTTCTGGCTCGACCGCGATCCCACCCCCGGGACGCCGCAGAATGAGTACAAGGAAGAGCACTACCGGCGCATCGAGTACGCCAACAGTTTTTTCAGCAGCTCCTGGACCGCCGACGGCTGGCGCAGCGACCGCGGGCGGATGTACATCATCCTGGGGCCGCCCAAGAGCCGGGCACCCTATCCCGGCGGCGGGCAGACTTATCCGATGGAGCTCTGGTTCTACAGCAGCAGCGAGCCGGCGTTACCCCCCTTCTTCTACGTCCTCTTCTACCAGGCGTACGGGATGAGCGACTACCGGCTCTACAGTCCCTACGTCGACGGCCCCACCAAGCTGGTGCGGGGCTCGGGGACGGAAGGCAACCGCTTTGGGGCCTACCAGTTGTTGCGGGAGGTGAACATCGAGCTGGCCCGGGCCAGCCTGAGCCTGATCCCGAGCGAGCCGGTGGACATCGAGTCGGGCCCGTCGCTGACCTCCGACGGGATGCTGATGAAGGCCATCAACATCGCCAACGACAAGTTCCACAAAGAGCGCCTGGAGCGGCAGCGGCAGTTGCGCGAAGAAGTGGACGTCCGCATCACCTTCGACGTGCCGGCGCTGGAAGTTGCCCTGCTTACGCTGCGCGACGCTGACGGCAACGCCTACCTCCACTATTCGCTGCAAATCCCCGAGGCCCAGAACTATTCGGTGGCGCGCGCCAAAGACAAGTACTACCTGGCCCTGGAAGCCCAGGCGCGCGTGCTGGACAAGGACGGCAAGCCCATCTACGAGGTCACCCGCGAGGCCATC
>JAKEER010000293.1 GCA_022616615.1 Acidobacteriota bacterium
GGCTGAAAGGCAGGAAGGTTGAGCAGATTGAAGGCGTTGAAAAAGTTCCCGCGAATTTCGAGATTAGCTTCTTCCCGAAGGTGCAGGAATTTCGGCAGTCGTGTCTGCTTGACAATGCTCAGATCAATCACCCGGAATTGCGGCCCGCGGAACGAATTCCGTCCAATTCCAGGGAGGCCACGGACCATGCTGTTATTACAGCGCTGTGGGTGGGCGTTACAGTCGGAGAAGACACCAAAGACAGCAGGTCCGCTGTGGCCGAAAATACCCTTGATAAAATCCTGGTTGGATGGGTTCTTGATTTCACCGCCAAAGAATTGGGTCGGACGATCTGGAAGGATACCATCGCCATTGGGATCACCATTATCTGGACCAAAGACCACTGGCGTCCAGGGAAACCCGGAATGAGCAGTTAGAGTACCGTTGATCTGGAAGCCCTCGAATGCCTTGCTGACAAAATCGCTGCGCCCGCGAAACACGCGAGACAAAGGCAAATCCCATAACCACGATAGGGTGAAATTGTGTCGAACATCGAAATCCGACGGCCCACGGTTGAGCTGCGGGATGCTGGGAAAGTCCTGCTGTACCCCGCGCCCGAATGAACTGGTGTCAATGCTCTTGCTCAACCGATAGATTCCTTCAAACTGAAGGCCTCGATCAAACTCACGCGTCACCCGCAAAATCAATGCATTGTAATTTGAATTCACGTCTGGCAAGGGGAAAAGGATGCGCTCGAAATTCGGATTGCCGGTTAGTCGTGGCGTAACCGGGTTGCCGTTTGCATCTTTGGTTTGAACCTTGTCTTTAACGAAGTCGAACGTGTCGCCCGGCGTGATGCGATTGAGGTCAAGCGTGCGAATCAGTTTATGACCCGCACTGCCTTGATAGCCGAGCGAAGCCACAACTTTACTGAAGACCTTTTGCTGGATTTCGATTGAGTAATTGTAAACATAGGAGTTCAGCATTTTCTTGGGAGCGCCATTGATCTCCACAGGAATATCACGTCGAATAAAACCGCCCGGCAGATTTTGCGGGCCACTAGGATCGAGCAGGCCGCCGGTCATTGGATCGATGCCACCCCGCAACGCCGGATTAGCGGGAAATGATAACGGCGCATTGGGCGAGGCGAAACCGTAGACGATCTGCCCAGGATGGTCAGGATCAATCGCGGTACCACAGCAGAGACTTACGCCGCCAGCGGAGAGAGGTGGATTGAACCGGGCATTGTTAAAGAGATTGCCAAAGAGGCGGTCATAGCTGATACCGAAGCCACCGCGAATCACCGTACGCTCATCGGAAAAGCGTCTGCCTAAAAACCGGAACTTCGGCTGCCAGGCAAAGCCGAGACGCGGGGCGAAATTATTGCGATCTGGATCATAGAGCCGTTCGACCGAGATTACCTTGCCATCCACGAGCCCATTCGGGCCAAAGACAAAATTGAAAAGACGTCCTTGCTTCTCAGTGAACGGCGATTGGTACTCCCAGCGCAAACCAAGATTGAGGGTTAGATTCGGTCTCAACTTCCAGTCATTCTGTGCAAAGATGGCATACTCATTAGTACAAAAGTACCGTTGGCTATCAGGCGTGCCACCAGTTGCCGGATCAATATCGGCGGTGTCTTCGAAGAAGGGCGCGTCGTTGGCCAACGAAAGTAGGTTGTCGAAGAAGAATCTAGGCCGTGCGTGGATTCGCCGATTACTGTTGTCTTGCTCGCGGCGCACTTCAAGGCCGACCGTTAAGTTCTTGCTGCCTCGCTTTATCGACAGGGTATCACGAATCTCGTAGGTATTTTGGGTGAGGACCTTTGGCAAACCTGAATCAATTCCGAAGACTAGGCCACCGAAGCCAGGGATGCCGAGATCCCTCCCTCCCGTCATGTTGAAGCCGTTGGTATTTAACTCAGGTATGGCTAGATTCGCTCTGCCTAAACTTTTGACCTCGTCGTCGTGAAGGCGCGTGAAATTAAGGCGCGCCTCGTTGAGCAGCCTCGGCGAGAAGGTACGAATATAAGTCAGCGTGGCGGCTGAGTTGAATGGTCGAAATAATATATCCTGAAAGGGACGGCCGGAGCGCGAGGCAGCCAAGTTCTCAAGCTGCGTAAAATAGGTGCTGACGAAGAACTGATCGTTACCGCGATTGTAATCGACTCTCGTGTTGTACTGATTGCCCTTGGTCTTTTCGGGAAATGCCAGGCGAGCGAATGTAACGTCTGGAATATCGTCGGGGGTCTGAGTGGCGCCTATTTTTTGGCCCAGCGGCCGATTAAGTGAGCCAACATCAAAGCTCAGCCCTGACTGACCGTTGATGGGTTTTCCATTTGGCGCAACAAGGGGTTGCAAGCCACGTGCGACAATGCGCGGCTCAATGCCGACCACACTGAACAGTCTGGCGGCAAAGCTCCCTGGCCGTTCCCTTCTAACATAATTGCGAAACTCAGGAGTTTCGACAAAGAGGTCGGCAAAGGTGGTGTTACTGCGGCGTAACCCTTCATAGGAAGAGAAGAAGAAGAGCCTGTTCTTGACTATTGGGCCACCGAGACTGCCAGCAAATTTCCGTTCAAGCAACTCGACACGCTGTGGCGGTCGAGGCGCACTGGGAGTGCCATAGAATTTGTTAAAGGCGTTTAGTTTCGGTGAGCCGTAATTGGAAAGGGCACTGCTATGAAATTCATTCGTGCCATTCTGCGAGATAATCTCAACCTGTGCGCCGGTGTTCCGCCCGTATCTAGCCGAATAGTTGCTGGTGATCACTACCATTTCTTTAACCGACTCCTGATTCGGCGTTACTACCGTAGCACCGCCTAGATTGGCACTGTTGGCGCTCGTCCCGTCAATGGTGTAGTTGTTGCTGGTGACCCGCCCGCCATTGACACTCATTTGCAGTTGAGTCTCGGACTGAACAACTCCGGTGTTGGGACCACCAACGATTGGCTCTACCCCTGGAATGAATTCCGCCCGATTGCCCGGGCCGCTGCGCCCTCTATAGCCCACAGCGCCAGATGCTAGGAAGGCCAACTCAAGCACATTACGTCCGACCTGCGGCAACCTTCGTGCTTGTCGTGTTGTGATTGTCCCCCTGATGCTGGCCTCTTCTGATTGGAGCGAGGGCTCAGCTTTAACAGTCACTGTGAAGTTCATCAAGCCCGGCTCCAGAGTGAAGTCCCTCGGCTGCGCATCTTCGGCCTTTATGACAATATCCTCAATCTTCATCTTTTTGAAGCCGACCTTTTCAGCTTGAACCGTGTATGTGTCAGGTCGCAGCTTCAAGACACGGTAAAATCCCCTCTCATTAGTAACATCAGCTTTCTCCTCCTGCGTGCTCTGGTTGATTACTTTAATCTTGGCAGCCGGAACAGGATCACCTCTCGTATCTCTTACTGTGCCCTGTAAGCTGGCATTCAACTGCGCGCTAGCGCCAGTGGTAAACCACAGAATGATCAAGCCGCACAAACCGGCTCGGAAAGAATTTCGGTGAAGCATAACGCTACCCTCCGTTTCCAACGGTCACAAAACCAGCCTTCCGCATTGCATCTTGCACATAGGGAATATCCATAAAGCGGTTCCACACCAGGCCGCTGAGATGATTTTCCAGCATCAGCAGCCCGGCTCCGAGGTCAATGCCAATGACATCTTGGCCCCACCAGTTTCTGTCTACATTGAACGCATCGCTAAAACCGTACCGCCCCCACACCCGCTCTCCATATGTTCGGTTAATATGCTGCATCGCCGCCAGCGAAAGATCAGGCGTGAAGACGATGGAAGCGATAGCGGCCCACGGAGCGATTGTTCCGTCGTGATTGGCTTGGCCCGGAAGCGCACTGTAGGCTCGGTAGCCATTGGGGCCGTCGCAAGCGCTCAGGCCCCAGACATTCTCGCCATAGGCTTGAAACCGCTCAGCGTTATCAATACAAAACTGCCGATTTGCCAGCGTTGCCTGAACCGAGCTTTGGAAGTAGTCATAGTCGAGCCGATCTTTCTTTTCCCGAAAATCGACAAAGCAATGGCTGAACTGGTGAACAAACAGCGGGCCTAGGGCAAACGTACGATAACCCGCATATTCCCCTATCGGACGCGCCCAAGCATCCCAGCTCTCAGCCGGGATCGGATGTGTAGGAGAGCCGATAGCCAACAGATATAAAATCATGTGCTCGGAATAAGAGTCCCAACGATAAGGCAGAAAGCCGCGTTCAGGCGTCCAGCCGTGACAGAGCAATTTTTCATGCGGCCTCGCCCCGCCGTCCGTAAGCATCCATTGAAAATCCACTCGTCTATACAACTCATCCGCCAGTTCCGTGACTTCGGTATCTGCGAAATACCGGCCAAGAAACAATGCCCCTGCCAGAAATAGCGCGGTGTCAATAGAAGATACTTCGCTGTTCCAGGCCCGTTTACCACCGCGCATATCAACAAAGTGATAAAACCAGCCGCGTTGCTGATCCATTTTGTCTCGGAAGAAGCGTAGCGTAACGATCGCACGTCCGTGAGCTTGCTCGCGGGTGATCCAGCCATGTTCCACCCCGATGGCTAGAGCTGACAGTCCGAAACCGGTAGATGCGATGCTGCTGACGTTATAGTTATCCGTAGTAAAATTACCCGCGCGATCCTTGATCAGCCCAGTCTCCGGGTCAGCCTCGCGCCAGAAAAAATCGAAAGCACGCCGCTGGCACAACTCCACAAATTCCGGGGCCGCCATGGCAGAGTTAGATAAAGGTAGGGCGTTGGTCACGCCCGCAGGCGGAATGGCACCGGTTGCGCGGCTCTGCTGCTTGTCAGCTTTCCGTGAATGAAATCCATAGAACACGAGCCCTGCGACCAGCGCTGCGCCAATGATAGCGGCAGGATAGTAAGCTATCTTCAATCTCATCACACTAATACTCCTGCTTGCTGGTCATGGGGCAATCTATATCCCAAGCTTTTACCAAACCTGTGATCGCTCCACTGATGCACCCTTCTCCGTTCCTGCTGAACTGAAAGGCGACGACCAGATTGTTCACACAGGACTCGTTATTCACCCTCAGTCCTGCTTGCCTTGAGTCTGAGATAACGCCCCTGATAAAGGTGTTGCCAGCGGCTGGTGTGGTAGTATCTTCATCTACCTGTGCCAGAAAGATGCCGTGTTCTTTGCTGTTCCGGATCTGCAGATCGTGAAAGGTATTATCCCGCGAGTCACGCATAAAGATGCCTACCTTCATACTTCCTGTAATGATGACATCGCTGAAGAAGTTGTTGTTGAAGCGAATGTCGAAGGATAACCCCGCAGCCTGATTGTCGTGCAAGCGCAGTCCCGAAAAGCTGCTGTTCTCGGTCTCATATCCCGCCAGACCGTCAAACTGGTTGTCCGAGGAAGTGAAGTCGCGGATGATGAGGCGCTGGCAGCCACACTCGCTCACCAGCCCGCCTGACCTGGCCCTGAAAACGGTCACGCGCGCGATCAGCGCGTCGCTTACCCGGCGCAGGGTGATGCCATTGTTTCTGATCGGATTGTTTGCGCAGTCGCCTCCCCAGCATTCATCAGGTTGGTTAGCCCGGTTGCCATCAATGACCAAGTCTGAAACCCGGATGTCGCGGCGCGTCACAGTGGGGGCTGGCTCTGTCTGTCCCAGCACCAGCATTGGCGCATTTGCTCCGTCAGCGAGACGCAACACTGTGTCAGGCCCCTGTCCATATAAACGCACGTTGTCGCGGTCAATCACAATGGGCTTCGTGCAGGTGTAAACGCCTGCCGGAATAAAGACCTCGCCGCCGGTATCAGGGAGGCTATCAATCATTTCCTGAATTGCCTGACAGTCGCCCGACTGGGAACTGCCTCCGGCAATGCTAAGGGTTACGGAAGACGATCTACTCGGTTGGCTGTTGTAATTCTTTGCTTCGACCACAGAAGCGTCTCGACGCCAAGCAAGGATCACGAGCGATCCAATGAAAAGGGCCGCAAGAATCAATGGATAAAAAAAGAACCTGCGCTTTACGAGCCTCAAGGAATTCCCAGATATATTCATTTGATTGCCTCCTTTAAGCCTTTGGGTAAGTTGTTCTGGCCATAGAGAGTTATCGTTCGAATGCGACATCGTCCAGGAAGAGCACGCCCTTCGGCGCTGTCGCTTCGTGGTTCTCTATGGTCAAGACGAATTCATCCATACTGTCCCAGCTACCGAATGGCTGAAAGTCGCTTAACCGCAGATGGAATCGTTGCCACTGATCAGTGAGATTGATGTAGATGATCTTCCAGCCAGATTTCACCTCTCGTGTTTTGAGTTCTACCTTGAGCTTACGTGTGTATCCCCCGGAATCTCCGCGCAGCCAGAAGGTAAGCGCCGGCCATTCTTCAGGCCGAAAATTCGGCGCCCTGAATCTCACATAAAGCCCCGCATAGTCACCGGTCTGGCTAACGTCATAGGCGAGGCGCGCCACTCTGCCCCGTGCCGGGTCCCGGTCAACCACCACTGCGGTTTCAGCCCATCCCTGACCAGGAGTATAGAACGGGCCGAGTGGCACAGGTTCAGAGAAAGACGCAATCGTCAACGTCTGAACTGTCAAAGGCTGAGTTACATAGCCTGTAGCTGACGGCCTTGGTGTCGAAGCCGTCGGTTCTTCCCCTCTTGTTACATCGAGAATAACGTCGCCGTTCCACAGCGTGCGTGTTCCCTCCCTGATCTCCAGGAAGACACGATCCTGGCCAGGTAGAGGGGGAGCCAGGTAGGTCGTCTCGTATCTAGTGGAATGCTGCGGATTGAGAGTCCCGCGCTCGGCGCGCCAGATAAATTCCAAGTTGTTTCGCGGCTTCACGATATTAGCCTTGATCTCGGCAGTCTTGCCTGCCATAACCACGACACCAGGCTCCACTTTAAGTGTCGCCTCCAATCTCGGAAGGCTACAGCCGACGAAAAAGAACGCTACCAGACATGCGCTAACTAAACGCGCAGAACATTTGACACAGATTCCCATTGGATTCCTCCTTCCTTTCATTGTCATCCTATGCTTTCAACACGACTAAACTGGAAGAGGCGAAAACCCTTTCCTGCGATGCCGGCTAGCACGCCGGGAGCGGCCCTCTGAATATAACTCCATCCGGCAACCGGCGACCGAGGAACTTACGGATGTAGCGCACCTCTATTTCACCGCGAGCTGGACCAACAGCAGCCGGATGTTCTTCTAAAGGTATGTGCGCTACTACGGAGTCCAGGCCTTCTTTCTTGTTCGTGTCCAGTCCAACGGCGCGGTTCCTGTAGTAGTCCGAGGTCATTACAATCAGAAAGGCGTCCGGCTCGCTGGCGCGAAAATCAAGTCGTAACTCTTCCGGTCTGCCATCCGGAGAGAAGTAGCAACGATAGCCTTTGTTGCGTTGCGCTTCCTCAACCCACTCCGGTTGCAAGCTGGGAGGATGGAGAAGCGAGATTATATCGGTCACCGCAAAGCCCAGGAGCACAACCAGCGCCAGCTTTGCAATAAATCCAAATATGCTCCAGCGGTTCACCAGGTTTCCCATTGTCAGAATGACCTTTATCAGGTGACGGCAGCGATGCAGTCGCAACTCGGAGGTTCCCGCGGCTTGCCCAATGCAATTCGCAGTGGATAGTTCCGGCCCGGATCGCCGCACCGTGCGAAGGCGGGCCTCCTTCTGCGCGGGCAAGATCATGTCGGTAATGTTAGGATGATCGAGCGACGCCGCGATTTTGTCATCCAAGCGATTGACCTGCTTGATAAAACCTGAAGCTGTAACCTCCCCGGTGCCATTCCAGCCAGGCAACTTCTGACTAAGCTGATCAAAGAACCGCCGCCAGAGCCACGATTGCTGAACCGTGACCAGAGCTTCCTCGTGCAGCGCCAGCAAGATACCCAGACACAATTCCACTCCAAAGGATGGGCCTTTGACCTGCAGCGGCTGTCTGGCGCCAGCGCCGCCTATCAGCAGGCACAGATGGCTTTGCCTGAGCAGTTCCGCCCAAATCTTTCCGCTTCGCCACGCGCCCAACCCTTCGCGGACACTGGAGCCGAGGGCATATAGCAACAGCAGCGACGGAATGATCACCAGCGCGCCTAAGATCAGTGTGAGGACCTGGTCATCCGCAAAGTAGGCGAATGGCGCGGTGAAGAACAGGAAGAGCAGAATACCCGGCGTCAGCGTCCAACCGATCCACTGCAATGTCCGGATCCGCGAGCGGCGGGGTTTGCATCCCCACAAACCCCAGGACAGAAGCAGCGCCCAGAACGCAAAGCCGTTAAGCAGACTGAGGGTCGCTTCCCAGGCATCCCGTCGCGGAGCATCGTTCGTTTCCAGATTGACGAGGTGGTAAAGATGATCGGTCGCTTCCTTCGGGATAACGAAGAGCGCCAGCGGCCTGATGTCTTCTTTGCTCCCTCCCTTGGGCTGCCGCAGAATGATGGCATTGGGGCCACGGAGATTTTCCGGGCGATAAGGTATCAAACATTTCCAGAGCTGGAACAGAGGTAGCTGTGTTAATTGCGCCAGCGCCCAACGTCCGGCCCCGCGCCGCTGATACCGTTCAGCTATCCACTCTGCCACCCAATCCACGAAACTCTGCTGCGCGGCTTCATTGCGGCCAATGACGCTCATTAGTTGCTGTAGCTCCGCTCGCTCGGCGGACGCCAGTTCGCTATCCCACCAATCTTCCCAGTTCTCTTGCACGTGGGCTAGCGGCTTCAGCGTTGTCTGACGTTCGGCTGCTTCACGCTCTGCGAACCTCCAGAATTGAGTGAACCTTTGCTGCAATCTGTCCAGTTGACTCGAAGACATAGGTCAGCCGCCTCCTTCGGCCTGAACCTGCTGCCTCACCTTCAGATATTTCCACTGTTTCTTCCGATGTTTCAGTCAGAGGGCGCAAAGCGAAGCGGAAAGGAAGGTCGCTCCAATCCCAATGCTTGACCCCGCGCCACGCCTCTTGCAACTCCTGAGGTAGTTCGAAAGCCAGTCGCTCCACTTCTCCGACTAAGAGTGATAAAGGCTTCCCAATGAGATTCCCTTCCGGAAAACCGAGCAATGTCACCTCGACTTTCGCTCTTTTTGGGAGATGCGATTCAGGCACTCTGGCTCTAAGTACCAGCCGCCCGTCTTTGGAAACGGTGGGCTTGCGGATCACTTCAATATTCGTTTCAACAGCCCTGTCCAGCAATAGACAGGCAGGAATGACGCCTA
>JAKEER010000029.1 GCA_022616615.1 Acidobacteriota bacterium
TGGCTGGGGTCAGACGGCAGCGACTGTGGGGCTCAGGCGGGACTGGGAAGCTGGAATTCACGCGAGGGTTTCAGACTTAAAAATTTAGCCAGACCGAGCGTTACAACTCGGCGATCTGCCGTAGCATTCTGGATGGAAGTGTCCACAACAACTCCCCGGCCCAGGGAGGCGCTTCATTCGACTGCACACAAAACAAAGCGCCTTTCTTAAACGGGAGAGAGACTCTGGGATCTCCAAAGATCAGGTATGAGGCCAGACAACCGATACTCGGCTGATGCCCCACCAGCAGCACGGAGGTGCGGTCGCGGAAATTGAGCAACCGGGTCAGGGCTCCGTCCACGGGCCCGTCCGGCGCCAGTTCGTTCCATTCGACGAGCAGTTGCCGGAATTTCAACGTCTCTGCCACGATCTCGGCTGTTTGTTGGGCTCGAACCAGAGGGCTGGAAGCAATTAGATCGAAGTCTATTCGCAGCTTCTTCAAGCCCTGAGCCGCCTGGCGCACTTTCACAATCCCCTCGGCGGTGAGAACCCGTTGCCCATCCTGAAAGTTGTTTTCCTGGCCTAGCGGGGCAGCAATGCCATGACGGAGCAGGTGGATGTTCATAGGTCACCCCCCAAGCAGGATCTTCTTCAAGCTGCACAAGAACAACTTAGAAACTTCGTCATCGTCCTCGTTCCTCGGCCCTGTACGGCTATGAATCAAGTGAGCGTTTTACCTTCTTCGGCTGCCAAAGCCGAGTACGAGGACGACGACGAATTAAAGGTTGGTAGCATTCTCTTGCGATCGACAACAAGACTGCCGACTTGATCCTGGGCAGACCCTTAGCTTCCGCGCCTTGTCGGCAGGCTGGAGTCACGGTCCCAGATGATTTGGCAGCCGGGCAGCGCGCTCTTCAGCACCTCTAGCCCTTTCTCAGAAACCAGTGTGTGATAGAGATTCAGCAGCTTCAACTTCCCCAGACTCGCCAGGTGGGGCACGCTGGCGTCGGTAACGGTCCCGCCGTCCATCCGCAACTCCGACAGGTTCTGCAGCGCAGCGAGATGCGCCAGGCCTGCATCCGTCACGCCCGTATAGTCCAGGTTCAGGCTGGTCAGCGCCTTCAATTGCGCGATGGACTGAAGCCCGGCATCGCCCACGCGCGTTCGGACCAACTCCAGCCGGCGCAGCGCGGCAAGGCTTTCCAGGCTCTTGAGCCCCTTGTCGGTAAACCTGCCGTAACTGAGCGCCAGCTCAATCAGCCCGGCAAGTTCCCCGAGGTGCGCCAGTCCAGTGTCTCCAATGTCCGTGCCAGCCAGATTCAAATGGGTCAGCTTCTTCAAGCTCTTCAGTTGAGACACACCTTCACTCGTAATATCCGAATGACTCAAGGAAAGGTTCTCTAGATTCTTGAGCTGGGCCACCTGCTCCAGGCCAGAATCTGTCACAGGTGCTCCGGCGAGGTTCAGTTGGGTGAGTGCTTCCAGCTCCCTGAGGTGGGCGAAGCCTTCCCCACGAACCAACGTGTGCCCCAGGCCAAGCTTCCTGAGAGACTTCAGAGCTGAAAGCTGAGCCAGCCCCTGGTCGGTAATCAGCGTGTGATCGAGTGCCAGCTCGGTCAGCTTCTCACACCGTGAGAGGAACTGCACCCCCAAGCCGCCAACCTCGGTGCCCCGGAGGTCAAGCGTGCGGAGATCGGAAAGCTCACCCAGCGACTCAAGCTGCGAGTCTGTCACCGTCGTGGACGCGAGCGAGACAGCCTGAACTGTGCCACCAACCCACACGGCCTTCCCGCCCATCGCCCGAATCCATTCCGCCACCGCCTTTTCGCCTTTGCTCACAGGAGCAGGCGCTCCCGCCAGCTTTCCGGCAGGGCGCAAGGAAAAATCGACGAAGTCGATCTGACAGCCTGGCAGGGCAGCCTGCAAACTGGCAACTCCGGCCCGCGTCGTTCGTGTGTAGCGCAAATCCAGGCTTGCCAGCCGCTTCAGCTGCTTCAGCTTTTCCAGTCCCGCGTTTGTCACCTGGGTGCGGTAAAGCACCAGCTCTTCCAGCTCGCTCATGCCCAACAGGTTCTCAAGCCCAGCGTCCGTGACTTGCGTTCCGAGCAGGTTCAGCTTGCGTAGCCGTGCGAGCCCCTTCAAATGCAACAAGCCAGCATCGTTCACCCGCGTGCCGTGAAGATCCAGCTCTGTGAGATGGCGAAGCTGGCTGAGCGATTTCAGCCCCTCATTGCTGACCTGTGTGTCGTGCAAATAAAGCTTCGACAGATCGGCCATACCTTCCAGACTCTTGACGCCGGCGTCGTCCACAGGCGCAAAGCTCAAGTCGAGAAAGCGCAAGTTGAGGAAGGGACTGAGAGACTTGCCTTGAATCTCGGTGAGGCGGAGCCGCAGCTCCCGCAAATTGACTAAGCCTGCGATCTGCTCCAGTCCTGTGTCTCGAAGCTTTATGGTCGTGATGAAGTGATCGCTGAGGTGAAGCACTTCCAAGTCCGTCAACTTCGCCAGGTGCCGCATCTGGGGATTGTGATCGGGATGCCGGCCGGCATTCGGGTTCCACATGGGGCCAGGGAGATAGAGCGCCTTGAGATGCGTGAGCTCTGTCAAACGAGCCAAATCGGGCGGATTTATGTTGGCGCCCACCAGGTTCACGGTGTGAAGGCGAAAATCTTTCTGAGGCAAATCGGACAAGTCAGCAATGGTCTTCGGTTGAGGGCCCATGGTCACGACGTTGCCCCCCAGGCGGATGACCCACTCGGCAACTTCACGGTCCAGAGTCGCTGCGGTGGCCAGCGTGGAGGCTGACAACAATAACAGTGCAGTCGCAGCCACAACGAGAAATTTCCTGGCCTGTTGCCATCTGGGTGGCGCAATGGATTTTGGCAATCGTCGTAGGTTCGTCATTTTCGAATAGACTTGCATACGAGTCGTTCAATGCGTCGTTTGGATTCCCGCCCCGGTTTTCACAGGGATGACGTTTTTTTGCTGGAATGACGGGAGGTGCTTAGTGTTTCAACACTTTCACTTCGTCATTCCGGCCAAGCGAAGCGCGAGCCGGAATCCAGTCTGCCGCAGCGTTTATTATCGGTCTTGTCGTTGTCTTTGAAATTCGTCGAGGACGAGGACGACGACGGGAACGATACCTGAAGGCTTACTCTCCACCACTCTACCTGAAATACGCCCGCGCTGCTTCCCGAACGAAACGCGCACAGCGGCTGGCCTGCCACTGGCTCTCTAGCTCCTCGGCACTTTTCATCAACGCCTCTTTCGAGGCACGCCCTGGCCGAAGCATTTGATAAATCTGCAGAATCCTCTCCTCTGGCACACGGGAGAGTTCACTGGCGCGACGCAGATTCTCTGCCAGTTGCCGGCGTCCAGCCGCTTCGGCAATATCTGCCTGCCACTCCAACGCTTCCGCGGTGACCCGCAAGTCCCTCATCTGCACTTTCCCAGCCAACACAGCATCCAGGTCGATCTCCGTAAAGGCCAGCCCCGAAGGTGTCTTCAGCCGATCTGGCTGGCGTTCAGACAGCGGGTAGTGGTCAACGCTTGCTTCGACCTTGCTCATGGTGCCCTCGATTCGATCGGCGCTTCTATAACAGTGTAGCGCAGCCTGCTTTTCAGGGAAGGCTGCGGCTTGGGGTCTATTCGGAGCGGCGAAACCGCAGACCGCAGAAAGCACGGTCTGCGCTACATGATGCCTTCCCTCACTCTCCGCGTCTCTGTGTCTGCGCGGTTTGCATTTCGTGCCTGCGATTCGGCTCCGAAGTCTCTTTCTCAGGAAAATCCACTTGGATTTCTTGTGCCGGCTTGTCTCTCACCACTTGCTCGGTTTCGCGATGATGAAGAAGGGTCGTCTTCACAATGTATTTGAGGCGTGCCATGTTGTCGATCTGGATAGGAACCGGAAGCACCGGTTCTCCCTTGGCGTACTTGGCCGCGTTCTGCCCGATGACGCGATAGGAGTCGAGCGTAAGATTGGGCGCCTGAGGGAAAAGCTCCAGATTGTTGAGCGGCTCCAGATCACGGCGATGGATCACAGTGGTGCCTTTCGATTGAATACCAATGCTGATGCCGGAGCCGCTTAACTGGGCGCCGGCATGACCGATGAAGCCGCAGTCGGAAGTTGAATAGATCTTCACGACACGCGCCTTCAGCCCCTCAGCGGCAACCCCGTCGATGAGGGCGCCCAGCACGGCTTCGTGAGGCAGCCCCAGCAGAGTCGCATCCATCGCTGTTCCAAAGGCTGGCCCCAACGCGATGACAATCTCCCGAGGGTCAGCTCCCGCACGAGCTTCGCCGCGTTCCTGCATTCGCATCTGGGGTTTCCCGGTGCTGGGCTGGCCGATCTTCTGCGGCTGCAGCGCCTGCGGTATGGAAGCGATTTCCTGCCACCTTTCCGAGCTCAGCGAGTAGCCGCTTCCCGGTCCGCGATAGTCATTTGGATCGTTGATCGCGCTCAAGACTCGAGGGCCAGCCAGCACGACCGCGGAAGTTTGCAGGTAGTCGCCCGACACCCGCAGCTTTTGCAGACCGAGAACCTTTTCTGCGATGTCCCGAAAGCCATGCTCGGCCAGAGCGCGAATCACGTCGAGACTGCTTTTTCCTTCCCTCAAGAACTTTTCCGCCGCTTCCAGATCTGCCACGACATTCCGGTCGGGCATGTCACTGCTGCTGCGCGCTGCGACAGCCGCCTCAACTTCAGCGTCCGTGATGGGCGGCAGGTCGAGCACGCGAAAGACGGTCTGAATCGCCTGGGCAGCGCGCCGGCGAACGGAAATCACCTCTTCCTCACCCACCGGCCGCAGCCCTCCGTCCACCTGCATATCGCGCTGCAAGACGTTGTAGTCGTCCAAATCTTCCGCGTCGAAGTTGCCGCCACCGAACAAGTTGTCTTCGCGCGGCATCGAGCTGAAGCCGGAGAAGATGAAATCGGTGCCCGGCAGCATCTGCAGCATGAGCTTGGATGACTTTCGAATCTGGGAATGTGAAGCCATCGCGTCGTTGCCTGAAGCCAGCTCCAAATCGAGCAGAGTGGCGATGAGGTTTTCGGCCATCACGCCACGAACGCCGCCGGGCAGCGACTCGGGCAATGCGATGCAACTGATCGAGCCGTTCTGCACACCTTGCGAACCTGCGCCTTTGATGGCCATCAGGCAGCGCGCCTCGAGGTATAGCATCGACTTGCCTTCCGAATGCCCCATCAGGGCTTCGGATCCGGTCCCTGAAGTGAACCGTACCTTGATGCCGCGCGAGGCGTAGGCCGACGCCAGAAACGCTTTCGACCAGGGCGTGTCATCGCCGTCACGAAAAGCCTGCTCCGTGCCGTAGACCGAAAGCGTCTCAGCGTAGGTGGTCAACCCAAGCAGCGCCAACTGCAGGCTGAGCGCTTCCTCCACGGCGCACTGCGTGAGCGCCGTGCCGCGACCGGTCTGCGAGCCCACCAGCAGCGCCAGCGCATTGAAGGGCGCGTAGCGCGCCACGCCGACCGTGGTCTCCAGTTCCGCGAAGCCACGTTCCACGGCTTCCGCGGCGTCGGCAGCCAGCAACGCCGGATGCTCTTTGCGGTTGGTGACATGCGCCTGGTTGGAAGGCGTGCGGCGGGCGCGCATCTTCTGCAAGGCCATCATCATCTCGACGACATTGAGGCGGTTGACCGCTTGCGTCATCTTGGCCGGTGTCAACCCGCTGCAGAGGCGGAGAATGTCCTGCCGCGGTACATGGAAGTCGGCCAGGCTGCGGGCCAACGCGAGTGAATCGGTTCCCATGCACTCTTCGGCAATCGACGCGTCGATAGCGTATTCCGCGATGAAGCGATCGAGCAGGTCAAAATCCGTTTCAGGCCTGCCGTCTAACTCGACCACCCGGCCTTGCTTCACTTTGATCTGCGGCGGCGGGTCGCTGGGGCTTTCGAAAAGAATAAGCCCCTTCTCTGGCCACTCATGAATGAAGCTGTCCTTGTTGATCTCACGTTGTGCGCGCGCTTGGAAACGTTTGGAGGAAAACATAGATCTCTCAGGCAACCGCGAATGAACACCAATAGACGCTAATGGGCCTTGTTGCCTATTCGTGCCTCGTCAAGACAATCCTTTCCCATTCGAGCCTGGAACGCTTGAAGTTTAGGATGACTCCCACTGCGTGACCAGTGATTCTCAAGTAATTCAGAAGCTGGCCGCGCTCATGATCTGTAATCGTTTCAATGACCTTTGTGTCTATAACAATGGATGAGAATGCCACGAGATCTGGAACGTAGTCGCCGACCTTCACTCCCTTATCAATCACGTCGTAATGAGGCTGTTGGAGGTAAGGGATTTTCTGCAAGCCGAACTCCACAACGAGTACGTTCTCGTAGGGTTTTTCATGAAGCCCTTGCCCCAATCTGTTTAGCACCTCCATCGCGCACGCGACGATCCGATAGACTTCCTCTCTAAGGAGCAAGTCCCTATTCGTGTCCATTCGCGTCTATTCGCGGTTAAGGTTTGAGCGACTTTACTCCGTCCTTCAGTTGGTGAAGAGCCTTCACTTCCTGTGCTGAGAGTTCGCGGTTGAATACAGCGAGATCATCAAACAAGCCAACATAGTTCACGCCCAGACGAATGGCAGCCCGATCGAGGTTCCACCCAAACGGCTCGGAAATGACGGGCGTGGCACCCTGCAAAGCGCCGTTCAGGTATAGCTTCGCCACGCCGCCTTGGCTGCCTCCGAGCGCTTTGTGCGTGACCACGACGTGTGTCCACCGGCCGCGGGCAAAGGGTGTCTTTTGGACGACAACCAGTCTTCGCAGAAAATCTGGATTTTTGTCTGGCGGGAGGTTCTGGGGATTCCACGTCTTGAGATCGCCAAAAACGCCTAGCCGGAAATGCCGGGGCTTGTCATCCTTCGTAAAGTCCACCCATAAAGCCGCGTCGTTGTAATCTTCGTCGGTCACTTGAATCGGGTCACAGTATCCCGGTTCGAGATCCGTTTCCGGGTCGAGGCTTAGCCAAAACGACACCGTCCCATTCCAATCGCTCGGCTGATAAGCCACGTTCTTCTCGGCTGAGTAATAGACAGCCTTGGTGTTCTTCTTCGCAAACCTCAACGCGCCGCCAAACCGCCCGGCTCCGGCGGCCAAGTGGACGTCCGGATGATGCAGCCCGGGTTTTGCGTCTTCCCGCTTCTTGTATGAGGTGGCCGTATAAAGCTGCTTGCTCCCCGCCGCAAAATCGGCGTCCACGACTCGGTCAAAGGAAGCGTGAAACGTCAGAGCCTTGCGGAGGGCATCGTTTCCCGCCGCAATTGGATCGAAGACGTTAAGAACAGCCCAACTTAGCAAGGCCACCAGCAGAGCTTTCTTCTTCATGGAATTTCCTCTTTCAAATTCAAAGTGAAATCGCCGGTCAAGCCGATTCGCATTCATTGACGGTTGGAAGCGGAAGAGAACAATCCCGGTGCTGCCGAGCATTCATGCCCCAGCAGCCAGCGTTTGCGTTCCAGCCCGCCGCCATAGCCCGTCAGCGAACCGTTGCTTCCAACGACGCGATGGCATGGGACAATGATGGCCACTGGGTTGCGCCCAACGGCAAGGCCAACAGCACGGGCCCCTTCGGCGCGATTCAGCCGGCCCGCAAGTTCGCCATAGGTCGCGGTTGAGCCCACTGGGATGTCCAGCAGCAAGTCCCAAACCCGCCGCTCGAAGTCAGTACCGCGAAGATCCAGACGAGGCCGCCCCAATCGATCAAAGCGCCCGGCAAAGTAGGCCGCCAGCCAGTCCTGCACTTTTTCCAAGAAAGGATGCCCGGATTCTACAACCCGACCCATGTGAAACCGTTTTGACACTCTCTCCTGAAGCAATGCTTGGCGGTCCGGCTTGTCAAACTCCAGGCCACACAGGCCCTCGTCGGTGACCATCACTGTCAGGCTGCCCAACTCAGATTGAATGATAGTTTGGTAAAGCGTTTCCATGGTAATTGAACTTGCCAAAAGCCACTCCGCGAGCGAGCCAAACGTTATCGCTTTCTACAAGCCGTGTAAAGAAGCTCAAATCTAGCACCTAATCAAACCTTAGGAGCAAGCGGCCAGCAAGCCTCCGGCTTGACTATCTCGGCGAAAGCCGGTGTGAGGGAACTGTGAAAAAATTGCCGCAACTCCGTAGGGAACGCCCGCTGTGGCGTTCCCGGTTGCTACCGAGCCCTGATTTCAAATGCTTTCGGCAACCACAGGGGGGTCGGCACAGCGGCCGACCCCTACAAAGGCGGGTTTTTCTCTTCTTCAGGGAGGGCTGAGGGACTTTGCAGGACGCATAGGGCGCCTCGAGCCATGTCCGGCATCCGCCAAGATGTAGCCCCGCTGCCACGCTGGCGTCATGGCCTAAAAGTAGGAGTCCCATGCTACTATAGCGGTTCGCCTGTAGGCTGCGTCGACAGCTCATAGGCAGGCAGTCATCATCCAGATGCATGTCAGGAGCAACGATGCGAAACGTTGTCATCATCGGTTCAGGCCCTGCCGGGTATACGGCGGCCATTTATGCAGCTCGAGCGAATCTGAACCCCTTACTGATTGAGGGCTTACAGATTGGCGGCCAGCTTTCAATCACCACAGACGTGGAGAATTTTCCTGGCTTTCCAGAAGGGATCATGGGACCCGCCTTGATGGACGCCATGAAGAAGCAGGCTGGCCGGTTTGGGACCGACTTTCTGCCGGGCTTCGTCGCCAAAGCAGACTTGTCGCAGCGGCCTTTCCATTTGTACACCGACGACGAAGAGATTCAGGCGAAGTCGGTCATCATTTGCAGCGGAGCCTCAGCCCGGCTCATTGGTCTTGAATCGGAGAAAAGGCTGATCGGCTACGGAGTTTCGACTTGCGCGACTTGTGATGGTTACTTCTTTAGAGGGAAAGAAATCATCGTTATCGGCGGCGGCGATTCGGCCATGGAAGAAGCCACTTTTCTGACCAAGTTTGCCAACAAGGTGACCGTGATTCATCGCCGCGACAAGCTGCGCGCCTCGAAAATTATGCAGGACAAGGCATTCAGGAACCCCAAGATCGATTTTGTTTGGGATACCGTCGTTGAAGACATTTACGACGTGGAAGCCAAGAATGTGCAGGGTGTGAAACTACGCAACCTGAAGAACGATGAGGTCACCGATTTCAAAAGCGACGGAGTTTTCGTGGCCATTGGGCACGAACCCAACACGGGAATTTTTCAGGGGCAGATTGAGATGGATGCCAACGGCTACATTCTGACCCACGACGGAACGAAGACCAATATTCCCGGAGTGTTTGCCGCCGGCGACGTGCAGGACCATGTGTACCGCCAGGCGATCTCGGCAGCCGGCTCAGGCTGCATGGCGGCGATGGATGCGGAGCGCTTCCTGGAGCACTCCGAGCATTAAGATTTTGTGTTTGAAGGTTAGACAGCCAACTAGCGGACTCCAGGAAGCTAAGCCGGACCAGCCGAAACCGAAAAACTGCGGCGGAAGCCAAGGTTCCCTGCGGAAAGGCACAGCCTTTCCGCACATCGGGCGGCGGAGCCGCTAGGCGAAATCAGGTCTCTCCAGGCTTCCTTTCGACCTTTGAAAAATGCGTCACCATATTCTGGAGACTGGACATTTGTGCAGCGGCAGGAGGCCGCTTCTTCCTTATAGAGCCCCAGGCGGGGCGTCAGACGGTAGCCCAGGGCGCCGCGAGCGGCAGGAGCCGCTGGCGGCGCCCCGGGTCAACATTCCCACAGGGCGTTCAGAGGAAGCAGCGGCCTCCTGCCGCTGCACTTCTGGAAAAACGCCCAATCACCATATTTATGAAACGCAGTACTAAGCCTTTAACGACATGGCAAACACATGCCGATAAGCCCTTCAACGCACCGATTCAAGTTAGCGATCGATTTCATCCAATAGGAATTACCCGTAGCGTCCTTTGCGTCGGTGCAACAAGCCCGACGGGTTCAGCTCATGTCTTTGATCTCTGCCAGTCAGCTCGCCAGCAAGCCTCATGTCGAGGTGGCCGCTGCCATCATCTTTAATGAAGGGCACATCCTCATCTCTCAGCGCGACGAGAAGTCGCATTTGTCAGGCTATTGGGAATTTCCCGGGGGCAAGCGCGAACCCGATGAATCGTTTGAAGAATGTGTTCGAAGAGAGATCCGCGAGGAGCTGAATGTCGACATTGAAGTCGAACGCTATTTCGAAACGGTGCAGTACGAGTACTCGGAAAAGATTGTGCTGCTCAATTTCTACTTTTGCCGATATCTTGGCGGCGAAGCTCAGGCTCTGGGTTCGCGCCAGTGCAAATGGGTTCCTCTGCCGGAACTGGGCAATTACCAGTTTCCTCCCGCCAACGAGCCGGTCCTGCAAAAGCTGCTGCAAGCCTGAGTTCATTTCCTGAACAGATTCCTGAGGACGAACGCAACATTTTCCTTCCGCTCTCGCAAGCGCCGGTAGAAATAGGGCAGCCAGTGTGTACCGAAGGGAACATAAACGCGCATGCGATACCCCTGGGCAGCGAGTTGGCGCTGGGTCGCCGCGCGGACCCCGTAGAGCATCTGAAACTCAAACCGCTCCTGGGCAATCTGCTGCTGCGCGGTGTACTCCTTCGTCCAGGAAATGAGCACATCATCGTGAGTGGCAATGGCCGGATAGTTTCCCTTCTGCAAGAGCAGAGCTGCCAGGTTCATGAAGTTCTGCCGAATCGCGGGCATGGCCTGAAGAGCCAGACTGGAAGGCTCGTTGTAAGCGCCTTTGCAGAGCCGGACCCGAGCGCCTAGCTCGATCAGCCTGCGAACGTCCTGCCCGCTGCGATGGAGGTAGGCTTGAATGACGATGCCCACATTCTGGTGCTTCCCGAAAAGATTGTAATAGAAGTTGAGGGTTTTTTCCGTGTAGGCGCTGCCTTCCATGTCGATTCGAACGTAGTTGTTGCCGGCCGCAGCGCGCTCGCAGATGCGCGAGAGGTTGGCGAAACAATAGTCTCTGTCGATGTCGAGCCCCATTTGGGTCAATTTGAGGGAAACGTTCGAGTGCAAACCTTCTTTTTGAATCCGGTCGAGGGCTTCCAAATAACAGGCCACGGCCGCCCCGGCCGCCCGGCAGTCAGAAACGTTTTCACCGAGCACATCCAAGGTGGTGCTGATTCCTGTGGCATTGAGACGGCATACGGCGGCGACCGCTTCATCGATGGTTCGACCTGCAACAAACCGCCTGGCAAAAGGAAACAGCAGTTGGTTTAACAAGGGAGACATTGCCTCCTTGGCCAAGGAGGGTCTGGCGGCAGCCGACGACTGCTGCCGGGGTGATTCGAACGCGTGGAGGGCTTCCACCCCACGACATTGGTGCTCGTCATGAACCACCCCGCCAAGGGCCGCTGGCCTCGGCGTGCCCTCCACAATTGAGGCGGGGAGTTTCTCTAAGAGGAACCACTCATCCAGTGCTGAAGCACTGATTCCTCGCACTCGTCCTCGGCTTTTTGATTACGAGTACTGGGGGCGACGACGACGATTTTCCTAGGAAGTCACACGATGCCATTCTGAATCCGGTCAGTCTTCCTGCCGAACTCTCTCGATGAAATCCAGCACTTTGACTTGAAGCTCGTCACGAACGGAACGGTAGACATCGATAGAACGGCCGATGGGATCGGCGACAAACCAGTTGAGCTGGCGGGTTTTCCGGGAGGGCAGGCGAAGCGTGCCTGCCAAAGAGGCTTCCAGCACAATTACCCAGTCCATCCAGTCCAGCTTCATCGCCTGGAGTCCTTTCGATCGCTGCTGGGAAATATCGATGCCGCTCTCCTGCATGACCTGGATGGTTTCTGGCTGAATGATGCTGGCAGGCCGGATGCCGGCGCTGCTCGCCTCGAGCAGGTGGCTTCCGTAATAGTTGGCAAATCCTTCAGCCATCGGGCTGCGGCAGGAATTTCCGATGCAAACGAAAAGAACACGAATCATGAGAGACGCAGCCGGTCAGGATTCTTACTTTGTACTTCAAACCGTTTTTATTTTGCGTTAAAAAGTGCACGGCTGCATCATAAATTCATGGTCCGCGAAATTGCCGCATGATCCGTACACGACCTAAGCCGGGAACGATTGCCGTCTATGCCTTGGCAGGCTGCGTTGGATGGCTTGTCCTTGGGCAGGTCTTCGCATGGGAGAATCCTTCCCCTATTGGCGAGCGGCGCCAGTCTCCCTTTGCCAAGGCGGAACACATCTGGGCTGAACTATCTCCGCCTCCTGGACTTCCCGCGGTGCCCTTTCCAAAAGACAGTCCCCCGACTCACGAAAAAATTGAATTGGGCAAGCAACTGTTCTTCGACACGAAGCTCTCCATCGATGAGACCGTAAGCTGTTCGAGCTGCCACAACCCGGAACATGCGTTCGCTGATACCCAGGTTGCCAGTCGCGGAGCTGGCGGCCAGCAGGGGGCAAGGAACACCCCGACGCTAATCAACGCGGCCTTCCAGCCTTATCAGTTCTGGGATGGCCGCGTGAGTTCGCTCGAGGAACAGGTTTTGGGTCCTTTGCAAAACAAGGGAGAGATGGGATTCAGCATTCCGATGATTGTCGAGAGGCTGAACCGCCTACCGCAGTACCAAAGTGCTTTCCGGCGCGCGTTCGGGTCGCCGGTCACACGCGAGAACCTGGCCCAAGCCCTGGCAAGCTTCGAGCGGACAATTCTTTCTGGCAATTCTGCCTACGATCGGTACGGGGCCGGTAACCCGGCTGCCTTGAGCCGCCAGGCCATGGAGGGAATGAAGTTGTTCGACGGCAAGGCTCACTGCCGTCACTGTCATCAGGGTTATAACTTTAGTGACGGCCTGTTTCACAACGTGGGTGTCGGATGGAACGGGAACAGCTTCGCAGATGAAGGACGGGGTGCTGTGACCGGCATTTCCAAAGATCGAGGCGCGTTCAAGACGCCAACCTTGCGCCAAGTTGCCCAGACTGCGCCCTACATGCACGACGGCAGTTTGCCCACGCTGGAGGCCGTCGTGGATTTTTATGATCAAGGCGGGAAGCGCAATCCCCATCTTGATGCGCTTATTCAGCCTTTGCGGCTAACCCCTCAGGAAAAGGAAGCACTTGTGGCGTTCCTGCGTTCGCTCAGCGGCGAAATCAGCTTCTATCGTTGACGCTGAACAGCGCCTTCTTGGAAGTTCAACCTGCGTGACGCCGCCACAACCGATGATACTGATTCATCGTCCTCGTGGTCGTCCTCGACGAATGCCGAGTACGACGACGAGAACGAGGACGAGGTTCTCCTGAGACCCTGGCCGGAACCTAGTGTAGTGTCCCTTAAATAGCTTTACAGATTACTTTTTCCCTCGCTGCCGGATTATCTTGGGAGCCTTGGCGGGTCAGGACAATGTGTCGATCGACAA